>JBBIRM010000060.1:0-15489 GCA_037441765.1 Deltaproteobacteria bacterium | reverse complement strand
GGATTTTAGGTAAATGGGAGGGGAAAATTAAACGTAGAAATATTGAGAGATGCAGGAGACTCCGTAAGGGAGGGACGGAGGCTGAAAAGAGGCTCTGGGCGATATTGCGAAATCGTCAATTAGGTAGGGCAAAGTTTAGAAGGTAGTTTTCTATAGGGAGATTTATTTTGGATTTTTATTCTCCTGAATATAGAGTTGGGATTGAGGCTGATGGGAGGTCAGCATTATGAAGATGAAGGTAAGGAGAGGGATGAATTGAGAACTATGGAGTTGTCAAGGGTAGGGGTGGAGATTTTAAGGTTCAGTGATAATGAGATATTAACAAATCTTGAGGGTGTCTGTGAAGTAATCCAGAGGGTTATAGAGAAGAAGAGAGCTAATTCCCCCTCACCTCAATCCTCTCCCCATTGGGAGAGAGGAAGTAAGGAAAGTAAAAAAAATTGCCCTCCACCCTCATAGAAGGTTGTGAGAAAAGAGGATTTTGAGGGATTTGAGAGAGTGTAAGTAATTGAAAATAAATTAAAATTCTTATAGGAGGCAATTCAAAAGATATTGTTTAAAATATATTAGTCATATTAATGGGTTACGAATTTCGTGAAACCCAGTTAAAACCTTAAAAAAGGAGGAGATTATGGAGATTAAAGTCGTTGGCGTCCTCGGTGCAGGGACGATGGGAAATGGAATTGCACAGTTGGCCTCTCAGGCAGGATACAATGTCATTATGAGGGATATTGAGGACCGTTTCGTTGAAGGTGGAATGAAAAACATCGAAAAGTTCCTCTCCAAAAGTGTCGAGAAGGGGAAGATGACCGAAGAGCAGAAGAAGGCCATCCTTGGTCGGATAAAAGGGACTACAAGAATGGAAGACCTGATGGAGGTGGATTTTATCATCGAAGCAGTCTTTGAAGACCTCGAGTTAAAGAAGAGTCTATTCAGGCAACTCGACGAACTCACAAAATCTCATGTCATCCTAACCACCAATACCTCTTCCATGTCAATTACAGAGATTGCCATGTCTACAAAGCGACCGGCCAAAGTGGCAGGGATGCATTTCTTCAACCCCGCCCCCCTCATGAGGCTGGTCGAGGTGATCCGAGGATATGAAACCAGCGATGAAACCGTCTCTGTTGTCATGGAGATGGCTCGAAAGATGGGAAAAGAGCCTGTTGAGGTAAAGAAAGACACCCCAGGATTTATCGTCAATCGCTTAATGATCCCCCATATAATTGAGGCCATCAGATTGGTCGAAGAAGGCATTGCAAGCATTGAGCATATTGATAAGGCAGTCAAGTTAGGGTTAAATTACCCGATGGGTCCATTTGAGTTGATGGACCTCACAGGAGTCGACATCGCCCTCCATGTGACAGAGTACCTTTATAAGGAACTAAATAAAGAGAGCAAATGGTCTGCCCCTACCCTTCTCAGATCGATGATTCGGGCTGGAAAGTTAGGCAGAAAGACTGGAGCGGGCTGGTATAAGTATTAAAATCAAGGAGGAAACCTATGAGTCGATTGACTAAGGCATATGTTCCATTCAGAGGTTACTACTCTTCACCCTTTTGTCGTTGGCAGGGGAGTCTGGCCAATGAAAATGCGATTGTCCTTGGGGCCACAACTGCTAATCGCTGGTTTAAGCACAGAAAAATTGATCCCACGGTAATCGATTACCTCTATTTTGGATTTACGGTCGTCCAGCATCATATCTTTTATGGCCATACCTGGGCAGCGGCCATGCTGGTCGAGGGCAAAAAGGACTTACCTGCCCTTCTTGTCAGTCAGGCCTGCACCACTGCAGTAACATGCATCTACCTTGCTGCCACAAGTATTGAACTTGGTGCCTACCAGACTGGATTTGCCCTGGTCTCTGACCGTTGTTCCAATGGACCTCATATCGTCTGGGCAAATCCCCTTGGTCCTGGTGGAGAATTAGAATCTGAAAATCCTGTGATGGACAATTTTAACAGAGACCCTTGGCCAGGCCTAAAGATGATCCAGACTGCTGAAAATGTTGCAAAGGAGATTGGAGCCACAAAGGAAGAATGCGATGCAGTTGCCCTGAGGCGATATGAGCAGTACCTGGACTCACTCGCAAACGACAGGGCCTTTCAAAAAAGATATATGTTTCCTGTCGAAGTTAAAATCGGTAAAAAAGAGACAAAACTGGTCGATCAGGATGAGGGGATCATACACACAACCGCTGAAGGCCTTGCAAAACTTACTCCAGTTGAGCCAGGAGGAGTCCACAGTTTTGGAGCGCAGACCCACCCTGCAGATGGCAATATCGGGATGATTGTCACCACAAGGGAGAAGGCAAAAGAACTATCCGCAGATCCAAAGGTTGAGATTCAGATTCTTTCCTATGGCTTTGCAAGGGCAAAGAAAGGCTTTATGGCTCAGGCCCCTGTTCCTGCTGCAGAAATGGCACTTAGAGATGCTGGGATCGGAGTGAAGGACCTCAAGGCAGTAAAAACCCACAACCCATTTGCTGTCAATGACATTAATTTGTCAAGGAAATTGGGAATTGATCTAAACTGGATGAACAATTATGGAAGCTCTATGATCTATGGCCATCCACAGGGTCCAACCTCAGGAAGGTTGATCGCTGAACTGATCGAGGAATTGGTAATGCTTGGCGGAGGATATGGGCTCTGGGCGGGGTGTGCTGCAGGCGATACTGGAGCAGCAATGGTCTTTAAGATTGGGTAAATAAAAGGGAAAGGGGGGATTTTTTAAAGTTTGACAAATCTCTATTATTGGACTAATATAATTTTGAAAGAAGTTAATAATGGGAGAAGTTCGAGCGAAAGTAAAACTTGTAAATGCTGTGGAAGAGGCACTGGTTCGGCGAGGAAAACTTCCATCTGATCAAGTACATGTTTATGAAACAAAAGCTCTGATAGACACCGGTGCAGTCAGGTCCGTTATTCCCATTCATGTAGCTCAGCAACTCGGTTTAGCAATGCGGGGGGAGAGGGTAGCTGAATATGCGGATGGCCGGAAGGAGGCTGTTCCGGTAACCGAGCCTCTCATAATAGAACTGGAAGGAAGAGACACCCTTGAAGAGGCATTGGTTCTTGGTGACGAGGTGATATTAGGTCAAACAGTTCTTGAGAAGTTAGACCTCTTTGTAGATTGTATCAATCAACGCTTGGTCCCAAACCCTGCACACCCCGATCAACCTGTATCCAAGGTTAAATGAGGAAAGCAACCCCCTATTACCAAGGAATTTGGGGGAGTTAGATAAATTCGGAGGAAACTTTCATGAAATTTAAATTGATATTATTAAAAACCTCCCTTTGTCTGTTCATTAGCCTTCTTCTTATAACTCCATTATCCTCAATATCCCAACCACGGGAACCTGCCAAGGTCTACAGGGTAGCCATCCTCCCCTTTATGATCTACAGTCAGGAAAACCTCGATTACCTGAGAGAGGGCATTTACGAAATCCTCTCCACTCGTATTATGGTGGAGGGAAGAATTGAGGTGATTGATCGAAACCTTGTAGAAAGGGCCCTATATGAGGAGAGGCCCATGCGTCTTGACGAGGCAGTTGCTCAGAAGATCGGGATGAGAGTGGGAGCGGACTTTATTGTAATGGGAAGCCTAACCAAGGTGGGAAACTATATCAGCCTCGATGCCCGAATGATAAACATCACCGAGGAGAAGCCTCCACTTTCTGCCTATACCCAGCATAAAGGAATCGATGATATGATGCTTAAAATCGGAGAATTCGCTCAGGATATCGGCTACAAAATCCTTGGCCGACGGGTGATGACTGGAAGGCTTGCCGAACCCCGTCAACCTGGCATCACATACTTAGGGAAAGAGACCGGGTATAAGAGAAGCCAGACCTTCAATTTTGAGATCAAAGGCCTGGACATTGGTGATGTGGATGGCGACAAGAAGAACGAACTTGTCCTTATCGATAACCACAACATATATATCTTCAAATACGATGGCGAGAAGATGAGCCTCTTCCAGAAAATAGAGACAGGTTATGTCCATAACTTTTTAACTCTCGATGTGGCGGATGTGAACCGAAATGGATTTGCTGAAATCATTGTCACCTCTGTTGTGGAAGACAACCTCCGCTCCTTCATCCTTGAATACGAGGAGGGAAAATTTAGAAAGATCACTGAAAAGGCAAACTGGTTCTTCAGGGTTCTTGAACATCCAAAGGAGGGGCTGGTTTTGATGGGCCAGCGGATGAACGCCGAGGCAGTGATTGAAGGGCCTATTTACAAATTCGTCTGGAAGAAGAAGTCCTTTGAAAAGGGGCCAAAACTTCCCTTTCCAAAGGAGTCGAGGATTTTTGGCATAACCTTTGCGAATATTCGAAATAAGGAGACAATGGACGTCTTAACGCTTGATGACTTTGACAGATTAAGGCTCCTATCCAATGATGGAAAACAGATCTGGGTTAGCCGGGACCGCTTTGGTGGAACAAATAATTCTTACGATACCCGAAAGAAAAAGGATATTGCCTACCGACCAGGTGCTGAACCTGCCTGGAGGGTCTATATCCCTGGAAGAATTCTTATTAGAGACCTTGATGGAGATGGTATCAATGAAGTGGTGATAAATAAAAATCATAGGGATATGAGGATTTTTGATAGAATTAGATCCTTTGATAAAGGAGAGGTTTTTAATCTTATCTGGGAGGAAAATGCCTTAATCACTAACTGGAAGACGAGAGATATCGAAGGATACTTCTCAGACTTTCAGGTAAAGGATGTTGATAACGATGGAGAACCAGAACTGGTAGTTAGCCTTATCAATACCGAAAGCGTACTCAGCCGAAAAGGCACAAGCAATGTGCTCTTTTTTAAACTCTTCTAAAAGAGTTTGTATTTATATGATTACTATTTTTTTCGGATTACCCTTAAAAGAAAGAGCATCTCTTTATTCTTAGCCCAGTAAGAACAGAGCAGATAAACCACCAACCCTCCCAAGATCCCCATCAATAAGAGGATAATTTTTTTGCCCTCATAGCCTTTGGTATCCCAACTCCCGGTAGAGCAAATCAAATAGGCTACAATTCCCATCGGAAGACTGCAGAAAAGAATAGAAAGAATGGATTTGATATTTCTCTCTATTTCCATTCCCCCAAGTCTCGAACTTAATTTTTGATAAAGTAGAAGAAGATTGAGGATTGATGAAAGGCTGGTGGCCAGGGCTAAGCCAGCATGTTTCAATGGGAAGATAAAGATCGAATTGAAGATGACATTAGCACCCAAACAGATCAGGGCAATCTTTAATGGGGTCCATGTGTCCTGGAGAGAATAGAAGGCTGGGACAATGGTTCTTGACCCTGCAATGGCCCATAGCCCTATAGAGTAGAAGAAAAGGGCTTTTGCAGTCATCAGGGTGGCAGTATAATCAAACTTTCCCCTTTGAAAAAGGAGATTGACGATGGGAGTTTTTAATGAAATCAAGCCCACCATAGCAGGGATACTGATGAACGAAACCAGCCGCAAAGAGAAGGAGAGCGTCTCTTTTAATTCATCCTTCTTCCCCTCGGAGGCCAATCCAGAAAGGCTCGGAAGCGATGCCATCCCGATGGCTATAGCAAATATCCCGAGTGGAAATTCCATGAGACGGTCTGCAAAGAAAAGGTAGGAGATGCTTCCACTGGGAAGAAAAGAGGCAAAGATGGTATCCACAAAGACATTGATCTGGTAAACCGCTGTCCCTATCAGACCTGGGATCATTAAAGACCCGATACGCTTGATAGCAGGGTGTTTGAAATTTATATTGAAGTGAAATCTAATCCCCTTCTTCCATAAAAAAGGGAGTTGGAAAAGGAACTGAATCACTCCTCCTGCAAGGACGCCTACAGCAAGAGTCATCACGGGTACGTTAAACATATGATAGAAGAGAAGGACCGAAACAATGATGGAGATATTGAGAAAGATTGGAGCAATGGCAGGTGCGAAAAAATGGCGAAGAGAATTCAGAATGCCCATACAGAGCGCAAAGAGACCCATAAAGAAAAGGTAAGGAAAGATGATCCGATTAAGGGTAACGGTAAGATAAAACTTTTCAGGGAATCGCGAAAACCCTGGGGCAATGATTTTAATCAAAAAGGGTGAAAAAATAATGCCCAACACCGTCAAGATGACCAAGACAATTCCAGCCATAGTGAAGGCGATATCTGTCACCTCCCGGGATTCCTTTTCCGAATGTCGGGTTAAATATTCCGTGTAAACAGGAATGAAGGAGATGGTCAGAGAGCCTTCTCCTACCAGACGTCTCCAAAGATTTGGAATCCTGAAAGCAACAAAAAAGGCGTCTGCAGCCAGCCCTGCGCCAAAGAAGTGGGCAATGACCATATCCCTTAGAAAACCCAAGATGCGACTTATTAAGGTTCCCGTTCCGATGATGGAAGCTGCTTTAGTAATCTTTGGCTTTTCGGACATATATACTGTTACTCTTGAGATTTCAAAATTTTTAAAAAATAATCATGTTGGGCAAGGCTTTAGCCTTGCCTTTGAAATGAATCAATGATATGCAGGCCTAAAGGCCTACCCTACATAAAATTGTTACCTTGAAAATAATTTTTACCCCTCACCTTAATCCTCTCCCCTGAGGGGAGAGGATTAAGGTGAGGGGGATTTTCATGTTTCGTGGGTGACAAAACAGTCATGAAAAGTTATAATGGAACTATTGACATATCCTATATCAAAATGTTAATAAAATAATCAAATTACTTCTTCCTGAGTAATAAAGAGAAAAAGGAGGTTTTATTTTGGCTGTTCATCTATCTGCTATAAAAAGAGCCCGACAAAACGAAAAGAGGAGGCTTCGAAACCTCCGTATCAAAAGCATGATCAAATCCACCATTAAAAAAGTAATGATGGCGATTGAACGAAAAGATCTTGAAAACGCTCAGAAAGCCCTTTCAAAGGCCATTCCGCTCATCCAGAAGGCCCAGTCGAAGGGAGTCCTCCACAAAAATACTTCTGCAAGAAAAATATCCAGGTTGACCTTGAAAGTTAATGCCCTTAAAACAACCTCGCATTAAACAACCCACCCCGGCAGTCACCCCATGCATCTCTTATACCTTCTTGTAAGAGAAATTTTAGGTAGGTTCTGGTCCGCAAAGATCGATCACCAATTTTTCTATCATGAGTTCATCAGGGCCATATGTCCTCTTTATGGCTAAATCCGTTTTATAACATTTTTCAATCCCTTCGCGAAGAGAAGCCTCAGAGAAATTCTTCTCTTGTTCCATCAATTTTCTTACCATCCACGGTTTGAGACCAAGTTCTTTTGCCAACACCCCTATATCCCGACCATGAAGACTCATCTGTTTGATCACCCACATCCTCCAGTAATGTCTTGCTATCAGGCTTAAAAGAAAGGGGAGGGTTTGGGCCATTTTCACTCCCTGCTCATCCTTTTTAAATGTAATGCTTTTTGTTTCAACCACGCTTTCTAAAATCCTAATGGCCTTCTTCAAGTCCCTCTGCCCAATTGCATCGGTCAAATCATAGATGGTATTATACTTAACCCCTGATACAAATTCTTCCACCTCACTCAATCCAATGGTTTTTCTCTCTGCGCTACCTAACGATACCATTTCTAAAATATTCTCAAGATCGTAGAGATTATCCCCAACCACCTCTATCAAATAGTTTATTGCCTCTAAGGATAGAGTTTTTCCCCTTTCTCTGGATTTTTTCTGTACCCAGGAGATCAAAGAATCTCCCTTTAACCGAACGCATTCTATCCATCTTCCAACCTTTTCAATTCTTTTTTGATGACTTCTCCAGGGCCCTGATGTCTCAGCGGTTAGGACAAGGCAGGTCGTGGGGGAGGGATTCTCAATATAGTTTAATAATACATCCAATTCCTCTTCGCGGATTTGGTCGGCCTCATTGACCAGGATAAACCTATATTTCGAAAACATCGGAAGGGTTTGTGCGCTCTGGACGATCTCCTGGCTTTTATGCTCCTTTCCATTAAAGATTTGAAAATTGAGCCACTTCTCTTTATGGGATAAGGTTCGATCGATGAGTGATCGAATCTCTTGATCGATGAGGGAACCCTCCGTTCCATAGATGAAATAGACTGGATAAATTTCACTCTGTGGCTTAGTCATCGCATTTGATATCATAAGTAGAAAAAGGGGGGCTTAATCTTCTGTTTTCTTCCTTTTACTTCCTTCGTAGATTTCATACTCTAATAGCCTGCATTCAATATTACTGTTGTAGAAGGGAATCTTTCTCCTTGGCCTCAAGCCCACCCTCTTGGATAGATCTTGATTGCCAGTAAAAATGTATCCGCGGTATCCCTGACATCGCTTTTTAAAAAAGTCTCCAATCTCTTTGTAAACGGCTTTCAAGGCCTCTATTTCGCCCATCCGCTCTCCATATTCTGGATTGAGCACCACCACCCCATTTCCATTGGGGATAGGAGTTTCTGCGAAGTGACAGATTCCAAACTCTATCCACCGATCGACCCCTGCCGTCATTGCATTTTTCTTAGCCCCCTGGATCGCCTCTGCACTTATATCCGTTGCAATGATCTTGCCTTTCATGGCATCGCTTGAAACCGCTCTGGCTTTCCTTCGAATATCCTTCCAGATGGATTCTGGATACCCCTTAAGGTGCATAAATCCATAATTTTCTCTCAATAACCCAGGAGGCCTTCCAAGGCCGATTAAGGCCGCTTCAATGGCAATCGTCCCACTCCCACACATTGGATTGATCAAATAGTCTTCGCCCTTCCAGCCAGTGGCAAGAATCACTGCAGAAGCCAATGTCTCCTGCATGGGGGCTTTCAAGGGAATCTTCCGATATCCCCTACGCGAAAGAGGCTCACCGGAGGTATCGAGATAAACAGACCCAATCTCATTCCTCCAAAAAAGATGGATGACCGTCCTATCTCTCTCTGGACCGGATTCAGGTCTCCTCTGATATACCATTTTAACCCTGTCCACAATTGCATCCTTACATTTAACATTGGCAAATCGTGTATCTTGAATCGTTGGGTTGGATACAGTGGATGTCACACATAAGTAGCCATCCTCGGGAACCACTTCCTCCCATCTTATGGAGCGAACCTTTTCATAAAGATCGTCTGGATTTCTTGCCTTAAACCTTTCTAAGAGAAACAGAATACGATGGCCTGTTCGGATAAAAAGGTTTAGCCTCATAGAGTCTTCGAGAGTTCCTTCTGTCTCAATGCTCGCCATTCCCTCAGAAAGAACAGGGTATCCAAGTGAATGAACTTCTTCTTTTAGGAAAGGGGTTATCCCTTTCGCGCAGGTGATAACAATTCTACTCTTTTTTGACCACAAAGACATGATTAAATTTTAATGAACTCTTCGTTTATGTCAATCCCACACCTGTTTCTATTAAATCAATTCAACCCTTAAAAATTTATCTGTTTTTTCTGTCACCTTCACCTTCTCACTAATCCTGTAGCCTATGACCCAGGCAATCGTATCGCCTGAGATGAGGAGCGGGATCTTCATTCTCTCAAATCTTGGAACCTTATGGTCAATGAAAAACTTCTTTAGTTTCTGAGTTCCCTTTACTCCCAAGGGTTGAAATCGGTCGCCCGGCCTGAAATTTCGAACTTTTAGTGGAAATTTAAGGCGGTGATAGTCAAAAAAGGCAACCCATGGGGAGATGTTCAATTCTTTAATCCGATTGCCCATTTCTAACTCTTCCACAATGATCTCGTGGCCAATCTCCTGGATAAAGGTTTTCCCTGGCAATAACAGTTCAACCTCAAAAGGTGGAATCCAATTGACCCTTCCTCTTCTCAGAAAGAGCGTATCATAATTCTTCTCTAAATAGATGTCCTGGGATAATTCGAGGATGAAATTCTCAAAGGGATTCTTCAATTTTCTAATAAGTGAATCAATTGGCCACTGACCCGTCTCCTCCATTGCCAACTCATTCTTCAACAAACTCCTTATCATCTTCCAAAGAACCCTTCTCTGGAGGGAGGGATGTAGAGACTGATAATCAGAATAACTTAGAGACAGGACTCCTTTCTCTTCTCGGACAATCCTTTGGTAAACTTTCTCGGTTTGGCTTTCGAGGCAATCGTTTTCCTCCCTAAGGATTTTTGAAATCTTATTGATCGTCGTTTTGACATTTGGGAAATACTCTTTTTCAATGAATGGAATAAGGTCAAGCCGAATCTTATTCCTAAGATATTTTCTCTGTAGATTAGAAGAATCGATAAGGTAGGGGACCCCATGTCGGATGGCAAACGATTCAATATCACTTCTCCAAACTTCAAGGAGGGGTCGAATCACCCTTCCATCTCTGATAGGAAGCATCCCTTTCAGCCCTCTCAGGCCCGAACCCCGAAAAAGATTTAAGAGAAACGTTTCAACCTGGTCATCCGCATTATGGCCCAATGCGACCTTATGGGCATCATACTTTTCAAGAAGGGTTTGGAAGAATTGGAAACGAATCTTTCTTGCCGCATCCTGAAGGGAGAGGCCTGTCATCTTCTGAAATTCCTTTACATCGAACTCTCCATATTCAAAAGGACAACCAAGCCTCTCCGATTCTTTCTGAACTAATTTCGCCTCCTCTTCTGATTCAGCAGGTCGGAGGCCATGGTTGACATGGGCTACGATCAGAGAAATGTTAAAAATTTTACGGAGGGTATTTAAGACGTGTAAAAGGACCATTGAATCCATTCCTCCAGATACCCCAATGATCAAACGATCACCCTTCTCTAATAGATGATATTGATCAATGGTCCTTTTGACTTGCTCCAATAACATATTAAACTCTTACATCTTCTTCTCTCCTGTGGGCCCAACCCTTACCTCTACCTCTGTATACCCCAACCAATTTTCACTAATCTTAATAGTGCAATTCTTATCCGGCTTTGAAAAATTGAGGATGTTTTCTTTCCCCTTAAAACTATTAACCAATTTCCAGTTGTCCTTTTCCATATGGTAACTAAAAAAATCGATTAAAGACTCCACATCAATTCTCCATTTTTTAAAATACAAAATCCCTGCCTTAAAACGCGGGGTCTCATAAACAAAAGACTTCTTCTGTTTGAAATTCAGTTCATGGGGAATAAGGACATCATCAAAATGATAATATTTTGCCCTCGATCCAGTTTCCTCTCCACTTGGTTCTCTTTGCCTCTCCTTCACAGTTGTGGAACAACCTACGCCCATTACAATAATCAGGAGAACGATGAACCCTATCTGAATCATCCTTTTCATAAGAATCCTCCTCTTTAAAACTATTAAAAATCTTTTACCATTCTATTTATTTAAATGCAAGAAAAATAAAAAGTCCTTCATAAACCCCTAACCCTCTCTCCCCAAGCATTGGGAAGAGAGGAAAGTTGGCAATAGGCATTTTGGGATTTGGGAAGTTTAATTTAAATTCCCGTCCCCAACCATAATGTCTGTTTCATATAGATCAATGGTGATATGTCCCAACCTTGGGATATTCCCCTGCTCAAAAGGAGCAGGTGGCTTAGTGAGGTGGGGCTTTCCTGAAATAAACTCAAATGGAAAAGTGACGATATTGCTCTCATTACCCGCCTTGTCAAAAACCGATATCTTTATTGTAATCTGTGTCCATTCCCTTAAAAAGTGTGTCTTTGAACTGAAGGTATTCCATTGGAGATATCCCTTGAACTCCTTTTGATGGCGTGGTTTGAGATAAACCCAATCGGTTGGATAATGCCCATAACCTAATTGATCCACAGTGATAGCAATTTTCCACATATCTCCATCAGGATCCTCTGCCGAAAGGTAGACCCTCCATATGGTACCGAAATATCCTTTCTCCTCCGCATAGGAATGGATAATGGTGGGTGGGTTGGTTAATGGTTTCGGCTGGGCCAAACCGTCATGGGCTGTAAAAAGCATTATAATTATTAGAACAATACTTATAAAAATAAGTTTTTCCTTGGCATTCATCTTTTTTTCTCCTTCAATTTAAATATAAGCCTTCATCACCTAATATTCAAGCCTATCTATGAGGAGGAAAATGTTGCCTCTTTTTTTGTAATGATTTTCTGCCCTCGAACCACTTCATTGCGATTTTCTTTGCTTCTTCAAAGATATCCTTTAAAGGAATTCCCTTCCTGGTAGCAATCTTTTTGCAATCCTCGTATTCAGGAGAAAGGTTTACCTTTTCTCCTTTCCAATATGCTATCTTAAATCTTACTTTTCCATAAGGAGTATCGAGGGTAACAATCTCTCTTTCTGCCCGGATCCTCTCTTCTTCACGCCACCGCATTCCAAGGGTTGTTGTCTCCCTCAATATAAATTCTGTAATAATATCCCTTTGGTCGGGAGGAGAGACCACAGTAAGAAGTGTTCCAAGCCTATTCTTCTTCATCATTACTGGAGTGAGAAAAACATCTAAGGCCTTCATTTTCAATAGCCTTTCTATAATATGGTCGAAGAGTTGCGGATTCATGTCATCGATATTTGTCTCAATAACACTGACCTTCTCTTTGACTGAATTTTTCAAAGAATTCCCTATCATCAAACGAAGCAAATTGGGGTGTGGAAGGTCATCCCGTCCAGCCCCATAGCCTATTTTTTCTACCTCCATAAGAGGCATTTCTCCAAACCTGGAGCCCATGGTAGTTAAAATGGCTGCTCCTGTTGGGGTGAGAAGCTCCCTTTCGATACCTGAGGAATAGATGGGCTTTCCTTTCATCAGGGATAAGGTGGCAGGTGCAGGAACAGGAAGTATTCCATGTTCGCATTTGACAAATCCACCACCTGCATTGACCTTCGATACCCAAACCTCATCAACCCCCAACTGCCCAAGCCCGATGACAGAACCAACAATATCCACCACAGAATCCAACCCGCCCAATTCATGAAAATGGACTTCGTCTATTGAGATGTTATGAATCTTTGCCTCAGCGGTGGCGATCTTCTGAAAGATTGTTTTGCTCTTCTCCTTAACCTCGGAATCTAATCGACTCCGGTCAATGATTGATAGCATCTCTTTCAAATTTCTATGAGTCCTCCGCTCATTCTTTCGTTCCACAAACACCTGTGTCCCTGCTATCCCTGCTTTTAAAACCTTCCTCGTTTTTAAACGAAGACCAGGCACCCGGAGTTTCTCTAACTCTTCTCTTAAGGCCTTCGGTGAAAGCCCTGCATCAATCATCGCTCCGAGGATCATATCCCCACTTGCTCCTGAGAAACAATCAAAATAGGCAATCCTCATCTTCTCTCCTCCAGCAATATTCAACTTATTATCGGAAATAAATTGCTTAAAATCAAGGGAATCCACTTCCTATATCATCTTAGTCAGGTTGAGTTTTAAATTTTCAAAACACTCCCTTTGAGACCTCTAAAAAAGTCCTTTAAAGCCTTCTCACCCACCTCCCCAGTCTAAAAATCGTTTTTAAATACTTTTTCAGAGATCTCGTAACACCTCACTCATCCGGGGAATCGGGTAGGAATGTCGGAGAAAATCTTATAGCGGAAACCTTATATTGCTCCCTGACTACAGAATCCCTTGAGTATTGAAAAGGCTACCATCTCCTTAGATGAAATCTCTTTCTTCAGACATTCTATTAACCGACCCGCTATATAAGATTTTTGGAGATATCCCTACCCGATTTATATAATCATCCCTTAAGTGAGGGATTACGATCTACCCATTTTTTCATTTGACAAAACTAAAGGAATCTGTAAAATTTTATTTGGGCTGGCGGTGTAGCTCAGTTGGTTAGAGCATGCGGCTCATATCCGCAGAGTCCGGGGTTCGAATCCCTGCACCGCCACCAATTCTTTTTTGGAAATTTTTTTCCCCTTTTTGGCATGCAAGGATGATGGATAAGCAAAAAATCCTTGATCTATTAAAGGAAACACTTCTTCAAGACAACCGGATCATTTTTGCCTATGTCTACGGGTCCTTTGTCAATGAACAATCCTTCAGAGATATCGATGTAGGGATTTATGCTAAGAACTCTGAAGAGAATCCTTTTGTCCTCAGTGCTGATATAAAAACACAGCTCTCCTACCTTTTTAAAGAAGAAGGGATTGATCTTTCTGCTGACCATTTCGATATCCAGATCATTAACCATGCTCCATTTACATTTCTTAAAAGAGTCTTTAAGGAGGGAATATTACTTGTCGATCATGATCCTGAGTTGCGGACAGATTTGGTGGAGTATGTTTCTTTAAAATATAGAGAATGTGCTGGTATCCTCACCGAAGCCTCCTTGTTATGAAAATCGATATTGAAAGAATCCAAAAGTATCTATTAGAAATTAAATCCCGCCACAACGAAATTGAAGAACTGCTATTAAATAATTCGGATCTTCAAATCCTCAAGGAGCCGTGGATAATAAAGGGATTAAAATACTCTCTCATTGAGATTGCTGAAGCCATGGCAAATATACTTCAACACATCCTCGCGAAAGATAAGGGAGAACCTGTTGTAGGCTATATTGAAACCATTCTTCGCGCTGGACAAACTGGAATTATCCCTGAACTTCTTTCTAAAAAGATAAAACCCTTTTTTGATTTCAGGAATTCTTTAATCCATCGATATTGGTTTATCTCTGACGAAAAACTTCTTTCATTGGTTAGAGAGAACAAAACTGATTTCCTATCTTTCATTGAGGCCATAGAGGGGTATATCAAAAATAGAAAATGATCTTAGGGAGTGAAATAACCAAAAAAACTATTCGATAGCTTGTCTTATCTTTTGGATGGTTTCCCGGTAATCCTTTGTTTTGAAGATACCTGTCCCGAGGACAAAGATATCGCCTCCTGCCCTTGAAACTTCTTTAATGTTGTCGACCTTAATCCCTCCGTCTACCTCAATTTCTAAGGTGTAATGATTCGAATCAACAAGTTTTCTCAACTTCTCAATCTTTTTTAAAACGGATGGGATAAAGGCCTGGCCTGCAAACCCTGGATTGACAGACATCAGAAGGACTAAATCGATCTCATCCAGAACAGGGTAGAGTGCTTTTATAGATGTGTAAGGGTTTAGCACCACTCCGGGCCTAACCCCAAAATGTCGTATCTTTTTCACCATCTCCCTGAGGCGACGACATACCTCTGCGTGAACAGTGATCCAGTTACTTCCTGCCTCGGCAAATGCCTCGATATACCTGCCAGGATGCTCGATCATTAGATGGACATCCAGGGGAAGAGAGGTAAGTTTTCTTAACCCTGCCACCACCAAAGGCCCAATGGTGATATTCCGAACAAAATGCCCATCCATCACATCGACGTGTATCAGATCTGCACCTGCAGACTCCACCTCCTTCACCTCATCTCCAAGTCGGCTGAAATCTGCAGAGAGAATAGAGGGAGCTATCTTTTTCACCTTAACCTCCAGAGTTTTTTTAAAATCTTTATAGACCTTACTACGATGAAATACTACATGGATTAAAAGAGATTTTCAAATAAATTTTACTGGGTGTTATTTAAAAATTAAAGTACACTATTTTTGTAAGATTTAAAATTCAAAAGTGCACTCTTAGTCTTCTTAAAAAACCTTC
>JBBIRM010000059.1:0-15515 GCA_037441765.1 Deltaproteobacteria bacterium | reverse complement strand
TGCTACAGGGATGGAGGCTTTGAGAGGTGCGGTCTATGCGGTGGCTTCTGGGGCTTGTAAGATAGCGTTAGCGGTGGGGGTGGAGAAGTTGAAGGATACGGGGTGGACAGGGGTTCAGCCTACCAATGTACTGGGCCGCTCGACGATGGGGACCACGGGGACTGAGCCTTCACTTTCTCCGCCTGCGATGTTTTCGGAGTTGGCCCTTGGGTATTTTAATAAGTATGGGATAGACCCTGAGGAGGGGAGGAGGTATCTGGCTAAGATTGCGGTTAAGAATCATTATCATGGGAGTATGAATCCTAAGGCACATTTTCAGAACGAGTTGACGGTGGAGCAGGTTTTGAAGGCTCCTATTGTTGCCTGGCCTTTGGGAGTTTTGGATTGTTGTGGTGTAAGTGATGGGGCTGCTGCGGCAATTGTTACACGAGCGGATTTAGCCAGGGATTTTAGGGAGGATCCGATTTATATTAAGTCATTGGCTATTAGTGTTGGGCCGCGGTTGGATTTAATGACACAGGGTTATGATTTTGCTCATGTTGAGGAGAATGTTCGTGCTTCGAGGGTGGCCTATGAGGAGGCGGGGATAAAGGATCCGCTTAAGGAGTTGAGTGTAGCGGAGGTTCATGATTGTTTTACGATTCATGAGATGGTGATCTATGAGGATTTGGGGTGGAGTCAGAGGGGTAGGGCTAAGGAGGACATTGAGGCAGGGACATTTAGTTTGAGGGGGGAGCTTCCGGTCAATACGGATGGGGGTTTGAAGTGTTTTGGTCATCCCCTGGGTGCAAGTGGGTTAAGGATGCAGTATGAGGTTTATAAGCAACTTCAGGGGAAGGCAGGTTCTCGGCAGGTGAGGAATCCAAGGTTAGGGCTTGTTCATAATTTGGGAGGGGCGATTTGGGGAGGGATTGCCTGTGTGACCATTACTGGGAATGAGAGGGACTGGAAGTGAAAGGAGGAGACCGAGATGGGGGGCCGAAATCTTCCCTTAGTACTTGGAGAGATGATTGAGGATAGAGCAGAAAGGTTAGGGGACAAAATCTTTCTTCGATTTAAGGATCAGAACATTAGTTATCGAGAGATCGATCGTTACGCCAACCGATGTGCAAATGGATTTAAATCCCTTGGGGTCAAAAAGGGAGACAAGGTTAGCATCATGCTCCCGAACTGTCCGGAGTTTATTTATATTTGGTTTGGTCTTGCCAAGTGTGGGGCGGTAGAAGTTCCGGTCAATGTTTCCTACAAAGGGGAGTTTTTGCGACATATTGTGGATCAATCTGATTCAAGGATCTTTGTCATTGCCCACGAATTTCTGGATCGTCTCAAACTGATTGAGGATGAATTGAAGAAATTGGAGAAGATAGTGGTTCTTGGTGATGGGAATAAAGATGAAATTGGTGGATTTAGGATTCCTATGATGAGTTTCAAAGAACTTTTCAGCCACTCTGAAGATCCGGTTGATGTAAAAGTCCTCCCCTCAGACCCCATCAGCATAATCTACACTTCAGGGACAACCGGTCCTTCTAAAGGGGCATTATGCCCGCACAAATTTTATATTGTTTGTGCAGAAAAGATGCTGGAGTATCGAGAAGGAGGAAAGGATGATATTTTCTATACCTTTTTGCCTCTCTACCATTTTAACGCTCAGGTGCTGACAACACTCACAACTCTCATCGCAGAGGCCGAGATGGTTCTGGCTGATCGATTTAGTGCCTCTCGCTTCTGGGATGAGGTGCGTCACTATGGAGCCACACAGTTTAATTACCTCGGGGCAGTTATCCCAATCCTTGTCAAACAGCCTCCAAGGCCTGATGATCTAGACAACCCCATCCGGATTGCCCTGGGAGCAGGATGCCCTCCAGCAGTAATGGATGAAGCAGAGAAGAGGTTTGGAATAAAATGTTTAGAAGGATATGGGATGACAGAGATAGGGATTCCCATTCACGTCAGGGTGAACGATAGGAGACCAGGATCCTGTGGAAAGCCGATGGATATTTACGAGATAAAACTGGTGGACGATCAAGACAACGAGGTTCCTGTTGGAGAGGTAGGGGAGTTTGTCTTTCGTCCGAGGGAGCCTTATACCATGATGTTGGGATACTACAATATGCCTGAGAAGACCCTCGAGTCATTTCGCAATTTATGGTTTCATACGGGTGATCTTGGGAGGAAGGATGCAGATGGATATTTCTATTTTGTCGATCGGAAGAAGGATGCCCTCAGACGAAGGGGGGAAAACATCTCCTCCTTTGAAGTGGAGCGGGCAGTCAATTCCCATCCAAGTGTCCTCGAATCCGCAGCCGTGGCTGTGCCCTCGGAAGTGGGGGAGGATGAGATGAAGATATGCGTGGTCCTCAAGCCCGGTGAAAGCCTAACGCCTGAAGAGTTGATCAAGCATTGTAATGAAAGAATGCCTTACTTTGCAGTTCCTCGATATGTGGAATTTATGGAGAGTTTGCCAAAAACGCCTACAGAACGTGTGGAGAAGTATAAACTCAAACAGGCAGGGATCACTCCTAACACCTGGGACAGAGAGAAGGCTGGGATTAAAATAACTCGATAATTAGGAAATTTGAATTTAATCATTAATAACCCTTAAATTCTGGCTTTCTTTGTTCCGCTAATTGATTCTCTTGCTTCATAAATCGATCAAGAGTTTCAACCAATGCCTGTGCGGTTTTAAAATCCTCAAGATTGCAATCTACCTCTTCTATCTCAATATCCCGTTTAAGGTTTTTTCTAAGTTCTTCGATAAAGAGACGGTCTTCTTCAGGGGCATAAAGAATACTTCCCTCTTTATCAAGAGAGGACCATCCCCGAAGGGGAACCACCAGTTTCAATGGGCCTTTAGTCTTATTAATCTTTTCGCTATATAGTTTTGCCCCAATGATCAACTCATCCTTTGGAAATCGGGCCATTGCTCTCATTTCATCAATCATTAAAACTTTCCCAGAGGCCAGATATTTTTCTCGATTGAATCGGGTGGGACCAGCACCTGTCAGATTTAAACAGCAGGGTGCCCATACTTGGGGAATTCCCCTCTCACAGGCAGCATCCAATCGTTCCATCCCAGCAGCCCTGTTTCCTTTGAATCTTTCCTCTATAAGACCTGCTGGGACAATCTCTATGACCCCGTCAAAAAATCCTTGAGAGATCAGTCGGTCCATGGCTCGGTCGCTTATTCCTTGAGCGTGAAAGGGATAAACATAGTAACCTTTTTCAGTTAGAAGTTTTTCTACATACTTGGCGCATTTGTCTGAAAAGCCGAGTTCAGTCACTGCAATGGAAGGATAGGGTAGAGTTAAGGTTTTGTGATCATAAGCCTCCTCGACCATTCCAGAGATAGCCCCTGCCACCTGGGCAATTTCATTTTTGACAAGGTCATTCATTCCAGCAATCTCCATGATCAATTGCATGACACTAATGTCGGTTGCCCCGAACCATCTATTGATGTAGGCTGGCATTGCTGCAGGGGTTCCAATGACTTTGGGTATACCAAAGGGGAGTTTGGCCATCACCTGTGAGGCGATTAAGGCCATTGTGGCTCCTCCCAACGCTACCACTCCATTGAGGTCCCCTCTGGAAAGAAGATCTAATGCTTTTTGCTGAGCGCCAAGAGTCATGGCATTGGTTACAGCGAATCGGTCTTTTGAATGGATAAGATCTTTTAGTTTCTTTCCAGCGAGGTTGGCAATCTCCTCAGGGGAGATTTCAGATTGAAACATGGATTCTCCCCCCATACTCAAATCCATAACAATGGCCCGATGTCCCCTCTGAGTGATTCGTTCCTTAAGAAAGAGGATCTGTTCCCCCTTCGTATCCAAAGTGCCAAGTATCAGTATGGCCTTTTCTCCCATCTGACGACCATCGACTCATCAAACTTAACTTTGCCACTGTCCCCCTTTTTGTCCTTGAGAGACCATCTGGGTAAACGCCGCTACTGCTGAGATAGCAGCAATCTTCTTTCTATCCTCTCTATAAGGTAATTTTTCCTCCAACGCTTTTTCCTCATCCACGATTCGTTTCATCTCATCGAGCAGAGCGGTCTGCTGATCAATGAAATGGGTTCCAAGTTCTCCCTTTCTGAAGGATGGATTTTCCATCACCGCCTTATGAAACGGAATATTGGTTTTGATTCCAATTATGACATACTCATAGAGGGCCCGAAGCATCCTCGCAATGGCCTCGTCCCGATCCCTTCCCCATACGATGAGTTTTGATATCATTGGATCGTAGAAGGGAGGTATGGTGTAAGATGAGTAGACACCACTATCCACCCGAATTCCTGTTCCACCTGGAGCATGATAATTCCTGACCTTACCTGGTGTAGGAACAAAATCGTTCAGGGGATCCTCTGCATTGATCCTGCACTCAATCGCCCAACCTTTCCAATTGATATCTTCTTGTTTAAGACTTAGGGGAAGACCTGAGGCGATTCTTATCTGTTCTTTTACAATGTCTACCCCTGTAACCATCTCCGTCACGGGATGCTCAACTTGAACCCGTGCATTCACCTCGAGAAAGTAAAAGTTGCCTTCAGAGAAGAGAAACTCCATCGTCCCTGCGCTTTCATAACCTACAAATCTTGCAGCACGAGCGGCAATCTCACCCATCTGATGCCGCATTGAAGGGGTAACCGCTGGGGAAGGTGATTCCTCGATCAATTTTTGATGTCTTCTTTGAATGGAACATTCTCTTTCCCCGAGGTGAATGGCATTTCCCTTTGAGTCACCCAATATCTGAAATTCAATGTGTCGGGGATTGTATAAGTATTTCTCAATGTAGACATCACAGAGACCAAATGTGGTTTGGGCAATGGCCTGAGTGGACTCAAGGGCTTTTGCCAGTTCAGATTCGTTCGCCACAATGGTCATCCCAATTCCTCCTCCCCCTCCAGAGGGTTTAAGGATGATTGGGTAACCAATCTTACTGGCTATCTCCTTGGCCTGCCTGAATTCAGCCACGCATTGATCCGTACCTGGAACCACTGGTACCCCTGCCTTTGCCATCTCCCGCCGCGCAGCAACTTTGTCTCCCATCAGTTCGAGAACCCTACTGGACGGTCCGATGAATTTTATCCCTTCTTGCTCGCAAGTACGTGCAAATTTTGGATTCTCAGCCAGAAAGCCATAACCAGGGTGGATGGCCTCAGCCCCGCTCTCTTTTGCTACCTCGATGATCTTTTCAATATTGAGATAGCTCATCGGAGCAGGCGGTGGTCCAATACAGTGGGCCTCATCTGCATACTTGACAAATAGGGCATCTTTATCCGCCTCTGAATAGACTGCAACAGATCTAATTCCCATCTCCCGACAGGCTCGCATAATACGAACCGCTATCTCTCCACGATTGGCTATAAGAATCTTCTTAATCATTCTTCCACCACCATCAGGATATCTTCAGGAGAGACCATCTCTCCCTCCCGGGCCATAATCTCCTTCACCACTCCACTGCGGGGAGAATTGATGGGCCTCCTCATCTTCATTGCCTCAATAATCGCTATTAGATCCCCTGCATTTACCCGAGCTCCCACCTTCGCCTCAATCGAAAGAACTAAACCTGCCATCCCACAGAATATTGCTCCTGAAGGGATCTGCCTCTGCTTCGTAGTCGTTTTCTGTGTCTGCGAACTCTCTGCCACACACGATGTCTCACTCTTTCCATCGCCATCCCAAACAGGAGAGATCTTCACATTGAATACCTCCCCATCCACATCCACTTTAAACTCCGTTGGGAACTCCATGAAATGGCTCACAGTTTCAGGCGCCTTTACCACAGGTGGGGGGACCACCTTCTTAGGTTCAGCCCTCTTCACAGGCTTCCCAGGGATAAGAATTTTAAGTATCAGTTCATCATCTGAAAGGTCCGGCCCCAATTCCTGTCGAAACTCTTCAACCGTTTTATCATATCCTTCGGGTTTCCAATTGATAAATTCCTTGGTCCTCGGTAAACTCATCACCCGATCCATTACGTTCGGATCGATAGGCACTACTGGCTCTCCATAGTAACCCAAAACATATTTGATCACCTCATCAGGTATATGTTTATACCTTTCTCCAGAGACAACATTCTCAACCGCTTGAGCCCCTACAATCTGGGAGTATGGGGTAGCCATTACAGGATATCCTAACTCCTTCCTAACCAAAACCACCTCCTCGAGGATCTCTTGCAAACGATGTTCTAAACCCACCTCCCTCAATTGTCTTATGAGATTGGTCATCATTCCTCCAGGCACCTGGTGCTCAAAATGAAAGAGATCATATTCCGATGGAACCCCAATGGGAAGACCTTCTTTTTCAGCAACCTTCCTAAAATAAGAAGAAACCGTATTTAGGGCATCCTCATTGATGTCTGTAGAGTATCCCATCCTCCGAATATTCTTAAGAATAGTTTCTATTGCAGGAAGGGAGGTGCCATTTGCCAGGGGGGAAACAGCTGTGTGAAGAGTGGTTACACCGGATTTGACCGCCTCCAAATAACACAGTGGAGCCAATCCTGAATTACAGTGGGAGTGGAACTCAAGGGGTAACCCCTCGCAATTTTTTAAAACAGTGGAGACCAACTCTCGAGTCTCCTCAGGGGTGATGATTCCTGAAGCATCCTCAATCATGATCCGATCGATGTATTCCCTGGCCTCAATTAGCCTCCTCGTTTTCATTGCCCAATGTTCTTTTGTATGGACTGGGCTGGAGGTATACATCAGGGCAGGGACAACCTCGGCACCTTCTGCCTTGGCGATTTTTGCAAAATAGATAAACTTCTCCATCTCGTATTGATAATCACAGATCCAGAAGCTTTTGATTCCATTAGCAACCGATCGTTTTATCCAGAGGGTGATGATATCACGAGGGGTACTCAGATCAAATGAGGAGAGGGAGCCAATCTGGTAGGATCCACGAATAGGAGTCTTGGTGATCAACTTAGAAAGAATTCGAATCCTTTCCCAGGGATCTTCATTAAGATTTCTTACCTGTACAGTAAAGGCCTGAGAACCTACGGTGGCAATGGCCTTATAGCCAACCTGATCCATGACCTCTACAATGGGGGTCATATGTTCAGTCTTCATCATATAACCCCATAGGCTCTGCTGAGCATCTCGAAGGGTTTGATCAACAAAATCGATCTTCTGATTCATCCTCTATGACCTTCCTTTGCTTAAACGATTTTATTATAACCCCAAATAGGCTTTTTTTACATATTCGTTTTGGAGAAGCCCTTCACTTTCTCCTTCCAGAACGATTCGTCCATTCTCCAGAACATAGGCTCGATTCGATATCTCTAAGGTTTGGCGGACATTTTGCTCAACCAACAAGATGGCAATTTCCTGGTTTTGAAGCCCCTTTATGATACGAAATATCTCTTTTACCAATAGAGGGGCCAAACCATAGGAAGGTTCATCAAAAATGCACATCTTTGGCCTTGACATTAAGGCCCGTCCTATGGCAACCATTTGACGCTCACCACCGCTCAGGGTTCCAACCAATTGCCTCTTTCTCTCCTCCAGCCTTGGAAACAGGTCATAAACATGGGCCAATGTCTCCTTCCTCTTCTTCCAGGCTTCATCCATATAAGCGCCCATCTCAAGGTTCTCATATACGGTCATTTCCCTAAAGAGTCTACCTCCCTCTGGAATATAAGAGATTCCTAACTCCCCAATCTGATGTGGAGACAGTCTATCTATCCGCCTTCCCAGAAATTTTACACTACCTGAAGTCGGTCTTAGGAGACCGAAAATGATATTGAGCAATGTGGTTTTACCGGCCCCGTTTGAACCCACCAGTGCGACAAGTTCTCTTTGATTGATTGTTAAAGAGACATTCCAAACCGCCTGAATTTTACCGTAGAATGCATCTATATTGTTAACCTCCAACATGGGTTTACCTCTTTGTAATAAATTTTTATCCTGGAACTTACTTTCCCAAATATACTTCTATCACCTTTGGACTGTTTGCAACCTCTTCAGGTCTACCTTCTGCGATCTTACTGCCGTGATGGAGGACGATAATTCGATCGCATACTTCCATGATTGCCTTCATCACATGCTCGATCATGAAAATGGTGATCCCTTTATTCCGGATTTTTATTACAAGTTCCATTGCTTGGGATACCTCAACAGGGTTCAACCCAGCCATTACCTCGTCAAACATGAGGAGATCGGGCCTTGTGGCCAACGCCCTTGCTACTTCAAGGCGTTTCTGGAAAGCGATGGGTAAATCTTTTGCCAGCGATTTTTTTACCAATGATAACCCAACAAACTCTAATAATTCCATTGCTTCCCTTTCGGCCTCGAGAAGAGAGATAGCCCTTTTTGACCCAAATAAGGAGGCTGAAACGACATTTTCAAAAACCGTCATTCCTCCAAAGAGTTTTATTGATTGAAAAGTCCTTGCCACACCATTCCAGCAGATTTGATGAGGATTCAAACCATTTATCTTTTTCCCCTTATATCTTATTTCTCCAGAGGTGATCGGTAAGAAGCCAGAGACCAGATTAAAGAGGGTTGTTTTCCCAGCTCCATTTGGGCCTATCAGTCCCACAACTTCACCTTGATTGATCTCAAAGTCAACCTGATTTAAAGCGGCCAGTCCTCCGAAGTATTTTGTGACCTTTCTCCCCTCAAGGATTAGCATTCTCTTGACCGGAGCCTCCTTTCCACCACTTCTGTATCAATCCAAACAGGCCTTGAGGCAAGAACAGAATAACGACAATCAAAATTGTGCCAAAGAGTAGCATATAGTAATAGGGAAACTTCGTTGTCAGGATTTCTTCTAAGTAAGCAAAAATTGCTGCCCCAAGAACAGGACCATAAGGATGTAGAGTCCCACCAAAGATGGCCATCAAAACTGGCATAAAAGAGATATGAGGGTCAAAGGCGATTCTTGGATCTATGTATGTCCATCTTGTTGCCATGATTGCTCCCACCGCCCCCATAAAGGTGGCGCTGATGGCAAACGTAAGCGTTTTCACCATGGTTGCATTTATGCCTATGTGAATGGCAGCCTCCTCTTGTTCTCCAATACACCTTAAAGCCAATCCGAAACGGGAACGTCTGATGATGTAGGCAATAAGCATGGTGACTACAAAAATGGTGAGAATGATATGATAAACAGTCGTATGGCTCACCATGACCACCCATCTGCCCACCGTTCCTGTCATATTCGTCTCCCACCACAAAAGGAAATGCCTAATGAGTTCGCTTACCGAAAAAGTAAATATGATAAAATACATCCCTCTTAGCCTCAGAGTAAGTAAGCCAATCAAAATGGCAAGTAGAAAACTTGCAAGACCCCCTGAAATGACAACCGCAGGGAGTGGTAGGGTTTTCCCTAAAAGTGCAGAAGTATAGATACCGACACCGAAAAAGGCAGCGGAGGCCAGTGAAATGTAATGAGTTGGTCCAGAGAAGATGACCCAGCTTACTGTGAGGATGATATACATCAGGATATTAGTCAGGGATATTACAGGATAGGGTTTGGTATAGAGGGGTAGGAGGGCCAATAGAATGAGGATGAGAAGAATTCCTACTACAGTAAAAGGTCTTTTAGTAATTACATTAAGGCATTTCATCCTTTATTTCCCTAAAATACCAGTGGGCCTTATCAGGAGTAAGAGTATGAAAATGACATAATAGGCAATCAATGAGAGACCCGGATTAAAATATGTGACGATACTGCCAATAAGGCCTAATGAAAAACCACCAATTAGACTGCCTGTAATACTTCCCAACCCACCCAGGACCACCACAATGATGGCAATGATGGTGTACTCGATCCCCATAGTGGGTTGAATCTCGTACATCATGCTGATGAGTGGGCCAGCAAAACCTGCCATCAATGCCCCGAGTCCAAAACAGATAGCCAGCATTCTATGAATATTTACTCCCATCACTTGAGCGGTGATCGGATCTTCAGCCGATGCCCTAATCGCCTTTCCTATCCGTGTATACGTTAAAAAGAGATAAAAGACTAAGCTTATAGAAACAGCAAAAAATAGGGCCACTATTCGATTGGCTGTAAATATAGCCCCCAGGATACTGACTGGAGAGTTTAAGTACGAGTACCCTCTCAAATCAGCCTTCCATATGAGTAGGGCGATATTCTGAATAATAAAAAGTAGACCAAAGGAGGCTAAAAGAGAGCTATCAGCAAATGCACCAATGGATTCGGATTTATCCCTTAAGTATTGGAAAAGAGTTCGGTGGATAAGAAACCCCAAAAAGAAAAGAAAGGGACCACAGATGATCAGAGATAGCAATGGACTCACCCCCAAGAGGGTGTAGAGTGACCAGGTGGCAAACGCTCCGAGCATAATAAATTCGCCATGAGAAATATTAAGTACTCGCCCAACACCATACTGGAGGCTTAGCCCAACAGCAATAAGGGAGTAGATTCCCCCCATAATCAAACCTGCAATGACAATGCCCTCAAACACAATAATCCCCTTCTCTCTTTTCCATTCTCCTTTAAGGCTGCCTAAAAAGACCCTATCGATTAAGAAGGATTAATTTCTCAGGAATTAGGTCTTTTTAGACAGCCCCCAATGGTTTCAATTAACCCGTTAAATCACTACTTCTTTGGCCACTCAGGCTTGGGATAGATTGGTTTTGCCTGCCTGGTTGCCTTATCGACAACTAAGAACTCTCCTTTTTGCCACTGACCTACATGACCTGGCCATCCCTTGGCAAACTGGTTCTCAAATTTTATACGGCCAAGGACAGTGTCAAATGTCTCCTTAGCAATTACTTCCCTTACCTTTGTTGGGTCGAGTGTTCCTGCGATCTCAATCGCCTTTTCCAGAATTTGACAAGTCGCATAGCTCTGTGCGGTTCCCCACCGGTCAGGTTCAACTTTCCATCGTTTTGTGTATCTATCAAACCATTCCTTTGCAGCAGGGGAAAGCTTCGGATTCCAACAACCAGTTCCAAATATCCCCTCTACTGCTTTTGCACCAAATTTATCTCGGAAAGATGGATAAGCAATCCCTACTGAGGAGAAAAAGAGTTTTGGATTTAAATCAATTGTGATCATCTGTTCAACCATTAACCAGTTTTCTGGTGGGTAAGCAGATGCAATGAGGGCATCCACCCCGAGGGGTTTAATCTCTTTGAGCAATGGGGAGAGGTCTTTCACCCCTGCTGGAAAGCTCTTATAGAGAAGGACATCCACCCCCCTTCCAACCAGCATTGGAACGATGGATGTGGCCATTTCTATACCATGAAGGTCAGTATGATGGATCACTGCTGCCTTTTTGACTCCCACTTCAAGACAGATATCAACAATTACTTCCCCATGATCCCAGGGTTGGTTCAATGTTATGAACATATAGGGAATGGTATGTGCCATTTCCTTAAGTTTCAAAGACGAAACTGTTGGTCCGAGCACGGGGGTCTTATACTTCGTGGTAAGTGGAGCGATGGCAAAGTGGAATGCAGTTCCCCAGGGGGGTAAGATGAAGTCAACCTTATCATCCAAAACCAGTTTTTCAAATAGTTTCACTGAGGTTCCTATATCGCTCTTATCATCATATCTGATAATCTCTACAGGTAATTTTTTACCCAACTGCTTTACATAAATTCCCCCTTTTGCATTAACATCTTCAACCCACAGGTCATAGGATCGAATTTGTGTCATCATTGCACCAGGAGCATTCGGACCCGAAAGAGCAATAGGGTTTCCGATTCGGATTTTGTCCTTTGCCTGGGAATGATTAACCATTAGGAAGGTGATAAAAATCATTGATAATATCAGGTAAATGAAAAGTTTTTTAGGTTTCATTTTTTTCCCTCCTTTTTATTAAGGTGAACTGGTAAATTTTTAAAAATCATAACCTTGCCTCAAGACTATTTTCGAATAAATTAATGCCAATAACTTAATGCCAAAAACCACCTCCTTTCCCTTCAGAAAAATCCATTGGTCAATAAAACACCTCACACACCAGTTAGAAAGGATACTGGCGGGCAGTGCGCTGTAGGCTTATCCAACGTAATTCCGTAAATTCCTCAAGCGCAGCGCGGCCCCCAAATCGTCCATAACCACTCTCCTTCATTCCGCCAAAAGGAACTTGAGGTTCATCGTGAACGGTCTGGTCGTTGATGTGAACAATGCCCGATTCGATCCGCTCGGCAATTGCTAAGCCCTTTACGACATCTCTGGTAAACACAGAAGCGGAAAGCCCATACATCGTATCGTTGGCAAGGGCTATGGCCTCTTCTTCGTCTTTGACCTCAATCACTGAAACAACAGGGCCAAAGGTCTCTTCCCGTAAAAAAGGTGAACCAGGTTTTAGATTGGTTAGAACAGTTGGGTAATAGCAGAGGCCTTCTGATTTGGCCCCACAGAGCACTTTAGCACCGTCTCTTATAGCAGACTCCACACTGGCCTTCACTTGATTGAATTGGTGTTGGTTGATTAGAGGGCCAATGACCGTATCTGGTTCTTTCGGATTCCCAACTTTCAGTCCTGAGACCTTTTTTACAAGTTTTTCAGTAAACTCCTTAGCGACCTCCTTTTCAATGATGACCCGGCGTGTGGACATACATATCTGACCCTGGTGAAGAAAACCACCAAATATAGTAGCATTGACAGCCTGATCAATGTCTGCATCTCGAAGAACAATCAGCGGATTTTGCCCACCAAGTTCAAGGGCGACACGCTTGAGGTATCTACCTGCTTTCTCAGCAATCTGACGGCCAACTGCGCTCGAACCGGTCAGGCTGATGCGCCTCACCCTGGGGTCTTCAATCAACGCATCTCCTATTTCATCACTTCTTCCGGGGCCGTTTGTGACAAGATTCAGAACACCCTTTGGGAATCCTGCTTCGTGAAAGACCTCTGCAATGACCACCCCACCGGAGACTGCTGATTCGGTTGAAGGTTTAAGAATCGCTGTATTTCCATAGGCAATAGGCAAACATATAGAGCGAAGTGATAAGATCAGAGGTGCATTCCATGGGGCAATCCCTGCAATGACCCCTACAGGTTGACGGATTGCCATATGGAAGGCCCCAGGGAGATCAGAGGGAATAATCTCCCCTGTTACCTGATGGACTTGGGCAGCGCCTTCCCGTAACAACCCAGGGGTAAACATGGTTTGGAACATAGCAAAACCAAAAGTGCAACCTGTCTCATCAGCGAGAATGGAGACAATTTCATCCCTTTTCTTTTCGAGAATTTCAGCTGCCTTGAGGAATAAAGCCTGACGTTCAGCAGGGAGTGTGTGAGACCAGGAGGGAAATGCTGCTACTGCTGAATCGATTGCCCGCTTTGCGTCAGCGCGTTTTCCAGATGGAACCTTAGCAAAGACCTCACCAATGTAAGGATTGAGGTCATCATAAAACTCATTATCCATACTATTCACCCACTCCCCATTAATATACATCTGATATTGTTTCGTATCCATATCTATCTCCTTTCTTGTCGCCTTTATTTCCCCATGGTTATTTTTAGATTTCCCTACCCCTTCTTTTTATATTAAAGGGACATTCCATTTAAATTCTTCAGAGGAAATCCCCTTAATCTGTAAATAGAGATTTTCATGGATCGAAGATGATTTAACAGTCACGAACCATTACCTACTTATCCAGAATATAGACGACTCCTCGGTCTCCATCCACCCTTACCCTCTGGCCTGTCTTAATCTTAGTGGTAGCCTCCAAACAACCCGCTACACACGGAATGCCATTTTCCCGGGCCATGATTACGGGATGGGAGAGTGCTCCTCCACCATCGGTGATTAGACCTTTGATCACGCTGAAGGCAACTGTCCATGCGGTTGATGTTCCAGGAGCAACAAGAATCTCTCCAGGTTGAAGCTGGGAAAGATGATCTGCTCCCATGATCACCCTGGCCACGCCTTCGACAATTCCTGGAGCAGCCGCCGCTCCATAAAGATCTGCCTTTAGTTCTTCCCTCACAATAGGAATCTGAGTGGAGACAGAGAGGGTAGGGTCGCTCTTTAAAACTGACTGGGCCTGACTGATATCACCATAGAAGGGTGGTGGGTCAATTTTTAAACTCTCTTCCCAGGCCTTCTTTCTTCTCTCCACATAGGGTCGGAGGTTGACCTTTCCCATTGGAATGGCAGCCTTCCTGATCTCGTTTGGATGTAAAAAATGGATGTCTTCTGGTGAGTCAATACATCCTGCCTCTGAAAAACGTCGGCCATATTCCGTAACAATCCATCTTCCAATGGCACCGATATATAGATCGCAGAAGTAGGTATGGTCTTCACTCCAGTATCCTGATTTCTGGGCAGCTCCCATGAGGACCCTGAAGGCATCTCTTTGGCCCTCTGGAACTTTCGCAAGGACTTCCTTCTCCGTTCTCTTTCTTTCTTCCATCACCCTATCTTTTTCTGCATCCATTGGAAAGACTTCTTTGTCCATCAACATCTTGATCTGCTTAATTGCCAGACTTGGTTTTTCAATCCAGGCAGGTGTGTCATAAGCATGCATCCTTTCACATCTCCATCCATGTTCCAAGAGAAACTCCCTATATTCCTTTAACCACCTTTCTCCCTCTTTGTTTTTGCTCAACTCGTCAATCACTTTCTCATTATCTTCAATCCTGAAGATCTCCTTCAAACCCAACTCTACAGCCTTTCTTCCAAGACGCCACAATTCCCTTACCACTTTGACATCTTGGCTTTCAAATCCAGCCATCAATTTGTTGAAGGTAGGGTCAATAGGGGCCTCTGTACCAAAAATTTCATGCCACATTTGCTGGAAGAGGCCATTAATGTATGAAGAGGCAGTCATCATGATCATATGTGTTTCTGCCTCCTTGCGGTTAATAATAAATGCGAAATCGAGAAAGAAGGAAAGGAGGTCAATATTGCTTAGTTTCCGGATATCCTCCCAGGCCACAAGTCCCCTTGATTCCTTTGCCTCCTTATACATCTTCATTAATTCGGTTTTTTTCTTTTCCCATATTCCATCAAAATCCTCAATGAAGGGTCTTATTCTTTCTCTGAAGACGGATTCCCTTTCCTTAGCCTCTGCCTCTGTGGTCTTAATCGTTGTGATATAAGGGTATCCATTAATGAACCTCGAATCCCATCCATGGGTTGTGGGAAGGGAGAGGGTCTCTGGTGCATATCGGAATGCATGATAATACCAGTACCAACCAATTCCAATATAGAGGGGTTTTAGGGGAGGTTTGCCATGAACGACATCGCATAGAAGGACGCCGTAGTTTTTGGGGTCATTTTCATCATCAAATTCATAAAAACTTAGATCATAGGCTGGCCACAACATAGGGTTCTCCTTTCTGGGCGATTAAACGCCCTTCTTAGAATCTTTTAAGCATCAAGTCCACAATTTGGTCAACAGGGCTCTTCTTTTGTGCAATTACTGCTGGACGGGTCTGAAGAAGAATGATATTTTTTGGGAAAGGAAAGTCTTCATCCACTGCCCATTCAGCATCCTGGGGGAGGCCAAAGTGTTTTTCCAGGAGCAATGCCAGTCTTCCCACTTCAACCACCTCTTCATCGTTCAGACAGAAGCAAGATCTTTT
>JBBIRM010000058.1:0-15610 GCA_037441765.1 Deltaproteobacteria bacterium | reverse complement strand
ATTATATTTCTGACCATTAGAAATTAGTTTGCGATGTTATTAGTGCAATCACTTAGGATTTAAATCCATTTAATCTAAAATTGAGTAACCATAACCTTATTCTTAAGGAGTTATAGGAGATTCGCAATGCTCAACGAAACCCTTCTCACTTATTTTCAAAAACATATTAAAGAACACCCCAATCGGGTAGCCTTAAGACACAAGGAGTATGGGATCTGGCATGATGTGACCTGGGCTCAATACGGAGAAAAAGTAAGGCAGGTCTCTATGGGTCTTATCAGCCTTGGTCTCAAAAAAGGGGAGTGTGTTTCTCTGATTAGCGAAAACAGACCCGAATGGGTCTACTCCGATTTCGGCATCATGTCTGCTGGAGGGGTGACCACAGGAATTTATACAACAAATTCTCCGGAACAATGTGGATATATTGTCCAGAATTCAGGCTCAAGATTCTACATTGCTGAGAACGAAGAACAATTCGATAAAACCCTGAAATTCAGAAAAGATACCCCCCATCTCGAAAAGGTGATTGTTATGGAGATGGAGGGACTGAAACGTTACAAAGACCCTTTGCTGATGAGTTTTGATGAACTGTTGAAATTAGGAAAAGAGTTCGATTCGAAAAACCCAGGACTATTTGATCAACTTTGGTCTGAAGTAAAACCTAAAGATCTGGCTGTTCTCATTTATACCTCCGGAACGACAGGACCACCTAAGGGTGCAATGCTCACCCATAGCAACCTCCTCTATATGAGTGAGGCCATGGTGGAGGCCAATCCAATTCAGGATGGTGATGAGACCCTTTCCTATCTTCCTCTCTGTCATATTTTTGAACAACTCTTCACGGTTATGATCAATATTCGATATGGTACAGTCGTCAATTTCATTGAAAGCCCGGATACCGTCATGGACAATATGAAAGAGGTTTCCCCCACTGTCACCTACGGGGTCCCTCGAATCTGGGAAAAATATGCCTCTGGAATTATGATTCGGATGTCTGATGCCACCTGGTTTAAACGGATGGTTTTCAAGGTCTGCATGGGAATTGGAATAAAATATGCCGATTTGAAACTCAATTTTAAACCAATTCCCACATACTTAAAATTGGCTTACTTAGCAGCTTATTTGGCTGTTTTCCGAAAGCTCAAAGAACGACTTGGTTTCGATCGTGTAAGAGTTGCCTATTCTGGAGCGGCTCCCATTTCACCTGATGTGCTAAAATTCTTCAATGCCATTGGCCTTCCACTGATTGAAGGATATGGCCAGACAGAGGGAACGGGGGTTACTACAGTAAGTCGTAAGGGAGAACTTAAGATTGGTAGAGTTGGTCGTCCACTCCCTGGGGTAGAAGTAAAAATTGCTCCTGACGGAGAGATATTGGTAAAGGGGCCTGGTGTATTCAAGGGTTATTTTAAGAATCCAGAGGCCACATTGGAGACACTCAAAGATGGCTGGCTTCATTCCGGAGATGTCGGAGAAATAGACGAAGAAGGCTTTTTGAAGATCACAGACCGGAAGAAGGATTTGATCATTACCGCAGGAGGAAAAAATATTGCTCCCCAGAATATTGAGAACCAATTAAAGTTCAGTCCCTACATCAACGATGCGATTGTCATTGGAGACCGAAGAAAATACCTTGTGGCCCTAATTGCAATCGATGAGGAGAACGTGATCAAATATGCTCAGGATCATAAAATTCAATTTGGGACTTATGCGAGCCTAACTCAGGCTCTGGAGATTAAACAATTGATTCAAAAAGAAGTGGACAAGGTGAATAAGACACTTGCTCAGGTGGAGCAGATCAAGAAATTTACTATCATTCCTAAGAAGCTTTATGAGGAAGATGGAGAAGTCACGCCCACCATGAAAGTAAAACGGAAATTTATCAACGAGACATACAAGGATATTATTGAGAAGATGTACCGTTCAGAATCGTAAGGAACGTATATATACCTGCATTTAACGCCAGCGTTTCTTCTTCTTCCACCTCTGGTATCCTTTTACCGACTCTTCGGACCGAATCCCCAAGTAGAACTCCTTCACATCCTCATCTTCCATCAAAATGTTAGGAGTATTGGCGGCAACAATCCTTCCATTCTCAAGCACAAATCCGTAATCAGAGATCTTCAGAGCCATTTTTGCATTCTGCTCAACGAGGAGGATGGTCGTTCCTTCTGAATTGATTATCTTAATAATTCCAAAAATCTCTTTAACAAGGATGGGAGAGAGGCCCAGAGAAGGTTCATCCATCATTAGAAGTTTAGGCCTGGCCATCAATGCCCTACCAATGGCAAGCATCTGCTGTTCTCCCCCGCTTAAGGTGCCTGCCCATTGGTTCTTCCTTTGAGCGAGAACAGGGAAATGTGTGATCACCCGATCGTAATCTTCCTTAACCCCTTTCTTGTCCTTTCGGGTGTAGGCTCCCATCTTCAGGTTTTCATCGACACTCAATTCTGGAAAGACTTCCCTCCCCTCTGGCACATAGGAGATTCCAAGGTGAACGATTTCCTCTGTATCCTTTCCATCAATCCTTTTGCCAAGAAATTCGATGGTTCCTTTGTCAGGTTGGTCCTCTAAAAGCCCCATTATGGTCTTCAGGATCGTGGTCTTTCCTGCTCCATTGGCTCCTAAGATGGAAACAATTTGTCCCTCCTGCACCTCAAGGGAAACCCCCCTGATCGCCATAATCAATCCGTAAAAGGTCTCGATATTTTTAACCTTAAGCAACCTTTTCCTCCTCGCCCAGATAGGCCTTGAGGACTTCTGGATGCCTCTGAATTTCTTCTGGTAATCCTTCCGCAATTCTTTCTCCGAAATTTAATGCCAGGATTCGGTCAGAAATATCCATGATCAGGTTCATATCATGTTCAACAAGGAGAACGGTGATGCCGAGATCATCCCGAATATCTTGAATCGAAAACATCAAATCCCCTTTTTCCTCCATGTTCATCCCAGCAGAAGGTTCGTCCAATAGAATGAGTTCAGGATCCAGGGCTAAGGCCCGACCGAGTTCCACAAGTTTTCGGGTCCCATAGGGAAGATTGATGACAAATTGATTTCTTGCCGCCTGTAGGTCAAGAAAGTCAATAATCTCTTCCACCTTCCTCCTATGCTCAATCTCCTCTCTGGCCGCTTTTGACCATTTGTAGATAAAAGTTGCACCCCTCCAGACTCCTGTTTTCATATGGAGATGGCGGCCCAACATCAGATTGTCCATGGTCGACATATGGGAGAAAAGCTCTATATTCTGGAATGTCCTGCCAATTCCCTTCTGGGCAACCTGATAAGATTTTAAATAGGTGATATCTTCTCCTTTGAAGTAAATCTTTCCAGAGTCAGGTTTATAAATTCCACTTATGCAGTTGAAAATGGTAGTCTTGCCCGCCCCATTGGGCCCGATTATGGAGTAGATGGTTCCTTTCTCAACCTCAAAGCTAACATTACTAAGCGCCTTGATACCACCAAAAGAGATTGTCAAGTTTTCGATTTTAAGAATAGAGTCCATTTTCTTTTTAAGAATTTTAAAAAATCATGGGTAGGGGAGGCCTTAGCCCTTCTATTATAAGGCGACTAAAGTCGCCCTACCCTTTTCATTAAATTACGGACAGGGTTCACTGAGAGAAGGATACTTTATTTCGTGATCTGAATCCAGTCAGTTAGTCTCTGTATGTTCCCATCTGGCTTGACCTTCCCGTAGAATACGTGTTTTCCGCCCTGCCGATCCATTGGGTGATTAGGTTTGGAATAACTAACGGGTGGACCTATCCCTTGCCAATTCTTCAGGGTCTCCATGGCACTAACCCATGTCTCTGGGGTTAAATTACGGCCTGCCCTCCTGACCCCTTCAAAAAAAGGCTCTGCGAATATGATTCCGGCATAATAGAAGACTCCCCATCTCTCCTGAGGTGCCAATTTTTTATGCCATTCTCTATATTTCACCATCAGTGGATGATTCGAGTCAGGTAATTCTCCGAAGAAAGAATTTATCATCCCTGCCCATAGCCCCTTTGTGATCTGCATCATCAGAGCGGAATCAGAAAGGGTATTGCTGGTTGCCCATTGCGGTTTGAAACCTATTTTCGCTGTCTCTGCCAGGATCAAAGCAGCATGAGTAGGCATGGTCCACATGATCACGGCTTCTGCACCGGAGTTCTTCAGCTTCAGAGCATGAGTGCTCAGATCTCGGTCGGTTACCTCTGCGGAAACCTTCTCGACCAGTTTGATATTTTTCTTTAAAAGATACCGTTCCACTCCCATCACGCCCTGCTTCCCATAGTCGTCATTCTGATAAAACATGGCAATCTTTTTATAGCCCAATTTCTCATAAAGATAACCAGTGAGGTTAAAGGCCTCATCATCGTAGAGGGGATATAGGGCAAAGAGATATTTTTGAATCGGGGTAATCCAGTTGTAAACACCAGTGACTGGACCATACCAGGGGACTCTATTTTCCATCAAATAGTCTCGAGCAGTCATCCCTGTTGCTACACCAACTCCCCCCACTACAGCAAAAACACCTATCTGCTCAACAAACTCCTTTGCAATGGCTTTTGTCTTAGCAGGCTGATATGAGTCATCACGCAAAAAATATTTAAACTTCCTACCATGAATTCCACCCTCCTCATTTATAATCTTGACCAGTAGGTCTGTCCCCCGTGCCACTGCACCCCAAGGAGCGGCCGGTCCAGTCTGGGGTCCCCATTGCCCAATAAGGATCTCTGTGTCAGTTACCCCCCGAACCTTCTGGCCTGAGGCAGGGCCTGCGATTAAGCAGACTGCCATAATCATTAGACCAATAACAACTAAAGTTCTCGTTACCATTTTCTCTCCTCCTTTCTGAGATTTTCCCCTCACCCCATCCCTCTCCCCATGGAGAGGAAAGGTGAGGGGGAATATTTAAACCTTTTTCACATAATGTTTGGCTAAAAGGCCACTTGGCCTGATGCATAACATCAAGACAATAATGAGAAAAGCAACGACAGATTTAAATGCTAAAGAAACATATCCACCAAATAGATTTTCAATAATTCCCAAGATGGCCCCTCCCACAGCAGTTCCTGGGAGACTTGTCATCCCTCCCAAAACTCCAGAGGCAAACCCTTTGAGAAGTGGATCCATCATCATTGGAGGATCAAGGACTCCCAGAGCAGCAATGAGCATCCCTGCCACTGCCCCAACCATTGAACTGAGGGCCCAAGTGAATGAAAGGATCCACTTCGTACGAATTCCCATTACCCGGGCAGCCAATGGATTCTGCTGTGTAGCCCTCATTGCAATTCCTAATTTTGTATAGCGAAAGAAGACAAAGAGACTAAACATCAAAATGAGGGTAATGAAGATCGTCCAAAAATTAATTTTACTGATAAGGAACCCACCTATACTGTAGGTCTCTACATTTGAGATCGGAAATGGGAGGGACCGTTGGTCTGGTCCCCACTTCCATCCGGCAAATCCCATCAGGATCATTTCAAAACCGAGGGTGATGATGATGAGACCAATGACAGTTGGGTCTTTTGCTTGTCTTAGGAAGACAATTTCAAAGAAAATTCCCAAGAAGATAGCAAATAAAAATGTTAGGAGGGCAGCCCAATGGAATGGAACATGATAAGCATCCAGTAAGGTAAAGGCCACAAAGGTACTGACCATTGCCATTTCCCCCTGGGCGAAGTTAAGAACCTCAGAGGTTTTATAAATGATGACCATGGCAATAGCGAGCAAAGCATAACAAGCACCAACCGCCAATCCACTCACAATCAACTGACCAAACATGCTTATCTCCGATAAGAAACTCGAAATCTGAATATCGAAATCCGAAACAAATCCTAAATCCAAATGTTCAAATTACCGAAACGCAAATTGTTTTTCGTTTTTAATTCTGTGCTTCGGCAATTGTTTCGAATTTCGTGCTTCGAAATTCGGATTTAAAATTTTAAAAGGGCCATGTCTTCCAGTACTTCTTAGTTCGTATCCAGAATCCAAAAATTCCTAAGGGTTCAAAAAGAACGATAAGAATCATAATCAATCCGTAGACGATGACAGCAATATTGGAAATTCCTGAAACGCTCATATATTTCTGTGAAAAAGTGACCAATGCAGGTCCTATCGCCGGGATGTCTTGAATGACCTGAAGTTTAATGTCAAGAAATGTCATAAGGGCTGCTCCTGCAATGGAGCCCATGACAGAGCCTAAGCCTCCCACCACAACCATGGCAAGAAAGGTGATGGACATGATGAGATGAAAACTCTCAGGATTGATAAACCCCAGAATAAAAGCGTATAGACCCCCTGCAACCCCTGTATAAAAGGCGCTCACCGCAAAAGCCAGTGTTTTGTAATATGTTAGGTTCACTCCCATGGCCTCGGCTGCGATATCGCTATCTCGAATGGCGATGAAAGCCCGTCCCACCCTCGTTTTAATCAATTTTACCGCTCCAATCGTCATCAGGACAGCAATTAAAACAATCATGTAATAATAGTGAATATCCTTCATCGGTGTTCCAAAAAGATAAAGTTTTGGGGCCTGAAGTCCCATCCTGCCCCCAAAAAATTCCATATGCTTAATAATCGTGGTAATGGTCATTCCAAAACCGAGGGTTGCAATAGCCAGATAGGGCCCCTTCAGACGGAGGGCTGGAAGTCCTAAAATAAATCCAAATCCAGAGGAGACAAAGCCTGCAATAGGAAGGGAAGCCCAGAGGGGAAGGTTTCCTTTTATTACAAGGATCACAGTGGTGAAGGCTCCGATGGCAAAAAAGCCCGCATGTCCCAATGATATTTGACCCGTATAACCGACAAGGATGTTTAAACCAATGGCTACCAGGGAATGAACTGCAATAAGATTGACCATATAGATGGACATTCCAAGGAGGTGATACTTTGTGATGAGCCAGGGAAGAATGGCTAAAAAAATGAGAAAAAGAATAGACCAGACCAGAATAGTATTACTTCTAAAAAGTTCAATGTCCTCATAATAGTTTCTTTTAATATCCATGAAAGAAATTTTCTAATCGAAGGTTTGGCTCTTTGTCTGATTTAAACTTATTCAAAATCAATACATTAGCGACTAACTAATACCCTATTCGTTATTGGTTGTCAATTATTTTTATATTATTTAATGCATTTATATCCTTCTTTTTAAAAGTTTGATCTCGCCTTTTGAAGTAAAACCTGTTATAAGAAATTGACTTTTTATAATTTAGGAGACAGAAGGTGGCCGAAAAGAGAATCAAGAAAGGGCTTTGTGGTATCTGCCCTTCGGGTTGTGGTGTTAAAATCCTGATGGAAGGGGACCGTCTCCGTAAAATAAGACCGATGGAGGGACATCCCCTTGGGATCGTCTGCACAAGAGGGATCCATTCTGAGGAGATCATCTACTCCGAGGATCGAATCCAATATCCAATGAAGAGGGTGGGGAAGCGTGGAGAAGGTAAATGGCAGAGAATCTCTTGGGAAGAGGCATTTGAGACTTCTGCTCGTCTCATTAAGGGAGTGGCCAGTGAGTATGGACCCGAGGCCATGGCCATTTATTCGGGCCGGGGAGGGTTTGAGGAATCCCTCAGGGACCTTTTTACAACAGGAGGACAAGATCGTATCTGTTACAACTTTCTCTTCCCATTAGGCTCTCCAAATACCTTCAGTTGTAGTTCCCTTTGCAACAATGCCCATCGGGTTCTGGCACCGGTAACCACATTTGGGGCTTCTCTGGATCGCCTCTTCCCTGATTTTAACAATTGTGAACAGATCATTGTGTGGGGATCAAACCCTGCCACCGATTCACCTCCCATCAATTTAAGAGAGATTTTGAAGGCGAAGCATAGAGGAGTAAAGATCATTGTGATCGATCCTCTCAAAACCTACACCGCAGAGAAGGCAGATGAGTGGATTGGTATTAGACCAGGAACTGACGGGGCATTGGCCCTTGGATTGGCCCATGTGATCCTGGCTAATGGACTTTGGGATTCAACTTTTGTTGATGATTGGACATATGGATTTGAAGATTTTAAGGAATATGTGAAGCGATTCTCCCCCAAAGAGGTGGAGAAAATCACTTGGGTAAAGGAAGAAAAGATCGAAAGGTTGGCAAGCGATATATCGAGATTTAAAACCGCCCTTCTTCTTCACACCGGCCTCGAATATACCAATAGCGGTGTTCAAAACATCCGTGCTATCTTTACCCTATGGGGACTCACGGGAAACTTTGATCGCCCTGGAGGATTGGTATTTTGGATGCCTCAACCCTTGCCCCTTAAAAGAAACCGTATCGAACCTCCCAAAGAGAAATCAGCGATAGGCTCAGATCGACATCCCCTCTTCTGCGATCTGAATCGAAGTGGACATTTTATGGAGCTTCCGAGGGCGATTCTGAATGGAGACCCTTATCCTGTGAAAGGTTTAATTGTTTTAGGAGGCTCGATCATTACCTCCTTCCCTGATGCAAATTTATGGAGACGCTCGTTTGAATCCCTCGATTGTCTGATCGTTATCGATCGATTCCTAACAAATGAAGCCTATTACGCTGATGTCATTCTTCCCGCCACTACGATGTATGAAATTACTTCCTATAAGAGATACCCTGGACATCTCTCTTTCCGACCTAAAGTGATACCACCTATTGGTGAGGCGAAGAACGACTACCTCATCCTAACAGGTTTGGCAAAGGCCTTAGGCTATGGAGATCGCTACCCTCAATCTGAGGAGGCGATGTTAGAGTTTGTGTTTGAAGATGCTCCTGGTCTACTTGAAAATTTAAGGTCAAAACCCGAGGGAATCTCCTTCCCATCTCCTCCAATGGTCTATGAGAAGTATAAGGTAGGCCTTCTTCGGAAAGATGGGAAACCTGGTTTTGAGACCCCCTCTGGGAAATTTGAAATCTCCTCCAATCTCTTAAAAAGGTATGGTTATCACCCTCTTCCGGTCTATCAGGAACCCACCGAAGGTCCAATCTCATCACCAGATTTGGCAAAGGAGTTCCCACTTATTCTAACCACAGGGACACGGATTCAATCTGCTTTCAGAAGCCAGCATCTCAATATCCCGGGTCTTCTTAAACTTCAGGACAAACCCAATATCCTCATCCATCCTCAAGATGCGGAGGCAAGGGGGATTCAAAATGGAGATAAGGTATGGGTTAAGACCAAGAGGGGAAAGGTTCCTTTTTATGCAAAAGTGACTCAGAGGATTGTAAAAGGAGTGATCGAGGCTAACATGGGTGGGGGAGGACCTCTTCAACCCAGGCAATGGAGAGAGGCCAATGTCAATGAGCTGACTGACCCTGAAAATCGCGATTCCATCTCAGGGTTTCCAATTTTTAAAGCACTGCTCTGTGAGGTTGAAAAAGATTAAATATGTTGACACTCTTTCCGGTTCTGGTAGAATGGATTTAATCCTTAATTAAAGGAGGCTTTTTTGGGAATCTTAGATCTTCTAAAGGGTGGACAGAGGGGGAAAGGAGGGTCTGAACCTCCAACTCAGATTGAGACAAGAACCTATGACGAACTTATGGAGGAACTGGTCCAATGGAATATTGAACACACCGATATCCTGAACGTGTTGAGAAAAGAGGTAGAATCAAAACGGCTTGAATCCTGGTCGGATGCCTTAGAAAAAGGGATTAGAAAGAATCTCTCCCCTCCCTCCGGGAAAAAAGAGGATAATCCACTTTTTCCCGTTTTTCTCGATCTTTATAGATTTGTTAAAAACTTAAGACTAAGATTACTCACAAACCCAACGATGAAGAATGTGAAGCCAATGGAGAAATCGGATTCTCTCTCCATTTGTATTATCTGTGGGATAAGGGCCTTACAAAAAGAAATGGGAGCAAGAAGGTTGATTGATACCCTTCAGTGGATGATGTTAGAGAGGTATTTGGGGTGATGCCAGTAAATCAATGGGTTGACTTTTGGGGGAGGTCTTATAAAATAGACCCTAAAGAGGGCGCTTAGTTCAGGGGGAGAACGCCTGCTTCACACGCAGGAGGTCACTGGTTCAAATCCAGTAGCGCCCACCATCCTTTGTAAAGTTGGATTTTTTAATTTAGTTTTCTCACCAATATTCATCCCAAATTAAATATTTTTCATGTTGGTTAACTAATTCTAATTTAGAACCTTAACCAGGTTAAAATTCCTCTTGATTTTCATTAGTAAATGTTATAATTTCATTTTTGAATAATTCTTTGAAAGTAGAAGGTGGTTTTTAACTTGTGGATTACCACTTTCTACTTCAATCTTGAAAGAGCGAAACAATGTCGGGCCATTCAAAGTGGAGCACCATTAAGCGAAAGAAGGGAGCGGCGGACGCTAAGAGGGGAAAAATTTTTACTAAAATCATTAAAGAGATCATGGTGGCCGCTCGTTTAGGAGGAGGGGATATTAACTCCAACCCAAGGCTTCGTACTGCCGTAAACCTTGCCAAGGCTGAAAACATGCCCAAAGAGAATATCGAGAGGGCCATTAAGAAAGGAACCGGGGAACTGGAAGGGGTGAATTATGAAGAATTGGTCTATGAAGGGTATGGTCCCGGAGGAGTAGCCATGATGTTGGAGGTAATGACTGATAATAAAAACCGAACGGTTGCAGATGTGAGGCACATCTTTTCCAAATATAATGGAAGTCTCGGAGAATCGGGTTGTGTCTCTTGGATGTTTGAAAAGAAGGGATTGATCCTGGTCGACAAGAGCAGTGCTGATGAAGATCGTTTGATCGAGGTTGCATTAGATGCAGGGGCACTCGACGTAAAGGATGCCGGAAAAGATTTTGAAGTAACAACCTCCCCTCCAAATTTCGAAGCGGTGAGAAAGGCCCTCGAAGAGGCTGGCTTTAAGTTGAATTATGCTGAGGTAACCATGGTGCCCCAATCCACTGTCAGACTGACTGGAAAAGAGGCGGAGCAGATGTTGAAACTGATGGAGGGCCTGGAAGATTCGGACGATGTCCAGAAGGTCTATGCCAACTTTGACATCGCAGATGAGGAGATGGAAAAACTCAGTGCCTAAAAAGAAACTCTATCCATCTGAAAAGCCACCTCAGCTTCATTGGGAAGGGGTGGCTTCTTTTTTAACACTTAGGCTCTGAAGGTGAAAGCCATTGGGATTGATCCAGGTTTGGCCATGACGGGTTTTGGGATAGTGGAAGCGCTCTCCCGAGGTGGAAAGGCCTGTCACTGGGGAACGATTCGAACAGAAGCCCATCGTCCTGTTGCCTATCGACTGCATACGATCTACAACGAATTAAAAAACATTCTCGAAAAATGGAATCCCAACCTCCTTGTCATGGAAGAGGTCTTTGTCTTAACACAGTATCCGAAGGCAGCGATCCAGTTGGGAGAAGTTAGAGGGGTAATCTACCTTGTGGCCCAACAATTAGGGATTCCTGTTGTTGAGGTTAAACCCACGGAGGTCAAGAGTGCACTAACTGGGAGTGGAAGGGCTCATAAGGATCAGGTAAAGAAAGCCATTCAGAAGATACTCAGGATGGAGGAGTCCCTTTCATCCACTCATGCAGGAGATGCCCTGGCACTGGCTTTGACAGGCCTTTCTCGAAATGAAAAATTTCATTGGTGATAGGGAGGATGCAGGAATTAAAAGAAGATGATTCGTTACATTGAAGGGAAACTTCTCAAAAAAGAAGAGGACCGGGTGGTCGTGTTTACCAACGGGGTGGGTTATGAGATATTGCTCCCTGCTATTGTGAGGAAGACTTTTAACTCGAAGAAAGCAGGCGAGGACGGAGAGACCGTCAAACTTTACATCTATTATCATCAGACCGAAAGGCAACCTAAACCTATCCTTATTGGATTCAACTATGAGCCAGAAAAGGAGTTCTTTGAAAAGTTTATTACTGTAGAGGATATTGGTCCACCGACTGCAGCAAAGGCACTGGTCTTACCCATCCCCAAGATTGCAAAGGCGATTGAGGAGAGGGATTCCCAGGTCCTGGAAAGCCTGAAGGGGATTGGAAAGAGGACCGCAGATAAGATTATTGCAACGCTTCATGGAAAGGTTGGTAAATTCGCCCTAATGAGGGAAGATCAAATGCCTGTCGAGGTTGAGTTGGTAGATTTTAAAAAACAGGTGGAGGAGGTCTTGGTTAAAGACCTCGGCCATAAATTGAGCGAAGCCCAGAGGTTGGTGAAGGAGGCAATGGCAAGAAACCCCAATATCTCCACTCCAGAAGAACTATTTGAAGAGGTCTATCGAGGACAAAAGAATGCTCCTACCAAGGGGAATCTATGAAGAGACTCGATGAAGAGAAGAGGCCTGAAAAGGAGAAGAAATCAGAGGATATCCTAAAAGGGGTTGAAGATTATCTTGATCTTAGACCCAGGAAGCTTTCTGAGTATATTGGTCAGAGGCAGGTGGTCGAAACCCTGGAGATTGCGATTCAGGCAGCTAAAAAAAGGGGAGAACCTCTGGATCACATTCTTTTTCATTCTCCTCCAGGCCTGGGGAAAACCACCCTTGCCCATATAATCGCTACAGAGATGGGGGTTCAGATTATCACTTCCTCTGGACCTGCCATTGAAAAGGGAGGAGATCTGATTAGCATCCTCACCCACCTTGAAAAAGGGGATGTCCTGTTTATTGATGAAGTTCACCGTCTTCCCAAGGTTGTGGAGGAATTCCTATATCCTGCTATGGAGGATTTCTGTATTGACTTTATTTTTGACAAAGGTGCGCATGCAAGAAGTCACAGATATCGTTTGGAACGATTTACTCTTATTGGCGCAACCACAAGGGCAGGACTTTTGTCAGCACCCCTTAGGGAGCGATTTGGGATTCTTAGAAACCTCGATTTCTATTCCGTCGAAGAACTCTGTCAGGTTGTCAAACGCTCTGCTATGCTTTTGGGAGTTCCAATTGATGAAAAGGGGACAGAGGAGATTGCCAAACGTTCAAGGGGTACCCCGAGGATTTCAAACCGTCTTCTCAAGCGAGTGAGAGACTTTGCTGAAATACGTGGACAGGGAAAGATCACAAAAGAGATCGCTGACGAAGCGTTACATCTTGAAGGGGTGGATGAGATAGGGCTAACAAGTCTTGATCGAAGATTCCTTGAGACGATCATCCGATATTATAAAGGTGGCCCTGTGGGGCTTGAGGCAATTGCCGCAACACTTCAGGAGGAGGCAGATACTTTGGTAGATATGGTGGAGCCCTTTCTCCTCAAGATTGGCTTTGTGGCGAGGATGCAGAACGGGAGGAAAGCCACAGAATTAGCCTATCAACATTTCGGGATCCCCTATCCAGAGTCAGGCAAACAACTATCCTTCCCCACTCACAAAAAACATTAGGGCCTCTGAGTAACTTTTAATATCCCTTCTTCTAAATATTGAATGAAGATCCCACTTAAAGCATCTTCTTGTTGATCTCAATCTTTGCCTTTTTTCTTAAATCCTTTAGCCAATTCTGGTAGAATTCTTCTTGTTTCTGATAGAGGACCCTCTTTTCAAGGTTTTTCTTTACTGAAGGGAACTGGTTTGGATCCGCAGGTACTAAATTTGATAGAGTCACTATAAAAAACCCATCCTTGGTTCGAATCACCTCTTTGGGAATACGATTCTTTTCTGTCAGGGAAGAAAGTACCTCCATTGAATCCCTGGCAGGTCCAATCTTTGGTATTACTGGAGAATTTCGAACAAAAGGTCCAGTCTCCTCAACTTGGAATCCCCTTTCTTTGGCTAATTCAAGTAGTGACTTCCCTTTGTTTATCAGGCCAAGAAGTTCTTCTGCGACTTTACGAGCCTTCTCCTCTGCCTTCATTTCAGTCACCTTTCTTTGAACTTCTTCCTTAACCTCTTCAAATGAAGGGATCCGAGACTCCTTTTTATTGATCATTTTCAAAATATAGAAATTGGGCGGGATGGAGACGACCGGTGAGATCTCTCCGATTTTAAGAGAAAAGACGCTTGAATGGAAATTTGGATTCTTCCCAAATTCTGCCACCTCCTCACCTTCCTTAAAGAACCTGGTGGTCTTAAGTGGAATGCCCTTCTCTTTTGCATAATTTTCTAAGTCCCGGCTTCTGAAAAGGGAGTAAAAGGCGTCCTCTGCCTGACGGGAGGCAAGAGACTTTGTCTTCTCATTGATTAAGGTCTGGCGGATCTGGTCCTTTACTTCTTCAAGAGGTCTCTTTTTCTCTTCTTTCACTTCTTCGACCTTGAAGATGAAAAATCCAGCAGAACCTCTCACCACACCACTAACCTCACCAGGCTTAAGGGAGAAAAGGATTTCTTCAAGAGATTCTTCAATCGATCCTTTCTGAATCCATCCGATATCCCCTCCTTTTGAAGCACTATTGGATTCGGAGAATTGCCTGGCTAGCGAGGCAAAATCATTCCTTTTTTTTGCTTTTTCCAGAATGGTCTCTGCCTTCTTTTTCTTCTGCTCTATTTGGTCGGGGCTTTCTTGGCCTCCTAATTTTATCAATATCTCTCTTGCCCTCACCTGCTTGGGGATTGTGAATTGATCTTTCCTTGAATCGTAGTATCGATTGATCTCCTCGGGTGAGACCTGAACCTTTCCCTCAAAATCAGATGGGCGAAAAGTGAGATATTGTATCTGTGCAAAAGTGGGAACCCTGAACTCCTCCGCATGTTTTTGAAAAAAATCCTTCATCTCAATTTCATTGACCGTCACCCTTTTCTTAAATGACTCTGGTGTGATCTGGATGAAGTTCAAGTTGATCCTTTCGTTTTCAAAGAGATAGATTTCAAAAAGTTCCTGGTCAGAGACCTTTCTGCCGCTTGATTTGATCAGATTGACTAATTTGGAAAAGAGTATACTCTCTCTCTGCATCTGTTCAAACCCTTCTGCTGTGAGTCGATTCAAACGGAGAAACCGTTCATACTGTCTTGAGTCAAATTGACCATTTACTTGAAAGGCAGGAAAATTCTCGATGGCCTCTCTTAACTCCTCATCAAGAACCGCGAGCCCCAACCGTCTCGCCTCCTGGAGAATGAGAATCTTATCGATGAGTTGATCAAGGACCTTCTCCTTGAGTCTTATCTCCTCCAGAAATTTCTCAGAAAAGGAAGGTCCCAAGGCCTCTCGATACTGTTTAAGGGCAGATTGATAAAGGTCGTTATATTCCCTCTCGTCGATGATCTTCCCATCCACCTTAGCAACATAGGAGTGTTTTTCCTCCCTGAGCAAGTAAAACCCTCCCCAAGAGATGAAGGACACAGCGACCAAAATCAGAATCCCACGAAGCATCCACGAGGTGGCATGTTCCCTTAATATCCTCAACATGGAAAAACTCCTTTTCTGAAGACAAATATTACCCAATCCTTTATGAAAAGACAAGCGTTGCTTTTCATCCGAAATCCTTAGTAAAGGGGAAGGTGTGGTGATCAGAGCAATTAATTATTTACATTTATCATCCTTACCTTCCTCCATGGTCGGCTCTTATAAACTTTCCCCAATGAGACTGTGTCGTAACTCCACATAAGAAAAAAAACCAAATCCGGCAAGGGACAAGCCCTTGCCCTACATTTGAGATTCGATTAATTTCCCGTAGGGCAAGCCCTTGTGGCTTGCCGAATCCTCATCTCCCATTAATAAAATAGGTTCATCCGACTTTTCAATGGGTAACTTGTTAAGGTACAATGGCTCCAAGGA
>JBBIRM010000057.1:0-15778 GCA_037441765.1 Deltaproteobacteria bacterium | reverse complement strand
TTTCACAGGCCCCATGGCAATTGCACGCTCCCAGCTCACGATCACCGATAAGGATGTAGTCTGCGATTTGCCATATCCACTCCAGTGTGGGCTCTGGTTTGATCATCATGAAGGGAATCTACAGGAGTTAACCTATCGAAATATTGATCCGAAATCCATTCCCGGGCGCTTTGACTCAAAACCGAGTTGCAGCAGGGTCGTTTATGAATATTTTTGTGAAAGGAACATACTTCCTTCCCATTTCTTAGCGGCCGTGAAAGAGGCGGATATCATCGATAGTTTTGCCTATCCCTCGATAGAGGAGTGGAGAAGGGAGACGCCTGGCAAAATCATAGATTTAACGCTTAAACTCCCTTTTACCTTTCAGGAAGATCAGAGACAATACATGAAAAACTTATTTCAACAAATCCAGGACAGCCCCCTTGAAGAGGTTTCCAATCTCGACTTTGTTCAAAAGAGATGGAGACGCTATCAGGAGGAGGAAAGAAAGATGCTTCAAATCATTCGAGAGGCTTCCTATTTTTTAGAGGAGGACGAAAAAAAGGAACTGGTTGTGATCGACGTTACCTCATATCATCGCAGACCCAATCTGATCAAAAATTTGGCCTTTTTGATCTATCCTCAGGCCTTAGGGGTCTTGGAGGTTTATAACCTGATCGACCACCAGGGAGTGAAAAGTAATAATTTAGGGCTTTCCATGTCCCTTTCAATAAATGGGAATAGGCCAGAATTGGGTAAGAATATTGGGGAGATCATGCGAACTCTCAATATAGGGGATGGCCATTCGGGGGCTGCTGCAGGACAGATTCGATGTAGATCCAAACAGGAGATGCTGAAGAAGAAAAAAGAGGTGCTGGACAAGATTTTTAAACTCTGGAAAACCAAATCTACGGAACCATTACTTTCAGGAGGTTCATTAGATTCTCACATATATAATCTTAGAGATGAATCATGAAAGCGAGACCAACTCCCCTTAACCCTTGCAATTAAGATAGAGGGTGTGATAATTTTTATTCATGCAAATCGATACACAACTGATTCCCATTCCTCCAGATCCTAACATCCTTTCTAAAAAAAATGTCATTGTGATTGATGTCCTAAGGGCGACCTCGGTCATAGTTTATGCCCTCTCCAAAGGAGCCCTGGAGATTATACCGGTGTCCTCTATCGAAGAGGCAAAGGAGAGGGGAAGAGGTTTTCCTCCAGGGACTACACTTTTAGGAGGGGAGAGGAACAGCCTAAAGATAGAAGGGTTCGATCTTGGAAATTCACCCATGGAGTATTGCGAAGAAAAGATTAAAGGGAAAAGGATCATCCTGACAACGACCAATGGAACGAGGGCCTTCCATTCAGTCTCATCGGCGAATCAAATTTTCATTGGTAGTTTTTTAAATATCGGGGCGGTTTCAAAAAGATGTTTAGAGGTAGACAGAGACATCTTAATCTTCCTTTCCGGAAATAAAGGAAGTTTTTCACTTGAAGATACGGTTTGTGCAGGGATGCTGATCGACCTGATCCTTAAAAATGGGGATAGGCTTTTTAACTTAACGGATGCTTCCTATGATGCACTTTTCTTATATCAAAGATTTGAGGGGAACATATTGGGAGCCTTTCACCTCTCCCAACATGGAAAGGATCTTTTTCAGGTGGGGGGAGGAGATGATCTCATTTTTTGTGCCCAAACTGATATCACAGAAGTGGTTCCCTTATTTAAAGATGGAGTGATAAGAACTCATTAGATTTGTTTATTTCCAATGGAGAAGAAGAGGATAGGAGATGAGACATTTAGAAAGGGAGTTGCAAGATCAAGAGACTTTGGTTGCCCTTTTAAAACATTTATCCATTGGAAGGATTGCTACTGTGAATCGGATAGGGTTTCCAGTGATCAAACCTGTTAATTATCTTTACTGGGATGGAAAGATTTATATCCATTCTTCGAAAAAAGGAGAAAAGATCAGAGACATCAAGCGGGGTAGCCCAATCTGCTTTGAAATCGATCAACCCATCGCCTATGTCCCTTCGAAAGGAAGTGGATGTAAAGCCAATTATTATTATCGAAGTATTATTATTAAAGGAAAGGCAACCTTTGTAGAAGGGAAGATAAAAAAGAGAAAGGTGCTTCAGATGTTGATGGAGAAATACCAACCCGAAGGAAATGAGAAGGAGATCCCTGAAAGGGTTCTTAAGAAAACCGCAGTGATTGAAATCCTTCCAAAAGAGATCACAGGAAAAGAGAATTTATAAGTTATGAGATCTTCTGTCTCCATCGTGAAGTGCGACAATTATGAGGAGGAAAAGGTTTTTCAAAGTCTTCGGAAGGCAATCGATCTTCTTGGAGGGATCGGTCGGTTCGTTAAAAAGGGGGACCGTGTCCTCCTCAAGCCCAACCTCCTTTACGGAAAACCTCCTGAAAAAGCAGTGACCACTCACCCACTCATTGTGAAGGGGATGATTCAGATTGTCCGAGAAGCAGGTGGGATCCCTTTTATCGGGGATAGTCCTTCGATAGGTGGGCTTATTAAGACTGCGGAGAAGGCAGGGATAAAGGCGGTGGCGGAGGAGATGGATTGTCCTCTTATTGAATTTAATAGGCCTGTCACTGTCCCTAAAGAGAAGACAAAAATATTTAAACAGTTAGAGATTGACCAAACAGTCTTAGAATCTGATGTGATCATCAATCTTCCAAAATGGAAGACCCATACCTTGATGCTCCTTACCTTAGGGGTGAAGAACCTCTTTGGCTGTATTCCAGGCCCGAGAAAGGCCCTCTGGCATCTTAAGGCAGGTGAAGACAGAAGGGCGTTTGCCCAGATCTTGTTGGATCTCTATCGAGCCATCAAGCCCTCCCTAACGGTCTTAGATGGAATTGTGGGGATGGAGGGAAATGGTCCCAATACCGGAAGGCCTATTCCAATAGGACTGATTCTCGCAAGTGAGGATCCGCTTCAACTCGATCAAATCGTTTGCGACCTCTTAAGAATCTCAAGGAAGTCTTTACTTACCAATCGAATTGCCCTCGGGGAGGGGATAGGGGAGGATGAGATAGAGGTTTTAGGAGAAAAAATAAAAGATGTTATGATCCAAAACTTTCAATTCCCTAAACTCTCTCAACCCAATTGGAACCTGCCAGGCTTTTTGGGAAGGGCATTGAAGAACGCTCTCAGTTTGAAACCCCTAATAGAGATCAGCCTCTGTACTCAATGTAATCAGTGTATCGGGGTCTGTCCCTCTAAGGCTTTGAGAAGAGAGAATGGACAATTACTTTTTGACTATGGGAAATGTATTCGATGTTTCTGCTGCCAAGAGGTCTGTCCAGAGGGAGCAATTCGAATCGAACCTGGATGGGTATTAAGACTTGTTAAAGGAAGATGTATGTATAGTGATGCGAGCCATTAAACTCACAATTGAATACGATGGGACAAACTATTTAGGATGGCAGGTTCAACCTAAGGGTTCAACCATTCAAGGAGTTCTTGAGGAGACATTAAGAAGGATTACGGGTGAGAAGATCCGCCTGATTGGTTCCGGAAGGACCGACGCAGGGGTCCATGCCTTTGGACAGGTGGCCCACTTCAAAACCAATAGCCAGATGAGTGGACATTCGATGAGGAGGGCTCTTAATAGCCTTCTTCCGAAAGATATTGTGATTCTGAAGGTAGAAGAGGTTGATGAGAATTTTAATGCCCGGAAAGATTGCAAAAGCAAGGTTTATGAATATCGGATCCTTAACCGAAATCTTAGGTCTGCCTTTCATCGGGGATATGCCTGGCATATCCCCGAAAAATTGAATCTTAAAGAGATGAAAGAGGCAGCTCAATATCTGATTGGGGAGCATGATTTTTCTTCATTCCGTTCCGTTGGCACATCCACTCGAACAGCAACCCGAAAGGTGATCAGGGCGGAGTGGAGGAGGGGGAAAGATGGTCTTCTCCGATTCGAGATTGAGGCAAATGGTTTTCTAAAACAGATGGTCAGGGCCATCGTAGGGACTTTGGTTGAGGTGGGGAGGGGGAGGATCAGTTCTGAGGAGTTTCTAAAAATCCTTGAGTCAAAAGATCGAAAAGTGGCAGGGCCGACAGCCCCTGCCCACGGCCTTTTTTTAAAAGAAGTGAGATATACGGAATGATATGACGAGAAGATATTGATAGAAATGCATCCCCTTTAAAGAGGAATAACTTAATTAAGATCGCCTTCTGATTTTTAGGGGCAGTTTTAAATTTTTATCAACTCATAATTTCGTGTTCCAAGACCGATCTCTTCCGCATAGGCAAGTTGAATACCCCAATCCACCTCAGGATATAGGGCTCTGAACTTATCCCCTCCAGGTTCCCAATTCTTCGGAAGTTTTGAGGCTCGATTTCCAGCCTCATTATTTACCAGATCGACAGAAACCTGATCAATGGCAACAGGATCTTCTGAGGAGAGAATGCCGATATCCTGAACGATCGGTGTATCCGAATACCCATAACAATCACAGGCAGGTGAGATCTGAATGAGGAAATTTAAATAGATAACCTTCTGCCCTTTTTTCTTCAGTGCTCCGTAGGCATGTTCCACGATTTTCTTTTGGAAGATGGGGATGGATTCATTCCATTGAATTTGTATAGCACTGTTAGGACAGGAAAGAATGCATTCTCCACAACCAATACATTTATTCGGGTCAATTACTGCAGCCTTTCTCCCCTCTTCAGTCCCTGTTTCAGAATATTCCATAGAGATGGCCTCTTGGGGACACCATGGAAGGCATACTTCGCAACCCTTACAAACCTTCCTTTTTACACGAGGAGAAATATTGGAATGCTGACTCAATTTCCCCTCTCTGCTTGAACATCCCATTCCAAGATTCTTTAATGCCCCCCCAAACCCTGAGAATTCATGGCCTTTAAAATGGGTCACACATATTAGGGCATCTGCCATATAGATATCCCTGGCAATCGAAACGGTTTTAAAGATAGGGAGGTCAACCCGAACCTTGATCGAACTATTCCCTCTTAGCCCATCAGCGATAATTATCGGGGCATCAACCACCGAGTAGGCAAAACCATTCTGATAGGCTGTGGCAAGATGGGATATGGCTTCAGAACGCGTTCCAATATAAAGGGTATTCGTATCGGTGAGAAAAGGCTTTCCTTTACATTCTTTGACCCGTTCTACAATTCTTCTTAAAAAGATTGGTCTGACATAAGCTGTATTTCCTTTTTCACCAAAATGTAGTTTAATAGCGACCAGGTCCTTTTCTCTAACCTTTCCCTTCAAGTCAACACAATTCAAAAGGATATCTAATTTATCAAGAAGAGGTTTTCCTGAAACCACCTTCAGATCAGAAAAGAAAACCTTACTCTTTTTCATAGAGGCCTCCCAAGTGAAGATTCTAAGTCAACCTCCTCGGGCTGTCAACCTGATTCCACAAATAAGCGGGCCATTGCACATGAAGTAACCTCACTCATCAGGGGAATCGGGTAGGGATGTTGGAGAAAATCTTATAGCGGAAACCTTAGATTGCTCTCTGACTAAAAAATCTCTTGAGTACTGAAAGGGCTACCATCTATTATGTGAAATCCCTTTCTTAAGGCATTCTATTAACCGATCCGCTTTATAGGATTTTCGGAGATATCCCTACCCGATTCATATAATTCCCCTCTTCAGTGAAGCATTTCCACGGAAATAAAATTTGACTTTCCATTATGAGAAAAGTAGTTTAAAATATATCCGATCATTTTGGGAGATTCAGGAGAGAAAAGGAGGAACAATGAAACGGTTTGAACCCAGTCATATCCGAAATATAGGAACCTTTGGCCATGGAGGAGAAGGTAAGACCTCTCTATGTGAAGCCATTCTCTTCGATACAGGAGAGACAAATCGTCTTGGAAGAGTGGACGATGGCTCTTCCATAATGGATTTTGAGCCAGAAGAGATCAATCGAAAAATTAGCATCAGCGCCTCGCTTTCTCACTTCGAATGGGATAAGCATCAATTTCACATTATCGATACTCCTGGATATGCAAACTTCATTGCTGAGGCCAAGGCTGCAATGAGGGTCGTGGACGGAGCCATTGTGGTGATTGGTGGAAATTCTGAGGTCAAGGTACAGACCGAAACGGTTTGGGGTTATGCCAATGAGTTTAAGGTCCCAAGGATTCTTTTTGTAACCAAGATGGATATGGAACGCGCAAACTTCTCTAAGGTGGTTGAAGAGATAAAGAAAGCTTTCCCTTCTCAAATCCCAATCCCCGTTCAACTTCCCATTGGAGGAGAGGGAGATTTCAGAGGGGTTGTGGATTTAATTCAGCAAAAGGCTCTTTTCTATCAGGAGGATGGGAGTGGAAAGTTCGAGGTCAAAGAGATTCCCTCTGAGATGAAAGAGGAGGTGGATAGATTCCGCGAGAATCTGGTTGAGGCAGTGGTGGAGATGGATGATAAACTGATGGAAAAGTATCTGGAGTCGGGGGAGATTTCTGACCAGGAACTGATTCAATGCCTTAGAAAGGGGACGTTGGAGGGAAGACTGGTTCCTACCCTCTGCGGTTCATCCATTCGCAACATCGGTATTCAACCACTTCTCAACCTAATCATCTCCTGTTTCCCTTCACCCTTAGAAAGAGGTCCTGTTCGAGGAGTAAATCCAAAGACTGGCGAGGTTGAGTGGCGGGAACCCAAAGAGGATGCCCCGTTTTCAGCCTACATTTTTAAAACAATTGCAGACCCATTTGCCGGAAAACTTAACCTTTTCAGGGTCTATTCTGGAAGCATTAGTGCAGACTCTATAGTCTACAATTCTAAAAAGGATGTGAAGGAGAGGATTGGTCAAATCTTTTTAATGGAGGGGAAAAAACAGAAACCCATTGGATTTGCTACTGTAGGTGATATTGTGGCTGTCGCTAAACTAAAAGAGACCACCACTGGCGATACCTTCTCGGATGAGAAGAAACCGATCGTTTTCGAAGAGACCAAGCTTCCTCTTCCTGTAATCTCCTATGCGCTCACCCCTAAAACCAAAGGAGATGAAGAGAAAATCACGGCTTCCTTGGCACGCATCCATGAGGAGGACCCAACCATGACCATGGGCAGGGATGAACAGACTGGAGAGATTCTTCTATCGGGGGTGGGCCAGACCCATGTGGAGGTAATCATTGAAAAGTTGAAGAGGAAATTCGGGGTGGAGGTAAACCTCAGCACACCAAAGGTTCCCTATAAAGAAACGATCCGGGGATCTAAACAAGGAGTGATTTATCGGCATAAAAAACAGACAGGTGGAAGAGGCCAATTTGCAGAAGTTCATTTCGATATTTCCCCACTCCCGAGAGGAGGGGGATTTGAGTTTGAGAATGCCCTGGTTGGGATGAACGTCCCCAGAAACTTTGTCCCAGCAGTAGAAAAAGGGATTTTGGAGGCGATGCAAAGCGGGGTTCTTGCAGGTTACCCTGTGGTCGATGTTAAGGTGCGATTCTATGACGGAAAATCCCATGAGGTCGATTCTTCAGAAATGGCCTTCAAGATTGCAGCAATCATGTGCTTTAAGAAAGGCATTCAGGAGGCCAATCCAGTTCTACTTGAACCGATTATGAAGGTAATCGTCACTGCACCAGACGAGAGCATTGGCGATGTGATCGGTGATCTGAACAGTCGACGTGGAAGGGTTTTAAGAGTCGATGCAAAGGGAAATTACCAAGTGATTGAGGCAAACGTACCTATGGCAGAGATGTTAAAATATGCCCCAGACCTTAATGCCAAAACAGGGGGCAGGGGGACTTTTACGATGGAGTTTTCCCATTATGAAGAGGTTCCTGCCCAGCTGGCCGAGAAAGTGATCGCCCAGGCCAAAAAAGAGAAAGAGGGTTGAGGGTTAAGATGAGGGCTGTGATTCAGAGGGTGAAATCTGCTGAGGTAAGGGTGGACGGCCGAATTACAGGAAAGATTGGCAAAGGCCTCCTGGTCTTTATCGGGGTGGCAAGGGGCGATGGCGAAAGTGACCTTACCTATCTCACTTCAAAAATCCCACATCTCAGAATCTTTGAAGATGAATCTGAGAGGTTCAACCTTTCCCTCAAAGAGATCGGGGGAGAGATACTTGTCGTTTCCCAGTTTACCCTTTATGGTGATTGTCGAAAAGGAAGGAGGCCATCCTTTACAGAAGCAGAAGAGCCAACCATTGCCAAAACAGTTTATGATCGGTTTATTTCAGAGTTGAGGAGAGAGGGCATTCCTATCCAGACAGGAGAGTTCCAAACCAAAATGGAGGTCCATCTTGTCAATGATGGGCCAGTAACACTTCTACTGGATAGTAAAAGATAGGTCCAAACCGTTATAAATTATAGCAATGGTTCCGAGAAGGCGAGGATGGATTAATGTATTATGGAGATTGAGCAGATTCTTTTTGGTTCCTATTCTGATTATTTTTCTTGGGCTCTTAGGGATGCGCTGTGAGGCTAAGAGCCCCTTCGTGGGGAAGGGGATGGAAGAGATAAGAGAACCTGTTTATGCAGGGTCATGGTATCCAGGGAACAAAGAGACCCTTCTCAGGGAGGTGAAGAGATATTTAGAGAATGCAAGGGTAGAGAAATTGGAAGGGGAGATTGTTGGTTTAATCTCCCCCCATGCAGGATACATCTATTCAGGGCAGGTAGCAGCCTATGCCTATAAACTTCTTGAAGGTAAAGGGTTCGATACGGTGGTTGTATTGGCCCCAAGCCATCATGCCCTTTTTAGGGGAGCCTCTGTCTATGATAGGGGTGGGTTCCGGACACCCCTTGGGATTGTTCAGATAGATACTGAAATCTCAAGAAAGATTATGGAGGCTCATAAAGAGTTTCAATTTATTCCCGAGGCTCATGCTAAGGAACATTCATTGGAGATTCAACTTCCATTTCTTCAAATGGTCTTGAAGTCGTTTAAACTCGTTGCGATTGTGATGGAGCCCTATTGGAGTTGGGAGACCTGCCAAAGACTTGCCTCTGCAGTGGCCGAAGCCATCGAGGGGAAAAAGGCATTATTGGTTGCAAGTTCTGATCTTTCTCACTTTCATCCCTATGAAAAGGCGGTTTCACTTGACAGGATTGTTTTAAATCATATTGAACGGTTTGATCCTGCAGGATTGAACCGAGATTTAAAGGAAGGTCGTTGCGAAGCCTGTGGAGGTGGTCCAATTCTCTCCGTCATGCTGGCATCTAAAATGTTAGGTGCTAATAAAGGAAGGGTCCTCAAATATCTCAATTCAGGAGATGTTACAGGAGAGAGGGGACGAGTGGTTGGCTACGCAGCAGGTGTCCTTTATAAGGTTTCTGGAGGTATAGAAAAGATGAAAGAGGGGAAGAAGGTTGGGGTTGATTTGGGTTTAAGTGAAGAAGAGAAGAAAATATTACATCATATTGCAAGGACTGTCATTGAGAATAAGGCCAAAGGGAAGGCTGTGCCAGAGTTTAAGGTGGATTCGCTTAAACTTAAGGAGAATCGCGGAGCATTTGTATCCATTCACAAAAGAGGTGAACTGAGGGGATGCATTGGATATATAGAAGGTCAAGGTCCGCTCCATAAGACCATTGAAAAGATGGCCGAAGCGGCTGCCTTTCAAGATCCCCGTTTCCCACCGGTCACAGAAAAAGAGATTCCAGAACTGGATATTGAGATCTCAGTATTGACTCCCTTGAAAAAGATTGCTGATATAAATGAGATTGAAGTCGGGAAACATGGTATCTACATCAAAAAGGGTTGGTATTCCGGGCTCCTGCTTCCTCAAGTTGCCACCGAATATGGGTGGGATCGGAAGACCTTTTTGGAACATACTTGTCAGAAGGCAGGCCTTCCGTCTAATGCCTGGAAAGATAAGGATACAGAGATCTATATTTTCTCTGCTGACATCTTTTAAATTTGGAACCCCCTTTCTTGTGGTGTGAATGCAGGCTGCTTTTTGGGACGAAAGGTTGGGTTTCCTTGAGTGATGATGAGGATTCTTATCCGGATTAAAATCTTCCTCTCAAAGTATCTTTCCCCATCGAGAATATTTATTCTCAGTTTTATCTCAGTTATCCTTATAGGGACCTTTCTCCTCTGGTCTCCTTTCTCCGCAACAAAGGGACCTCTCCGATTTATCGATGCCCTTTTTACCTCAACCTCTGCGGTCTGTGTCACAGGACTTGTCGTAGTCGAAACAGGTAAAGACCTTTCTCTGATAGGTCAAATAATCACCCTTTGTCTAATCCAGATTGGAGGCCTGGGAATCATCACTTTCTCCACCATCTTTTTCATCCTGATGGGAAGAGGGATCTCCTTCAAAGGAAGGGAGATCGTTCAATCTACCTTTCTTCATACCCCCAGAAAGGACTTCCTCGTCATCATCAAATCTATCCTTTTGTTTGCTTTTGCCTTTGAATCCGTTGGGACGTTCATTTTATTTCTTCGTTTTTCTCTGGATGACTCAATAAGGGTGGCCTTTTACAAGGCCCTATACCATGCAGTTTCAGCATTTAATAACGCAGGTTTTTCTCTTTTTTCAAACAGTTTCATTGGTTTTCAGGGAGACCTGATCATCAATTTAACAGTAATGGGATTGATTATCTTAGGAGGTATATGGTTTATTGTCCATTATGAAGTCTTTTCTTACCTTAAAGGGAAACAAAAGAAACTTTCCATTCATACGAAACTCGTTCTCATCACTACGGCGATACTTATTATTCTTGGGGCCGTCATTTTCTACTTTTTTGAAAGGAATCACATTCTCAAGGATGTTTCAACACTGGATAAAATTTTGATATCTTTATTCCAATCTATTACTCCTCGGACTGCTGGATTTAATACGGTCGAAATTTCTGCCTTGACAAATGCCACCATCCTCTTTTTGCTTATCCTCATGTTCATCGGTGCTTCTCCTGGTTCTACAGGTGGAGGGGTGAAGACGACCAGTGCTGCAATTCTTCTACTCATGATCTGGAATAGATTGAAGGGGAATGAGGAGGTAAACATCCTTAATCGAACAATCCCAAGAGAAACCATAAGTCGCACCGTCTCGATTATTTTTGCCTCTGCATTTTCAGTCTCCCTCATCACCTCATTGCTCCTGATTTTGGGAGGTAGTAATCTTCCACCCCTTCAGAGTCGTCACTTTTTTGTGGAATATCTTTTTGAGACCGTTTCAGCATTTGGAACAGTTGGACTTTCAATGGGGGTAACTCCAAAATTGAGTGACCCACAGAAACTGGCTGTAATTTTAATGATGTTTGCAGGAAGGGTAGGCCCCCTGACTCTTGCATTTTCCCTTTCAAGAGTGACAGGGGAAAGGGGTTTGACTTATGCAGAAGAAAGCGTAATGGTGGGCTGATTTTCTGATTGTGGATTTGGGAAATTGAAGTGCGGAATAAAAAAATTTAAAAACAGGGGAGAATTAAATGAAACGGGTTGTGGTGATTGGATTGGGGATTTTCGGTTTTAATATTGCTAAAGACCTTTATGAGAATGGATTCGAGGTGATTGCAATTGATAAAAATAGAGAGATAGTTCAGAAGATCAAAGACCATGCAACAAAAGCCATTCTCGCAGATGGCACAGATAAAGAGGTGATGGAGGCCATTGGGATCCAGGAGGATGATATAGTTATTATCTCCTTTGGTGAGGATTTGGCTTCAGCCACTCTGATTACCCTTCACCTCAAAGAGATGAAGGTGAAACGGATTATTGTGAAGGCACCTGATGAAGACCATAAACATGTATTGGAAAAAGTAGGTGCAACGGAAGTCATTATTCCAGAAAAGGAGATGGCAGACAGAGTGGCTAAGAGTCTGATCTCCCAGAACATCCTTGATTATCTCCCCCTGTCAGAGGACTATAATATTTGTGAACTTGCACCCCCAAAACATTTTATCGGAAAGACCATCGGTGAGCTCCATCTGAGAAGTCAATATCATATTGAAGTGATTGCTATCCGGGAGGTCCTTCCAGAGAGAATCCTGATGATCCCACGAGCGGACTTCGTCATCAAAGACAGTGATATATTAGTGGTCATCGGGAAGGAAGAGGATATCCAAAGGGTCCGATAGGAAACTCAAAGGGGTGGGGAAGAGATGAAGATTGTCATTATAGGGGCTGGAGAGGTTGGGTTCTATTTGGCCAAGAGGCTATCTTTTGAAAAACACGATTTGGTCCTGGTCGATATTGACCCTGATAAGTGTGCCCATGTTCAAGAGGCCATGGATGTGGCGGTTATTCAAGGGAACGCCTCCAGCCAGAGTGTTTTAAAGGAGGCAGGACTGGAATCTTCAGATCTTTTAATTGCTGCCTCAGGGGTTGATGAGGTCAATATCCTTGCCTGCATGATGGCCTCTAAGATGGGAGTGAAACGAAGAATTGCGCGTGTCAGGAATCCTGAGTATTATCATCCTTCCTCCATTTTAAGGCCAGAAGATATGGGGGTAGATCTTTTCATCCACCCAGAAGAGGAGGTCATAGAAGAGATTGCCCGTCTTTTAATGAGAGCATCTGCCTCTGAGATAATTGAATTTGAGGGGGGAAGAATATTATTGGTGGGGCTCAAACTTGATACAAATTGTCCCTATCTCAATAAACCCTTAAAAGATATTGGAACAGAAGAAGATAGAAGGAATTTTAGGGTTGTGGCCATGCTCAAGGGGGATAGGACTATTATCCCTACCGGCCAAGACTTTTTTAGTAAAAATGATCAAGTCTTTGTAGTGACAAAAAGAGAAAATCTTCCTCAGGTACTATCCCTCACCGGGAAAATGGATCAGAGACTTGAAAGAATCATGATCCTTGGAGGAGGGAAGATTGGGAGGGGATTGGCTGAAAAACTGGAGAAGAAGGTTGACGTGACATTAGTGGAATCAAACAAGGGAAAATCCCTCCAGATTGCCTCTCAGCTTAAAAGGACTTCGGTTTATCAGGCGGATGGAACCGAAATTGATACACTGGCCAGGGAGGGCCTTCTCAATATGGATGCCCTGATTGCGGTGACTTCTGATGATGAGATTAACATCCTTTCATGTCTGCTTGCCAAACACATTGGCATTCAAAAAACGATTGCTTTGGTGAACAAACAGACCTATCTTCCTCTCCTTCCCGTCATCGGGATAGATTCCACGGTCAATGTCCGTCTGGCAACTGCCAGTGCCATATTGAGGTTTATAAGAAGGGGATCCATTCTTTCCGCAGCCACCCTTCACGGGATCGAGGCGGAGGCTATTGAATTTCAGATCATGGAGTCAAACAAATTGATAGGAAAGTTCCTAAAGGATCTCAGCCTTCCAAAAGGCTCAATCATTGCCGCCATAGTACGGGGGGATGAGGTTCTCATACCATTTGGCAGAAGTACCATAAAACCAGGGGATAAGGCCATCGTTGTGGTACTTCCTCAGGCGATTCCATCGATTGAAAAGAAATTTTCATAATGAGGGGACGTTGAAATTTTCCAACATTCTTTATCTCTTATCCAGCCTTTGGTTGCTACTTAGTGGTTTTTTCCTTCTCCCTTTGTGTTTTTCCCTCTACGAAATGGATGGACTTCATTTTCTCTATCTCTATCAAATGATCGGGATGGGAGTGATAAGTTTCATCCTTCGGTTCCTGACTAAAAAACCATTTGAGTTTCAGGTCCGTGAAGCCTATTTAACCGTAACTCTATGCTGGGTCACTTTCTCTCTCTTTGGGGCTTTACCTTTTATTACCTCTGGGTACATCCCTTCATTAACTGATGCCTTTTTTGAAACCATGTCAGGATTTACGACTACAGGAGCGACCATCCTCACCGATATTGAAAAACTTCCTAAAAGTCTTCTTCTTTGGAGAAACATGACCCAGTGGCTGGGAGGCATGGGAGTAATTGCTCTGGCTGTAGCCGTCCTCCCTTTTTTGGGGGTTGGAGGCGTTCAGCTATTCAAAGCAGAGGTTCCAGGGCCTATAAAAGATAAACTTTCACCACGAATTAGTGAGACGGCGAAAATCCTTTGGGGTGCATACCTTATCTTCACTTTGATGGAAATTTTTCTTCTAAAGTTAGGAGGGCTCTCCTTCTTTGAATCTATCTGTATCACGTTTGGAACCCTTGCAACAGGTGGATTTACCCCTACAAATAATAACATCGCTACATATCCATCTCCCTATGTTCACTATATCCTCATTGTTTTTATGTTTATTGCGGGGACAAATTTTTCACTCCACTATTGGGCCTTAAGAGGGAAGGTTAACCGCTACTTTATCAATCCAGAGTTTCGTTTCTTCTTTTGCATCATCCTTGGCACTACCGGATTTGTCTTAATCGCACGTTTCATGCGGGGAGAGGTCTTTTCAGAAGAATTAATCAGGGGATCCCTTTTTCAGATTGTTTCTATCGTTACAACGACCGGTTTTGTTACGGAAAACTATGAACGATGGCCTTTTGTCGCACAAATCCTACTTTTGGCCTTAATGATGTTTGGAGGCTGTACCAGTTCTACAGGAGGGGGGATGAAGCAGGTAAGGGTGATGATCGTCTTTAAATTCATTGGCTCTGAACTAAAAAAATTGTTCCATCCCCATGGAATCTTTCCGATCAGGATTGGAGATCGAACTGTCAGTGAGGCCTTGGTTTTAAACATTATGGGATTTGTGGCAACCTATATATTGATTTTCTTTTTAAGTGTCCTGATCATGACTGGACTGGGTCTGGACATCGATACCTCTGTTGGAGCAGTTGCGGCTACACTTGGAAATGTGGGACCTGGGATTGGAGGAGTTGGCCCCGCAGACAATTATTCCCATCTTCCTGCGATTGGGAAATGGGTTCTCTCCTTTTTGATGTTGGTGGGTCGGTTAGAACTTTTCACTGTCCTGGTAATCTTTACCCGTCCTTTCTGGCGTTGAGAAGAGATTCATCCTTTCGAACCTTTCCAGAGATGACAAGAGTGATTTCCCCTTTTATCTTTCTATCTTCTATCTGTTTGATAATCTCGCTTACACTTCCCCTTATAATCTCTTCATAAATTTTGGTCAATTCCCTGGTCAGGACCATCTTACGGTCACCAAGAATTTCAAGGATATCCTTCAGGGTTTGGGCAAGACGGTGAGGGGATTCATAAAAGATGAGGGTTTCTCGAACGTCTTCTAAATCTTTAAGCAACTCCCTTCTCTTTTTAGATTTGTGTGGAAGAAAGCCTTTGAAGAGAAAGGCATCTGTTGGAAGGCCGGCCACACTTAGGGCAGTAATGAGGGCAGAAGGCCCAGGGATTGGAACGACCGGGATCTCGTTTTCAATCGCCAGCTGAATAAGGCGATATCCAGGGTCCGAGATGCCTGGCGTGCCTGCATCGGAGACAAGGGCAACCTGGTCTCCATGTCTCAATTTTGTGACGATCGAATATCTTTTTTTTAATTCGTTTCCTTCAAAATAGCTTGTGAGTGGCGTTTTGATTTCGTAATGTTTAAGAAGCAGGCCAGTCCGTCGAGTGTCCTCAGCGGCTATTAAATCAACCTCTTTTAACACACGAAGGGCTCTAAGGGAAATATCTTCAAGGTTACCTATAGGGGTAGAGACGATGTAGAGTATTCCTTTTTTTGAACACATTTGCATTAATGTTAAACATATCACCTTGATAGATCTTATTCAATAGTTCTTTCATCTACGGAAATTTGAGGCTTTTCCACCCCACCTCCCCAGTTTATAAAACTCGGTTTAAATAATTTTTCAGAAGTCTCAGAAAAAAATATGTTAGCTAAAAATCAAAAGTGCACTCTTTAAGTTTTAATAGTGCACCACTTCTGATCTCCTCTCCCCCTGGGGAGAGGACAAAGGTGAGGGGGA
>JBBIRM010000056.1:0-16022 GCA_037441765.1 Deltaproteobacteria bacterium | reverse complement strand
CCTATTTCTTTGCAAAACTCTTTAGACTGGTTTAAAGGCGGGTTATACTATTTAAATAACCCCTTAAACTCTTAGGTCCCAGCCTCCTTCAAAACTAAAAGGCGATGATCTCTTGAGTTGAGGTCATCGCCCCCCCTCCTTTCCAAATACCTCAAACCAATCTCTCAATCCAATTTCAATCCTGAACACAATCCGTCTGCTTTCACATAAACTTCAAAAACTTTTCCCATAAGATCAATGGCTCTCTGGAAAATACAAACATGATTATCGTTCCCCCAGAGGATGGACTTGTGCTTTATCATCACAAAAATTTGTGATTGAATTTTAAACCAATATGTTCTATTTGTAAAAAAGTGTAGGGATTCATTGATAAAGGAGATGGATATTCAGAAAGTTTCTATGTTGACTTTTTTTTAAAAAATCATTTACTTTCCTAATAGGAGTTAATGGATTCCAAAGGAAAGGTTGAAAGATGGAGACGGTTGAGGGGAAGGTTAGGATTTTAGTTTTCGCCAGTGGTGATGCAAAGGGAGGAGGGTCTGGCTTCCAAGAGATGGTGGAATTTTCGAGAACAGACCCGCCAGTCCTGGATGCACAAATTGTGGGGGTTGTTTCAAACCACCCGCATGGAGGGGTTCGCAAGAAAGCGGATGCGCTTAAGGTTCCTTTTGAATACTGGCCGGGCCCTTTTGAGGCTGAAGGGTATCGCTTTTTTGTTGAGAAATACAGGGCTGATTATGTGATGTGTTCAGGGTGGTTAAAATTTGTAAGAGGGCTCGATCCTGCGAAGACAATCAATATTCACCCTGGCCCCCTGCCAAGATTTGGAGGACCAGGGATGTATGGTCATCATGTCCACGAGGCTGTCATCGCTGCTTATCGGAGGGGGGAGATCAAACAGAGTGCTGTGACAATGCATTTTGTGGATGAGACTGCCTATGATCATGGCCCCATTATCTTTCAGATGCCTGTTTTGATAAGACCTGAAGATGACGCTGAATCTCTGGCAAAGAGGGTGAATGAAAAGGAAAGGGCCTGGCAGAGTTATATTTTAAATCTGGTCGTTCATGGAAATATCTCTCTTAAACAGGATCAGGTCCTTTACGATAGCGTCGCTCTTAAAAGGCTTTTTTATTAAAAGGAAAAAAGGAATGTACCACTTCTTCTTAAGAAAAGATGAGCGTTTGGAGTACTGCTTCAATGTTGAGACCTCCGCTCCGCTCGATCCAGAAGAAATTTCTGTCTTGAAGATGATCCTTGCAGACGGTTTTGTCTCTGAAAGTATCTCTGAAAAGTCATTTCACCAGGATGGAGAAGATGTAGTTGAACTTGGTCCTCGGATGAATTTTGCAACCGCCTACTCAACCAATATTGTGGCCATCTGCCATACCTGCGGGCTCGACAAGGTCACCCGCATTGAGCGATCCCGAAGATACTCTCTCTCTCCAGGAGAGGACAGGGAACGTTTCATTCGGGAGAATCACGATCGAATGACTGAATGTTTATATGAAACTCCCCTTGAGAGTTTTGAATCAGGAATCATCCCAGAACCTGTCTTTGAAGTCCCCCTCAAGGAGAAAGGGTTATCTGCATTTGATGAGATCCCAGGGCTGGCGATGGATGAGTGGGATAGAAGGCTCTATTATGACTATTTTGTAAATGAAGAGGGTAGAAATCCAACCATAGTTGAGATCAGGGATTTGGATAATGCGAACAGTGAACACTCTCGACACGGTTATTTTAAAGGTAAACAGATAATCAATGGCATCCCTATGCCAGAGACACTTTTGGATATTGTAAAATCGACATTAAAGGCAAACCCCTCTAACAGTCTCATTGCCTTCAAGGACAATTCCAGCGGGATTAGAGGGTATGAATGCTGGACCATTCTTCCTGAGAAGCCAGGCCAGCCCTCGCCATTCAATAAACAGAATGTTTATTACCATATCATCTTTACTGCGGAAACCCATAATTTTCCTACAGGGGTTGCTCCTTTCCCAGGTGCAGAAACAGGGACTGGTGGACGCATCCGTGATGTTCACGCCACAGGAAGAGGTGGGCTTGTCGTGGCAGGGACCACAGGTTACTGCGTTGCCCATCTGCTCATACCAGGATATGACCTCCCGTGGGAAGATAGGTCCTTACCCTATCCATCGAATCTTGCCCCTTCCTTAGAGGTTGAGATCAGGGCAAGCGATGGGGCAAGCGATTATGGAAATAAGTTTGGTGAACCAGTGATCCTTGGATTTACACGGTCTTTTGATCAGAGGCTTCCTAATGGGGAAAGGTGGGGATGGATTAAGAAGATCATGTTTACTGGTGGGATCGGACAGATCGATGATAGGCATATTGAAAAGGGTGAGGCCAAGAAAGGGTTATTGATTGTTCAGGTGGGTGGCCCTGCCTACGGGATTGGACTAAGTGGAGGGTCTGCCTCCAGTAAACTTCATGGAGAAAATGTGGAGGAGCTCGATTTCAATGCAGTCCAACGGGGCGATGCAGAGATGGAACAGAAACTGAACCGAGTGATTCGCGCCTGTATTGAAATGGGTGACCTGAATCCCATCGTCAGCGTCCACGATCAAGGGGCAGGAGGACCTGCCAATGTCCTAAAGGAGCTGGTCGAAAAGGCAGGTGGAAGAATTGAACTGAGGCGGATCAAACTGGGTGACCCAACCCTTTCTGTGCTTAAGATCTGGATTGCTGAATATCAAGAGCGATGCGGTTTTTTGATTCCCTTTGAAAGGATTGAGGAGTTCAAATCTATCTGTAAGAGGGAGAAGGTCAATTGTGAGATCTTGGGCCATGTGACAGGAGACGGTAGATTCATTGTCCATGATGAACAGGATGATTCCATCCCTGTCAATCTCAATCTTGAAAAGGTCTTGGGAAATATGCCGCAGAAGACCTTTCAGGACAAAAGAATTGAAGTTATCTTTAACCCTCTCAAACTGCCTGACTCATTGACAATGGAGGAGGCGTTGTGGCGGGTTCTTCGTGACCTTTCGGTAGGTTCGAAGAGGTTTTTAACCAACAAGGTGGATAGAAGCGTAACAGGGTTAATTGCAAGACAGCAATGCTGTGGTCCGCTCCAATTGACAGTAGGGGATGTGGCCGTGATTGCTCAGAGCCATTTTGGGTTGACTGGAGCAGCGACCTCCATTGGAGAGCAACCGATAAAGATGTTGGTCAGCCCTAAGGCAGGGGCCCGGATGGCGGTAGGAGAAGCCCTGACAAACATCGTATGGGCAAAGATTACTCGATTGGAGGATGTCAAATGTTCTGCTAATTGGATGTGGGCACCCAAACTTTTAGGAGAAGGGGCGGCCCTTTATGAAGCGGCTTGCGCAATGAGGGACTTGATGATTGAGTTGGGAATTGCGGTTGATGGGGGGAAAGATTCTCTCTCCATGGCTGCACGCGTGGGCGAGGAGATTGTGAAATCACCCCGTGAACTGGTGATCTCCGCTTATGCACCGATGCCCGATATTACAAAAGTGGTTACCCCAGATATTAAAAAACCAGGCCAGAGCCAACTAATATTCATTGATCTGGCCAATGGAAAGGCACGGCTTGGGGGTTCGGTCTTAGCCCATGTATACGGACAGGTTGGTGATCAATCTCCTGATGTGGATGATCCTGAAGTGCTTAAACAGGCCTTTTATGCAATTCAGAAACTGATCTCAGAGAATCTTGTTCTTTCAGGACATGATGTGAGCGATGGGGGCCTCATCACTACACTCCTTGAGATGGCCTTTTCGGGAAACTGTGGGCTTAAGATAGAGATGAAAGGCCCATGGACTGTTTTTGAGAGGTTTTTTGCTGAAGAGTTGGGAGCAGTCATTGAATGTGATAGGAAGGATATGGCAAGAGTCTTTGAGATTCTTGATTCTTTTCATCTTCAGTCCATTCTCATCGGAGAGACAATAGAGGAGAAGAGGATCCTGGTCGTCTATAATGGCCAGAAGGTTTTAGAATCAGATATGCGTGTCTTAAGACAATGGTGGGAGGAGACCTCCTATCAGATCGAACGTCTCCAGATGAATCCTAAATGTGCTGATGAAGAGAAGAAAAATATCTTTGATCGTAAAGGGCCTTCCTATGTCATCACTTTTGAGCCAAAGCCAACTCCCATAAATCTACTTTATGCCAAAGAGAAACCCGAGGTGGCCATCCTACGAGAAGAGGGAAGTAATGGGGATCGAGAGATGACCTCTGCCTTCTATCAAGCAGGCTTTATACCTTGGGATATCACAATGACCGATCTGATCGACGGTCGGGTGACACTGGAGCGATTCCGAGGCCTTGTGGCAGTGGGAGGTTTTTCCTATGCCGATGTGCCTGAAAGTGCCAAAGGATGGGCAGCGGCCATTCGATTCAATGAAAGATTGAGGAGGATGTTTGATGAGTTTTACCATCGACCAGACACCTTCACCCTTGGAGTTTGCAATGGCTGTCAATTGTTTGCTCTCTTGGGATGGGTTCCCTGGTCTGGAATCCCTGACCACAAACAACCTCGTTTTGTCCAGAACCTTTCTCGGCGTTTTGAATCTCGCTGGGTGAGTGTAAAGATTTTGGAAAGTCCAGCGATGATGTTCAAAGGGATGAGTAACTCCATCCTCGGAATCTGGGTGGCTCATGGGGAGGGAAGGGTCCATTTTCCTGATCCAGCCCTGATGGATGAAGTGATTCAAAAAAAATTGGTTTCACTTGTTTATGTGGATGATGAAGGGAGGATGGATGGGGAAGTTTCACAAAGTTATCCTTTCAATCCAAATGGCTCCCCATTTGGAATCACAGGCATCTGCTCACCAGATGGAAGACATTTAGCGATAATGCCCCATCCTGAACGCACTTTTCTAAAATGGCAATGGGCATGGATGCCTCGCGATCTTGGTGATCGACTCGAAGCCTCTCCATGGCTCCGGATGTTTCAGAATGCAAGGCAGTGGTGTGACCATCACTGAGTGAAAGATGAAAGAGAGGTTCAATCTAATAGAGGAAAAGATGGAAGACGTTCAAAGAGTGGTTGAGAAGGTAAAGGCGGATATCCAGGAAGGAAGGTCCGGGGAAGAAATATTCCAATTTCTTCTTTCCATTTTAGGGAAAGAGTTGGAATTAACGATTGGGGTCGTTGAGAGACTGGCATCGATTTTAGACGCAAAGATTGTCCATATTTTAAAGCGTATGTTGGAGGTTTATGAAGCGAAGATGGTTCGCAAAGCCATAAAACGATCTCTCTATAGGATGAAAAGCAGAGGGATGGTTATTGAAGATCTTATTCCTGAAAAGAAAGACTCAATTCTTCGTCCCTTAAAGGTTGAGCCTCCAAAGGGATTTGGGAACAGTTTTGATATCTCGTGGAATCGTCTTCTTATTTTAACCTTCGCCAGGCCAGGCAGGGGGGTCATGGTGCTTCAAGGTCTGGTAAATGACCAGCAAGGTATAATCAGTTTTTTTGGAGGGGAGATCTCAAAAAAAGAGTTTAAAAACTACTTTGATGAGGTGAAGGAATTAAGCCCGAGCCCTTTGGTTGAGATTGACGCATCTTATGTAGGTTTCCTTTTTGCTCAAGCCTACCAAAAGACCCTATTGAGAGGGGGGATACCTCCTTCAGAATACGTCCGTTTTAAGACCGATGTTGAGAGAATTAAAAAGGAGTATGAAAGACCATTGATCTATTCCTACCTTGAGACAGAGGGGATTGAGGGGGATGAAAGGTTTTTGAGTCGAGGAGGAGATCTTCTCAAAACCGATCTCTTCGCAGGCTGGATGATCGGAGAAGAGGAGATCAGACCCTATGCGGATGAGGTATGGGAGGCAGAGGAGTCGAGATTGATCCTAAATCCAAATCAGAAGGAGGCCAGGTTTCAGGATATCTTTCAGAGGGCCCTTTCCAACCTCTTCTCAGAAGAGAAAAGATCCCTTTATCAATGGAGAATGGAGGAGATGGCATATATTCTCTATAAATTGGGAAGGGAAGAGGAGGCAAAGATTTCTCTAACAGTAGCCCTCGATCTTAAGAAACCTATAAATATTTTCCAACCGAATCCCTTTCTCTATCAACTGGTCATCAAATCTATCTACACCATTTTAAAAGAGGCCTATGAGAGGAAGAGGGAGGGGGTGGCCTTGATCCAGAGACCGTGATTCATTTCAGATGGATTGCCTCACTCATATTGATGCCATTTTTGTGGAGGGTTAACCTTCCATTAACCCGACCGACCCGGATCGACTGGAATCCTTCTCTTATTCCTCAAACCCTTGAGATTGATGGAAACACAATTTTTTATGCGGTAAAAGGAGAAGGGATGCCCATCCTCTTACTCCATGGCTATGGGGCAGGGATGTGGGTATGGGAAAAACAGATAGACCCTCTCTCCCAATTCTACAGGGTCTATGCATTGGATTTGATTGGACATGGTTTTTCAGATCGACCCAAGATTTCTTACAGGCCAGAGACTTATATCAATTTTTTGAAAGATTTCATGGATTGCGTAGGAATTGAGAAGGCCATAATCATCGGAAATTCGATGGGTGGAGGCTTGGCATGGGCTATGGCAGGGCTCTTTCCAGAGAGGGTTGAAAAATTGATATTGATCAATGCGGTTCCACCTGATGTCCTTAAACAGGTTAATAATGAATCATTTAAGGCCTTGGTTGCCATCAAGGACATTCCATTACTGCCTTATCTAATTATTGCCAGTCGAAATAGAAACTCAATTCGCTGGATTCTTAATGATTGTGTATACAATATTAAACTCATCACGCCTGAAATCATAAAAAGGCAATATAAACTCTCCAAAATCAAAGGAAGCACCTGGGTTCTATACTCTACTTTTAAAAATGCCAGAGATGGGATAAGGTTAAAGGATTGCTTAAAAAGAATTTATCAGCCCACTCTTCTCATCTGGGGAGACCGTGATCGGGTTTTGCCCATCTCCATTGGGAAGTATCTACACCAGGTTATTCCTAACTCGAGACTTCTGGTCATCGAAAATGGTGCTCATATCCCTATGTGGGAAAATTCAGAAGAAGTCAATCAGGCCATATTATCCTTCCTGAAAGAGTAAAAGTTAAGTCTGAGATCGGAGCATTCTAAACCTAAAATTGAACCTGAACCATAATTCCTCACTAAAGGGGGGGATTAATATGAATCGGGCAGTAGTATCTCCGAAAATCCTATATAGGTGCTACCCTGAACCTTTCTTTTTACTTGAGGAGGGCGAGGCTAAACCAGGGAACATAAGTGATGATGGCAAGACCAACTAAAAGAACTCCAATGAAAGGGAGACAGGAAAGGTAGAGCCTCAATACCGATTTTTCAAAGCGGATGGAAGAGATGAAGAGATTAATTCCAAGTGGAGGGAAGGAGGCTCCGATTTCAAGGTTAGTGAGGATAATAATACCAATGTGAAGGGGATGGATTCCGTAAGCCTGTGCCACAGGGGCAATAAGGGGGACAACGACAGTTAGGGCAGAAAATGTTCCCATCACGCATCCAACCAAAAGGAGGAAAAGATTCATTACCACTAAGAAGACAAATGGACTATGGATGTGGGCCTTAAATAATTCGAGCATCTTCATCGGGACTTCTTCGTCAATTAAGTAGTTTGTCAAACCGAGGGCAGAGCCCAGGATGATGAGGATCCCGCCAACAAGGATCATGCTCTTACGCATTACCCCTAAAAGATCTTTCCATTTAATATCACGGTAGATGACCACTTCAACCAATAAAACATAGATGGCTGTAATTGCCGCTGCCTCACTCACTGCAAAATAACCGCTATAAATTCCTCCAAGAACCACAAGTGGTAAAGGAAGTTCCCAGACCATCTCCTTCAGGGCGATAAAAACTTCATAGAGTTTAAATTGGGTTCGAGGGACTTTGGCCGAGATGGCTTTTTGAACACTGAAGGCAGAAAGAAGGACGACAAGTAGAATCCCCGGTAGAATGCCTGCCAGAAAGAGTTGATCGATCTGAACCTTTGCGACAATTGCATAAATAATTAATGGAAGGCTGGGTGGAAAGAGGAGGCCTAATGTTCCTGAGGTAGTTAGTAATCCGAGGGAAAATTTCTCCGGATATCTTCCCCGTAACATTGCAGGATATAGAATTCCTCCTAAGGCAATGATCGTAAGACCTGTCGCCCCGGTCAGGGCAGTAAAGATAGCGCATGTGACAAGGGCGATGAGTGAGAGTCCACCTGGTATCCAGCCTAAGATGGCATCGGTTAATCTAATTAACCTCTTAGGCGCTCCACTTTCGGAAAGGAGGTATCCTGCGAAAGTAAAAAGGGGGATGGCAACCAGAATCGGTGTTGTTGCCATTCGATACATCTCGATGATCATTGCAGAGGAGTCAATCTGGCCGGTAAAAAAGAGGATAAGGGCCAGACCCGCAATCACAACAAAAAGGGGTGCTCCAAGAACCGTCAGGATGAAGATGAGAAGGATCAGAGAGAGGGTCATTTTTGATCCCCCTCTCGATTCATCATTTCTCTCTTTATCACGATCATCAGAGAGTTTAAAAATCTGAGTCCAAAGCGAAAGGACATCAGTCCAAATGTGATAGGAAGTATAGTCTCTAAAACCCAATTTGGAATACTTAAAAAAGTTGCCTCGCCCATCTGGGCTTCATTTTTTATAAATTTTAATGAGGCATAGGTTAATAGAATACAGATAAAGATTGAGAAGAGATGGATGATGAGAGTAACAATTTTATTTCCCAAAGAGGGCAACCATCGTGAAACCACATCGATGCTTATATGTTTCCCCTCCCTCGTGGCAAGGCTTGCCCCAATGAAGCCAACCCAGAGAACCAGATTTCTGATCAATGAATCGCCCCAGGAAAGACCGGTATCAAAGAGATTTCGGAGGATGATCTGGAGAGAGGAAACGAGGATCATCGAACTTAGAAAGAGGACGATTAGAATCTGCTCGATCCGATCTATTATCTCATCGGTTCGTTCCCAGCGATCCATCACTTCCCCCACTTCCGGTAATTTTCCAGATGGGAGATGACCTCCTCAAAGGTTTTTTTAGAAAAGGTCTGGCCACTAAAATGGGACATGGCCCGATTGGAGAGTTTTTTGAATTCTTCTACCTGCTCTCCAGGGGGGGTGATGAGTTTTACTCCTTGTTTTGTCATCGCTTTTATCGCATCCCGATTTTCATTCCGCGTTACTGTCTTGAGTTGGTCAAGATGGGATTGAAACAGTTCAAGAAGAGAGTTTTGAACAGAGGCAGGAATCTGTTTAAACACCTCTTTTTTTACCACAATCCCCCCTGCCAGATAGACCAGAGGGACATCGGTCAGATATTTGACTTTTGTGAACCACTGGAGAGAGATGGCTCCAGTGGGTGGAGCATAGACCACCTCAACCAGACCTGTCTGAAGTCCTACCAATACATCCGGGACAGATAAAGGGACCGCCTTTACTCCTGCCTCATCAAAGATGGCCTTGGCCATTGGAGACTCTTCCCAGATCCAGACTTTTGCCTTTTTGAGGTCCGAAACGCTGGTGATGGGAAGTGTTGACATAAGATAGACAAATCCTCCTTCAGACCAACCTAAAAGGACATAGCCACTATCTTCGAAGCCTTTTCGAAAGAATGGATCCATCTTTTTTATGAGAAAGTCTACCTCTTCGTACTTTTGAAAGAGGAAAGGGATCTGGAGGACATCGATTTCTTTAAAAAGAGTGGAAAGACCCCCTGAGGTAAGGGCAGCCGCCTGGATTTGACCAATTTTCATCTTTCGGAGCATGTCTTTTTCATCACCCAAGACCCCTCCCGCGTAGATTTTAAACTGGATTTTGTTTTCGGTCTTTTTCATTACATCTGAATTTAGTAGATTAAAGGCATTCATCCAGGAACTCCCTTGGGGAGCCAGGGTGGCAAGTTTGATGACAAGGCCCTTTTCGGCTGATTGAGCGGGTGAAAGAGAAAGGAGGGTAATCCAAAAGGAAATGATCCAGAGTTTTATGAAGGGTCGTCTTTCCATTTTTTTCTCTCCTATTCGAAATATTCATTCTGTCTATTGAGGAGTTCATTTGCCCTCTTTTGGGCCACCGTATTTAGCAAGGTGAGATCTGGCGCGATATCGGGAGGGGTGCTTAACACCTTTTGCAAGTTGGAGGTAAAAAGTTCTCTATCTTGCGCCATCCGTGCATAGTATTCCGCATAATAGACGTAACTCATAAGGAATTTCCCTTTCCCCAATTCAATTGCCCTTAAAAAATGGTCTTGGGACCTTTTCAAATCTCCTCCTGCTATTTTAGGTCTGGAAGCAAACCATATTCCCATAAAGAGGTGCGGACCACCATAATAAAACCCTTCGTCAAGTTCTAAAACCCTTTTCATCATCCATTCTACCCTTGGAAGTTGGGAGAGGGCTTCCATTGAATTTAGATGATAGTTGATCCAGTTTGCCCAGCAAGTAGCGCTCCAGAAAAGATAAGGAACCTCTTTCTTCCCCATGCGTTTAAGCGCCTCCTGGAAATCATCGAGTGGCCTTTCGACTGGGTTTTTAAACCCTCTAATCTCAAGGGATCTTAGAGCATAATGCTTTGCCTTTCCGAGGAGAAATTTTGCATAACCTATGTCTTTCTCATCTAAGAAGGCAGTCACAAAGGAGGAATAAACCTGAGCAGCGGTGATCAGCAACTGGTCATTTTCTGGCAGTGTCTCAATCATTCCATCTATGAGCATTAAAAAGGCTGGCATTCCTTCCCGGATAGTCTTCAAATCTGACTGTTTACTTGAAGACCTCGCTACTGCTTCTAATATTTGGGCAGTAGTGCCCACAGCCATCTTTTTACTGGGAAAGCAGGAGAGGAGGATAAGGCTCATAAAAAGGAGAATCAAAAATCGAATGGGAAATAACCTCATTTGTCCATCTCCTACTTTTTTGGGGTCAGCCTTTCTAAAGATTTATATTTCTAATTTGATGGTATGTCAACCTTTTTAAATGGGACCTCCTGATAAAGTTTAATCCCCCTTGCCCTATGTTTGAGATTCGTTTAATTTATCGTAGGGTAAGACCTTGTTGCTTTCAGAGCCCTCTTGTAGGGCAAGCCCTTGTGGCTTGCCGAACCCTCATTAAAATGCTTCCATTAATAACTTCTCAGTGTTCGGATTCGATGGCTTTGGAACCCTACATCCTCAGTCTTTAGGGACTTTTTCAGAACTCTCTTAATATTGCCTTGACAAAAGGAGAGTAATCTATAAAAATAACAAGGCAATAAGGAAAGGAGACAAATTGGGAAACTACAGAAAACGGGTTGTAATTACAGGGGTTGGGCCAGTTACCCCTGTTGGGATTGGTAAAGAGAATTATTGGGATAGTTTAGCCCATGGAAAGTCTTTCTTTAAGAAGATCGAGTTTCCAGATCGAGATATGAACCATTATCGGTGCCAGATTGCAGCCCCTATTGAAGGGTTTGACCTCTATAATTACGTCGAAAAGTCAAAACTTTCCAAACATCTTGGCAAGACCTCCCAATATGCGATTGCAGGCACATGGCTCGCTCTAATGGATGCAGGGATAGATCTTGAGATGAACGATTTTAACCCTGATGTTCACCATAAACATACAGGGGTTTATCATCTAAAGGATTTAGATTCATTTCAAGTAGGTGTGATCATGGGCGTGGGCGTGGAGGCAATGGATTTGTTAGAGCATTTCCACGAACGCTTTCTCTCAAAAGGACCACGAGGGATCTCCCCTTTTGCCCTTCCCAATATCTATCTGAGTGCTATCACTTCCCATGTTGCTCAATACTTCTCGATTCGAGGGACTTCCTATGCGGTCTCCACCGCTTGTGCTTCAGCCACCCATGCGATGATAAATAGTTTTCTCCAGATTCAAGGTGGTGCAGAGGATATCATGGTGACAGGAGGAGCGGATGCCTGTATTACACCCTATGTCTTCGGAGGGTTTGACGTCTTAAGGGCCATGTCAACCCGAAATGATGAACCCTCTAAGGCATGTAGACCATTCGATCGTGAAAGAGATGGATTTGTTATGGGCGAGGGTGCAGGGATATTGGTCTTTGAGGAGTTGGAGCATGCCCTTAGAAGGGGAGCCCATATCTATGGAGAAGTGATAGGATTTGGGATGACTGCGGATGCCTATCATTTGACAGATCCTGACCCTGAAGCACGAGCATTGTCCAAAGCGATCAGAGACCCCCTTCTGATGGGAGGCATCTCACCGGAAGAGGTCGACTATATCAATCCTCATGGGACCTCCACTCTTTTAAACGATCGAGTGGAGACGAAGGCCATTAAAAATGTTTTTGGGAAACAGGCCTACAATATCCCTGTAAGTTCCACAAAGTCGATCACTGGCCATCTGATGGGTGCGGCTGGAGGGGCAGAGTTGATTGCCCTTCTTTTAGCCATTGAGAAGGGAGTGATCCATCCTACCCTTAACTATGAATTCCAGGACCCCGAATGCGACCTCGATTATGTCCCAAATGAAGCGAGGAGAAAAGAGGTGAGGGTTGCCCTCTCCATCTCAGCAGGTTTTGGAGGGGTCAATAGCGCCATCCTGATAAAAAAGTTTGAGTAGGTACACCCTCTCTATCTTTTAAAATAAAAAATTCTAAATACTTTTCAGAAGCCTTTATAATTCTTCCCTTAAGGGGGAATTATATAAATCGGGTAGGGATATCTCCGAAAATCTTATAAAGCGGGTAGGTTAATAGAATACCTGAAGAAAGAGATTCCATTTAAGGAGATGGTATCCTTTTCAATACTCGAGGGATTCTGTAGTGATGGAGCAATCTAAGGTTTCCGCTATAAGATTTTCTCCGACATCCCTACCCGATTCCCCGGATGAGTGAGGTGTTACAAGCCTTTCTACTTTTGGTTGACACCCCTGAAGAAAGGTTTATAATATTTTTAAAAAAGATTAGGTTTTAAAAATCGAGGGGTGGATGAATCATTTTAAAATTGACCAAAACTTTTTAGAAAGGATATGGGTCAGGCTCAAAGAGAAAGGGTGTAGGCTTTCTTTTGAAGAGGTAAGCATTGGAATCGAATTGATTAAAGAGGAAGTCCTTTTCCAGTATGTGGATAAACTGATCAGCCAGGCAGAAACCATCCTCGAGATTAACCCCTCCTTTACCGAGAGAGAGATCCTTGAAAAACTGGCAAAAAATATGGTGGAGTTTTTAGGGGCGGAGGCTGCAAGCATCCGAATCTTTGATCCTGAAAAGGGAGAGATGATTGCCTTTGGTTCTTATCCTGCTGAAGTTGAAGACCGCGAGGAGGCCATTCCCTTCGAAGATACCATCGCTGGGGAGGTGGTGAGAACCCAGCAGTGTTACTTCGTCCCAAACATCCTTAAAGAGGAGAAGTATAAAAATAAGGAAAAGGTTCAGAAGAGAGGAATCTATTCGATGATGGCTGTCCCCATAAGGATTCCTCGTTTCTCCTTAAAGGATGTCGATAGTGAAGGTTCCATCCAGATTTATTTTAAAGAAGAGGAAAAGGTATTTACACCATTGGAGGCGAAGATCGCCGAAATGCTATCGAGAAGGGTGAGCTATGTCATTGCACGGAAGCGAATCTTGGACCTGCAGAGGATGAACCTCACTAAAGACAAGATTGTAGAGCAGATCTTTCTTAAATTGGGAAAGAGGGAAGGTGTCAAACTTAAAGATGTCTTCAACCTGGTCATTCCCGAACTGGTCCATATCATGAAAATTCAAAGGTGCGCCCTCTTTTCTGTGACCGAGGATCGTCAGCAGGTGGTCCTGGAAGCAGGTTATCCAGAGATCGAGCATGGTATAGGAAAGGTCTTCAATGTTAAGGATGAACCCTATATTGACGCAATTGTCAATCAAAAGGGTCCTTTTGGTGAATTCGAGAATGAGAAGGTCTTTCCTGGCTATATCCTCATCGACCATCCAAAAGAAAGCAGATTGCTTCCAGATGACCTCAAGCGGTTCTTAGAAAACCAGCAGATTCATTCTGTTCTTTATGTCCCTCTTAAAGTGAACGGGATGGTCCATTCCTTTTTGGCCTTTGATGCCCAGGCCCAACATCAACGGTTTACAGATGAGGAGATCGAGATGTTTACCTTCTTTGGGAAGGAGTTGATGAAGGGGTTAAGGTTGGAGAAGATGGATGATATTCTTCATGACTTTAAAAATCCTGCCATTGCCACCGCTGGGTTTGCAAAGAGGATGAAAAAAATCCTGGATGATGGAGAGTACCTTAATAAAAAGGATAAGGTGGATCAGGCCCTGGAAATTATTCTCAGAGAGACCTCCCGAATTCAGGAACTGGCATTGACCCTCTACGGTGAAGGGAGGGAAGAGGTGCTCGATTTGACAGAGAGATTAAGGAGGAGGTTTCTGATTAATGAACAGATGATCATGGAGTTGAAGCGAGAAAATATCATTCTCATTGAAAGAGATTTAGAATCTCCCCTGTGGATACGGTGCTTTCCCCTTCATCTTGAGAGGGTTCTGGATAACTTACTGAACAATGCCTCAAATGCCATCCCTGAGACAGGGGGAGAACTCTCCATTCGCTCCTATCAAAAGGATTCATGGGCAGTTGCTGAGATTACCAATACAGGCCAGATTCCAAAAGAGGAGGTAGAAAAGTACCTTATTGGCAACGGTAGGGGTAGAGGCCTTCACATCACCACCCGATTGGTCAAACACATGGGTGGGAGGATAGAGGTGGAGGGGGAAGAGGGCCGTACGACCTTTCGGGTTATGTTCCCTCTGGTTAAATAGAAATGCCAAAATGGATAAATTTATTTGCTCAAATTGTCATCGCTCCTATTCCGTTGACTCAAACAGGTGGAAATGCGATTGTGGCTCTTTCCTTGATCTCAAGTTCATCCCTGAGTTTCAAATCGAAGAAATCTTAAAAAGGCCGCCCACGCTTTGGCGGTATAGAGAGGCGATCCCTGTTATCGATGACCAGAATATCCTTTCGATGAAAGAGGGTTTTACCCCTCTTGAAGGGGCTGAACTGGAGGGTAATCGAGTATTATTAAAAGTGGACTATCTTTTTCCCACAGGTTCCTATAAGGATAGGGGAGCCACTGTCCTCGTAAGCAAATTAAAAGAGTTAGGGATAAGAAGCGTGCTTGAGGATTCTTCAGGAAATGCAGGCTCTGCCATTGCGGCCTACTGTGCTAAAGCAGGAATAGATTGTAAGATTTATATTCCTCAATCAACTGGCCCAGAGAAACTTTTTCAGATACGCGCCTATGGAGCCCATTTAAAAAAAGTAGAGGGTTCGAGGGAAAAGACCGCTCAGGTTGCAATGAAAGATGCTTCCAAAACCTATTATGCCAGCCATTGTTGGAATCCATTCTTTCTTCATGGGACAAAGACCTTTGCCTTTGAGATTTGGGAACAGATGGGTTGGAAGGCCCCAGATGTTTTAATCCTTCCAGTTGGAAATGGAACCCTTTTCTTGGGGGCTTATATCGGATTCAAGGAATTAAAGAATGCAGGTATGGTGAAGAAGATTCCAAGGTTGGTTGGAGTCCAATCCGCCTCCTGTGCCCCAATTTATCATGCTTTTAAGAAAGGTATAAAAGAACCTCTTCCCATTAAAAAAAGGGAGACAAAGGCTGAAGGGATTGCTATTGCAAATCCTGTAAGAGGAAGGCAGATCCTTGAGGCGATTAAAGAAACAGATGGAGAGGTCTTGATCGTCACAGATAAAGAGATAGAGATTGCCTTAAGAGAGATGGGCCGAAAAGGGCATTTCATCGAGCCTACATCGGCGGCTACGGTTGCGGGTTTGAAGAAATATCTTAGAAGAGGGATTCATGGAGAGGAAGTGGTATCGACCCTTACAGGGATTGGTTTGAAATGTATCCACAGATAAGGAATTATACGAGAGGGAATTATATGAATCGGGTAGGGATATCTCCGACATCCCTACCCGATTCCACGGGTGAGGTGTTACGAAGTCTCAAAAGATTTACTGTTAGCTAAAATTTAAAAGTGCACTCTTTAAGTTTTAAAAGTGCACCACTT
>JBBIRM010000055.1:0-16048 GCA_037441765.1 Deltaproteobacteria bacterium | reverse complement strand
TCCAGTTTTTAGGGAAACCTATTTTCCATGATCACTTTCAGGAGAAGAACCAAAACAGTTACCAGGTTGCTTCTTTTCTCCGGAGGGAGAAAGAACCTACGACCGCTCAATCCGTCGTTTCATCTACGAGCACAGATAAGCAGATGATTGGACTTCCTTTAAGGATCTTCAGTCTGAATTGACCTCCAACATTATCCCTGAGGAACTCTGTCGTGAAATCAAACCCTACTTTATTTAAAAAGGTAGCCTCTATCGACATTGGCACAAATACCATTCTCCTCCTAATCGCAGAGGTAGAGGGGGGAAGATTAATCCCTTTTTTTGATAAAGAGAAGATTGTTCGGTTAGGTGAGGGTGTCCAAAAAAATGGAGTCCTATCAGAGGAGGCCATGGAAAGAGGCCTTCAGACACTGGCACAATATTTAAATGAGTGTCGGAGGATGGGGGTTGAAAAGATATTTGCCTTCGGAACAAATCCACTTCGGGAGGCAAAAAATTCTAAAAATTTTTTAAAAAGAGTTGAAGAAAAACTTGGTCTTTCAGTTGCGGTTCTCTCTGAGGAAGAAGAGGCCCAACTCTCATTTTTAGCGGTCACAAGGGATCTGAAAGAGATGGATAGGTTTATCTACGTGATCGATGTAGGAGGGGGGAGCACAGAGTTTATCTTTGGTCAAAGTGAGCAGATCGATAAATGGATAAGCCTTCCTCTCGGCTCTGTCCGTTTTACAGAGCAGTTTCTTCATTCCGATCCAGTAAAAGCAGAGGAATGGAGGGAGATGGAAGAAAGGATTGAGGATTTGCTCACTAAGATTCCTCTCCCTAAAATACCTTTTACTATGGTGGCGGTGGGTGGGACCGCTACCACTTTGGCCTCTGTTGAATTAGGGCTGAAGGAATTTATACCCGAGAAGATCCACAATTTCGAATTAAAGAGGAATGCATTGGAAAGACAACTTTTCCTTTATCGCTCTAAAACCATTCATGAGCGTAGGAAAATCCCGGGCCTTTCGCCTGCTCGTGCGGATGTCATTCTCGCGGGATGTGCCATTCTCCACAAAACCATGGAATATATAGGGAGTGAATCAGTAATCATCAGTTGTCATGGGGTAAGATACGGCCTGCTTTTCAAGAAATTAAATTTTTAGTATCAATTTAGCCTTTTGAAAATAAGGGCTTCAACAGCAATTAATCGAAAGAATTATAAAAACCCCCTCTTCCCCCCTTTTCCAAGGGGGGAGGTTTAGAGTTCCACTTTGGCAAAGGGAGGGATTTTAAAATAATTTCAATTAGATAAGAAAGATAAATCCTCTCTTTTGCCTCCAATTTGGACAAAGATAACGTATTGTTTTATTTGCGCAATTGTGTTAATTTTTAATTAAAATCACTAAAAAGGGGAAAGGACCTTTTGAATCCTCTCGCTAAAAATCTTCTTTTTTGGGGAATCATTTTTATCATTATGGTTCTCCTCTTTAACCTCTTTACAAAACCCAAACAGATCGTTTCAGAAAGAAATTATTCTGATTTTATCTCTGCAGTTGAAAATGGCGAGGTCCTCGATGTAGAGACAAAGGGTAGAAACCTCACCTGGAAAAGTACGGACGGCAGAAGCTATAAGACCTATGCCCCTGAAGACCCAGAGATGATCAAAATCCTCAGAGAGAAAAAGATAACGATCCGGGCAAAGAAAGAAGAGGAAACCCCTCTCTGGCAGAATCTTCTCTTCTCCTGGTTTCCCATGATTCTCCTTATAGGTGTCTTTCTCTTTTTCATAAGGCAGGTTCAGATTGGCGGAGGCAAGGCCCTCTCATTCGGGAAGAGCAAGGCAAAGATACTAACCAAAGAACATCATCAGGTCACATTTGAAGATGTGGCCGGGGTGGATGAGGCCAAGGAGGAACTCCAAGAGATCATCGCCTTTCTCAGAGACCCTAAGAAATTTACAAAATTGGGGGGAAGGATTCCAAAGGGAGTCCTTCTTGTGGGTGCACCTGGTACAGGAAAGACCCTTTTGGCCCGTGCAATTGCAGGCGAGGCCGATGTCCCCTTTTTTAGCATCAGTGGGTCAGATTTTGTTGAAATGTTCGTAGGAGTGGGAGCCTCGAGAGTCAGAGACCTCTTTCTTCAGGGAAAACGCAATGCCCCCTGCATCATCTTTATTGACGAAATCGATGCAGTTGGAAGACACAGAGGAGCAGGTTTGGGAGGTGGACATGATGAACGGGAACAGACTTTAAACCAATTGTTGGTAGAGATGGATGGTTTCGAATCAAATGAAGGAGTCATCCTGATCGCTGCTACAAACCGCCCAGACGTTTTAGACCCTGCCCTTCTTAGGCCAGGACGTTTCGATCGCCAGGTGGTGGTTCCTGTCCCTGACGTAAAGGGCAGACTCGAAATCTTAAAGGTTCATACCAAACGAACACCTCTCGGAGAGGATGTGGATTTAGAGATCCTGGCCAAAGGGACTCCTGGCTTTTCAGGTGCTGATTTAGAAAATCTTGTCAATGAGGCTGCCCTTCTTGCTGCCCGTTTAGGAAAAGAAAAGGTTGAAATGAGCGATCTCGAACAGGCCAAGGATAAGGTCCTAATGGGTGTAGAAAGGAAGTCAATGATCATTCCTTATGAGGAGCGAAGGATTACCGCATACCATGAAGCAGGCCACACCCTCGTTGCGAGGATGACCCCTGGTTCAGACCCTATTCATAAGGTGACAATCATTCCGAGGGGCCGTGCGCTGGGACTCACTCAACAATTACCCATAGATGAGAAACATACCTACCCTAAAGATTATCTTCTTAACAATATCACCATTATGATGGGAGGAAGGGCAGCAGAAGAGTTGGTCTTAAATATTCAGACCACAGGTGCAGGAAATGACATCGAACGGGCAACAGAGATTGCCCGAAAGATGGTATGCGAATGGGGGATGAGTGAAAAACTTGGTCCCTTGACCTTCGGAAAAAAGGAAGAACAGATATTCTTGGGCAGGGAGTTTTCTCAACATAGAGATTATAGTGAAGAGACCGCCCGTTTGATTGATGATGAAGTAAGGGCATTGGTCACCAATAGTTATGAAAAAGCAAAGGATATCCTTCAAAAGAATATAACCACACTCCATCAATTGGCCAAGGCCTTGCTTGAAAAAGAGGTTCTTGACGGTCAGCAGATCGACCGAATCATAAGAGGGGAGATGGTTTAACTTCCCTTCCCCTCTCTTTTCTCAATGGGATGAAGAATCTCATTCGATTCCTTAACATCACCAGCACCAATGATGCAATCCACGAGATGGGGAAGGTCGGTGTGGATAGAACCGGCCTTAAATTGATGAAAGGAAAGGCCCTCCATTACAATTTTAAAATAGAGGGGATTGAACCTCGTATTGCCAACCTTCTGAAACAAGAGATGCTTTCATTGGGAGGGGATGTTGCCCTCAATCGAAAGGGGATTGATTGTAGCACTCAACTGACCGATGCCATCCTCATGGGTACAGAAAAACAGTTTGATAAACTCATTATCAAATTGACTAAATACCCTGAATTAAAATTCATTGGAGACTCATTGAAGGAGACTATTAAGAACATATTAAAGAAACATTTTATACTTCGTTGTAGAAAGAAGACATTCTTATTGGGAAAGAGCACCCTTATTATGGGAGTACTCAATGTCACCCCCGATTCCTTCTCAGATGGAGGCCTCTTTTTAGATAAAGAAAAGGCAGTGGAACATGGGTTAAGGATGGTTGAAGAAGGTGCAGATATGATTGATATTGGTGGGGAATCAACCCGGCCAGGGGCGAAATTCCTTGATATTAATGAAGAATTAAAAAGAGTCCTTCCTGTTATCGAAACACTATCAAAAAGGGTAAGTATCCCCATCTCAATCGATACTTATAAGTCAGAAGTGGCACAGAGGGCAATTGATGCTGGAGCAGAAATCATTAATGATATCAGTGGATTGAATTTCGATCCCTCTATTGCTAAAGTTGCAGCGAGGGAGGATATACCCATAGTTCTCATGCATATTCGGGGGACCCCAGAGGATATGCAAAAGGACATCCATTACAAATCTCTATTTTCTGAAATAATCCTATATCTTAAAGACTCAATCAAAATTGCTGAAAACGAAGGGGTTGACCCTAAAAAGATTATTATTGACCATGGGATAGGTTTTGGGAAAACGGTTTCCCATAACCTTTTAATTTTAAAAAATCTTAAAGAATTTCGAATACTTGGAAAACCTATTCTCATTGGGACATCAAGAAAAAGTTTTATTGGAAAAATCCTAAATGCAGAGCCAAAAGACCGAATAGAAGGAACGCTTTCAAGCATTGCCATTGGAGTTTTAAACGGGGCACATATTATTAGAAGCCATGATGTCCTTCAGGCAAAAAGGGCCATAGCCATAGCAGATTCCATTCGTCTTGCAGAAATCTTTCCTGAGTATATATAACCTCCCGTTTAAAGGGGATAGGCTTGGGCAATAAAAATTATTAACCATTCAATCTTCCCCTTTGGTTGGGGATGGGACTTGATTTTTTTAATGTAAATATGGTAACGAACTAAGAAAGCGATGACTCGTAGACTATTTGGCACAGATGGAATTCGGGGAGTTGCCAATGTCGACCCAATGACAGGGGAGATGGCCATGCAATTGGGCAGGGCCATTGCACATATATTTAAGGAGGCCAAAGGAAAACATCGAATTGTTGTGGGCAAGGATACAAGGCTTTCAGGATATATGCTTGAGACCGCCATTGCATCTGGAATCTGTTCGATGGGCGCAGATGTATGGTTGGTAGGGCCTCTGCCAACCCCTGGGATCTCATTTATAACCACAAGCATGAGGGCCAATGCAGGGGTGGTCATTTCCGCTTCTCACAATCCCTATTATGACAATGGGATCAAAATCTTCTCCCATAATGGATTCAAACTTCCGGATGAGATGGAGCAAAGGATAGAAGAACTCATCCTTACCAACCACCTCCAATCCCTTCGTCCCACTGCTAATGAGATTGGAAAGGCTCATAGAATAGAAGATGCCATTGGAAGGTACATTGTTTTTCTGAAAAATACATTTCCTGATGATCTCACGCTCGATGGGCTTCGAATTGCCCTTGATTGTGCAAACGGGGCCGCCTATCGTGTGGCTCCTGCGGTGTTTGAGGAATTGGGGGCAGAGGTCATTCCGATAGGGGTAGAGCCAAACGGAGAAAATATAAATCAAAATTGTGGTTCTCTCCACCCAGAGGTTGTCAGCAGGTTGGTCGTCGAAAAAGAGGCTGACATCGGGATGGCCTTAGACGGAGATGGGGATAGAATTGTATTTGTGGATCGCTTTGGTAAACGAGTAGATGGAGATCAAATCCTTGCCATATGCGCTCTCCATATGCTATCCGAAAACCGTTTAAAAAAAGGAACCCTGGTCACGACAGTAATGAGCAATATGGCCTTAGATCGAACCATCAAAAATGCGGGTGGGAAGGTCGTTCGAACCCAGGTGGGAGACCGTTATGTAGTGGAGGAGATGGTTCGAGGAGGTTATAACTTGGGAGGAGAACAGTCAGGCCATACAATCTTTCTTGATTACAACCCAACCTGTGATGGCACCCTTACCGCCCTTCAGGTGCTTGCCATCATGAAACGAAAAGAACTTCCCTTAGACGAACTGGCAAAGGCCATGGAGCCCCTTCCACAAATTACCTACAACATAAAGGTCAGTGAGAAAAAAGAGTTGTCTCAATTTCCCCAAATGGAGAAGGAGATAAGAAAGATTGAAAAATCTCTTGGCGAATCAGGGCGGATACTGATTCGCTATTCAGGTACCGAACCTCTGCTCCGGATCATGGTGGAAGGGGAGGATGAAGTTAAACTCCATCGCTTTGCCCAAGATATCGGGGAATTGGTAAGGAAGTATATTGGAGCAGAAGAAGAGTAAGTATGAAAACCAGTATCTTCATAAACCACTTTCAAATTTAAACCTTTTATTAGAGGAGATTTCATGACAAGATTGGGGGTCAATATCGATCATGTAGCAACTTTGAGGCAGGCTCGAAGGGTCGCCTACCCTGATCCAATTACAGCAGCAGGGATCGTTGAACTTGCAGGAGCAGATGGAATCGTCTGCCATCTCAGGGAAGACAGGCGTCATATTCAGGACAGAGACCTCCGCCTCCTGAGAGAAATAGTTCAGACCCAACTGAATCTCGAAATGGCAGCCACAGAGGAGATGGTCCGAATAGCATTAGAGGTAAAACCAGACATAGTCACCCTTGTTCCTGAAAAAAGGGAAGAGTTGACAACAGAAGGAGGTCTCGATGTAGTCAAACTTTTCAAGTCCTTGAAAAAAGTTGTTCAGAAACTCCAGAAAGGTGGGATTTCTGTTAGTCTTTTCATCGATCCCAAAAAGGATCAGATAAAAGCCTCGGAGGAAGTGGGGGCCAATTCTATTGAAATTCACACAGGACATTATTGTGATGCAAAAACCCCCTTAGAGGCAGATGGAGAGTTAAAGAAGATCCTCGATGCGGTTGGAGAGGCCTCTCACTCTAAGTTGAAGATAGCTGCAGGTCATGGTTTGAACTATGTCAATGTCCGCCGGATTGCTGAAATTAAAGAGATTGAGGAACTAAATATCGGGCACAGCATCATCGCCAGGGCCGTCCTTGTGGGCCTGGACCGGGCAGTAAGGGAAATGATTGCTCTAATAAAAATTTGAAATATTAAGATGATCATAGGGAGCGGTATAGATATTGTCAATATTGAAAGGATAGAAAGAATGATGGACCGCTGGGGGGATATCTTTCTCAACCGGGTCTTCACAGAGGATGAAATTGAATGGTGCCGTCAACGATCTCGGTCCTCTGAATGTTTTGCCACGAGGTTTGCAGCAAAGGAGGCCTTCCTCAAGGCGATCGGTTGGGGATTGAGGAATGGAATTCAGTGGAAAGATATTGAGGTAAGAAATGATTTGATGGGAAAACCCATCTTATCTTTTTATCGAAAGGCAAAGGAATTTATTGAAACCCACCGGGTTCTAAGGACACTTCTCACCCTTTCCCACGACAGACCTTATGCCGTGGCCCATGTGATGCTGGAAGGGGAAAAATGATGAAAGTGGCAACCGCTGAACAGATGCAGGAGTTGGATCGGAAGTCCATCGAAAATTACAAGATCCCAGGAATCGTATTGATGGAAAATGCCGGAAGAGGTGCTACGGAGGTCATTTCTAAGACCTTTCCTGATATCCTGCAAAGGAAGGTCGCAGTCATCTCGGGGAAGGGAAATAATGGAGGAGACGGTTTTGTAATCGCCCGTCATCTAATGAACCAGGGGGTCACGGTCAAAGTCTTTCTCCTGACTGATCCGAGGGCTCTTCGTGGAGATGCGGAGACAAACTATCAGATCTTCTACCGTATGAAAGGAGATGTCTTCCCTGTTCCCTCTTCAAAAGATTATCAGAAGGTTAAAAAGGATTTGGAAAAGTTCGACATCCTGGTGGATGGAATCTTTGGGACAGGTCTGGATGCTGAGGTCAGGGGATACTATCGAGAGGTAATCGATCATCTTAATACCTTACAGAAGCCTATAGTTTCAATTGATATCCCATCGGGATTAGATGCCAATACTGGAAAACCTTTTGGCACTGCAATTAAAGCCACTTTGACCATCACATTTGGCCTTCCCAAGATAGGGCTTCTCATCTCCCCGGGTCTCGATTATGCTGGGGAAGTAAAAGTGATTGATATTGGGATACCAAAGAAACTGGTTGATGAAGAAAAGATTCAGACTTATCTCCTCGAGGGAGATGAGATCAGAAAATGGATTTCTACTCGCCGAAGGCCAGAGAGCCATAAAGGGGATTATGGACATCTTCTGGTCCTCGCGGGCTCGGTTGGAAAGACTGGTGCAGCAGCCATGGCCTGTGAATCAGCTCTCAGGATGGGTGCAGGGCTGGTCACCCTGGCCATCCCGAAGAGCCTTAATCCAATCATGGAGATGAAACTTACAGAGGTGATGACAGAGCCCCTTCCTGAAACACCAAAGCAAACCCTTAGTCTCCGGGCCTACAGCTCTATCCTCCGTCTCTGTGAAAATAAGAGTGCGGTGGTGATTGGTCCTGGAATTGGAACATTTAAAGAGACACAGGCCCTCATCCTAAAACTTGTCAGAACCCTTCAAATTCCTATGATCATAGATGCAGATGGGATTACTGCACTTTCCACCCAACCTAAAATCTTTCCCCTCACGAACCCTAATCTTGTTCTTACACCACATCCTGGTGAGATGGCAAGATTGATCCGTTCCACTCCGAAAGAGGTCCAGAGTGACCGGATCGGAGTAAGTCGAAATTTTGCCCAATCCAATCGTCTCTATCTCGTCCTAAAAGGTCATCGCTCTCTGATTGCCACTCCGAAAGGTGATATTTTTATCAACCCAACTGGCAACCCCGGGATGGCCTCTGGAGGGACAGGGGATGTTCTTACAGGGATGATTGGGGGATTGGTCTGCCAGGGATTGGATATCCTTACCTCTTTGCAAATCTCTGTCTATCTCCATGGTTGGGCAGGGGATGAGGTGGCCCGTGAGATTGGCGAAAAATCCCTGGTTGCCACAGACATTATAAAAAAAATTCCAACCCTTCTTCAGGGGATTGTTTGATTTTAGATTTCTCATCATTTAAGATAAATTTAAAACTCATTTAAAAAATCCTATTTTTTATAGCGAACCTTATTTTGATGGCTTAAAGGTAAAACCATTCAATGGATATTCGCAGCGAAATTAAGAAACTTGCCCGGATTGAAGAGGGCGATTCCCCTTTTATCTCCCTTTATCTCAATACGAGATGGGAGGATGAACAACAACGGGAACGAATCCGCCTATTTACAAAAAATGAGTTAAAAAAGGGATTCGATCAGCTGAAAGATAAAGAGCAGTGGCAGAGGCTTTTTATCGAAGACCAACAAAGAATCGAAAAGTACGTGGAGGGTTTAGTTCGCCGTGCCTATGAAGAGGGGGTAAATGGAATGGCCATATTTTCCTCCAGTGGGGCAAAGATCTTCTATACCTACCCATCGATCATCCCTTTTGAAAATGAATTTTTCTTATCCGATACTCCTGTCATAAAACCGCTTGTCCGACTCTCCTCTCAATATCAGAATACACTAACAGTCATGGTGGAGACGGACTCTGCAAGATTATTAGAGATATCTATTGAAGGTCTTCTTGGAGAATTCTCTATTGAGAGTTATGTCCCTGGCAGACACGATCAGGGAGGATGGGCCCAGGGGAGATATCAGCGTCATATAAAGTATCACATGGACAAGCACCATAAAGAAGTGGCTGACCAATTGACAGAGCTTTTCGACTCCAACCAATGGAAGCGGATCGTCCTTATTGGTCAGGAACGAATCCTTGCCAATTTTAAATCTTTCCTTCCCGAAAGAGTAAAAATGAATATCTTAGAATCCTTTCCGATGGACTTTAAAGAGGAAAGGTCAAAAGTGTTGAGGAAGATTTTTGAACGTCTTCTTCAAAGAGAACGAGTAGAGATTGATCGCGAAATTCAGAAGTTAAAGGAAAGGTCTTCCCGAGGTGGACTGTCCACTCTGGGGCTTGGCCAGACACTTGAAGCCCTCAATCAAGGTCAGGTCCATACACTTTACCTCTTGACCTCTTTCTCTTATAAAGGGGGAAAGTGCCTAAGGTGTGGATCCCTTTTCGTTCATCCTTCAGGAAATCCATCCCTCCCCTGCCCCTTATGCAAAGGCGAATCTAAAATGGTTGACCTCGGGGAAGAGATGATGAAAGCCAGCCTTCGCCAGGATGGGGAGGTCAAATGGGTTGAGGAGAATGAAGTTTTAAAAGAAAATGAAGGTGTGGGAGCTTCCCTCAGATTCCGTTGATGGGAAAGAAATCCCGGAGATCACCTGAGGAAGGAGAGAAGAGATGTTTATTGAGATGAAGGTAAAGTTTTTAACATTCGATTCCACTTCAAATGGATTTGTTGTGCTTTTAATGGATCTTTCCAATAAAACTGGCCTTCCTATATGGATTGGGCCTTTTGAGGCAAATGCGATTGCAATGAAACTAAAGAAGGTGACCTCCTTTCGACCGATGACCCACGATCTCATCCATAGCATCCTTGGAGTTCTTGAATCCAGGGTTGTGAAGATTGTAGTCAATGACCTTAGAGAGAATACCTATTATGCCCTCATCTATCTCAATCGAAAGGGAGAGGAGATCGTCATCGATTCAAGGCCAAGCGATGCCATTGCAATCGCCCTTGCTGTGGATGCCCCCATCTTTGTGTCCGATCATGTGATTGAGAAGGCGCGAACCATTGATATGGAAAAAGAGGGGGACCAATTGAAGGAATGGCTGGAAAGCCTCAGTCCAGAAGATTTTAAATATAAGGCCTAAAAAGGAAAGTCCAAATCAGTAGAATGTTTTTCAATTCAAAAAATGCATCTGAGACCATCCATTTGGGCAAACATGTTGGACATTTCCTTCAAAGAGGGGATGTGGTGGCCTTAGTTGGAGATCTGGGAACTGGAAAGACCCAATTCATTAAAGGCTTAGCCTCTGGGATCGGTGTCAAAAATCCCAAATATATATCCAGCCCTTCCTTTACCCTGATCAATGAATACCGAGGGAGGTTTCCTTTCTACCACATTGATCTTTTCCGATTAACAAAAGAGGAAGAGGCAGAGGAGTTAGGGCTTGATGAATATTATTATGGAGATGGAGTTACTGCAATTGAGTGGGCAGATAAAATCCCTTCATTGCTTCCGAAAGAGTTGCTCTCGATTCAAATTACCTATACAGGACTTCGTACAAGGTTAATTGAAATGATTGGGAAAGGGAAACGATATGAAGAATTAATTAAAAAATTTCGGATTTCGGAATTCGGATTGCGAAATTCTAAACCCCCTATTCGTTGATCTCTAATTCCGAAATCCACAATCCGCTTTCTGCAATTTGAAGGGGAGGTTAACGGATGGCACTTGTCGTTCAAAAATATGGAGGAACTTCAGTAGGGGATATCGAGCGTATCAAAAATGTGGCCAATAGAGTCATCAGGACTAAAAAAGAGGGCCATCAGGTAGTTGTGGTTGTCTCAGCGATGGCAGGGGAAACAGACCGATTGATTCGATTAGCCCAGCAGGTAACCCCCACCCCTGACGAAAGGGAGTTGGATGTATTGATCTCTACAGGTGAACAGGTATCCATCGCCTTACTGGCCATGGCTCTTAAGTCAATGGGAGTGGATTCGAAGTCCTATGTGGCCTTTCAAATCAAGATTGCAACTGACAGTGCCTTTGGCAAGGCCCGTATTACAGGCATTGAATCTGAAAGGATTCTTACAGATTTAAGGGATGGGAAAATTGTCGTGGTCGCAGGGTTCCAGGGTGTTGATGAGGAGGACAATATAACTACCCTGGGCCGAGGAGGATCAGACACGACTGCAGTGGCAATTGCGGCAGCATTAAAGGCAGATGTGTGTGAAATCTATACCGATGTGGATGGGGTCTATACGACCGATCCTAATATCTGTCCTAAGGCAAGGAAATTATCGAAAATCTCTTATGATGAGATGTTAGAAATGGCCAGCCTTGGTGCAAAGGTCTTACAGATTCGCTCAGTGGAGTTTGCTAAAAAGTACGATGTCCCCATTCATGTCAGGTCGTCCTTCAATGAGAATCCTGGAACGATTGTATGTAAGGAGGATAAAGAGATGGAAAAGGTCGTTGTTTCTGGTATCACTTATAATAAGAATGAGGCCAGGATTGAGGTGATGGGTCTTCCAGATGTGCCAGGAGTGGCTGCTAAACTTTTCAAACCCATTGCAGATGCCAATATCGTTGTGGACATGATAATTCAGACCTCAAGCACAGAGAAGGGCTATGCAGATGTGGCCTTCACCGTTCCTAAATCGGATTTTACGAAAGCCCTACAAATTGTTAAAGAGACGGCAAGGCAGCTTGATGGGAAAGAGGTCAAATCGAATGAAGATATTGCAAAGGTATCAATTGTTGGTGTTGGGATGAGAAGCCATTCCAATGTGGCTGCTCAAATGTTTTCGGCACTGGCCAAAGAGGGGATCAATATTCAAATGATATCCACTTCTGAGATTAAAATCTCATGTGTGATTGATTCCAAATATACTGAATTGGCCGTCCGCACCCTCCACGATGCATTTGAACTGGATAAACCAACGATCGCAGAGGAAAAATAATTGAGTAGGGCAAGGCTTCAACCTTGCCTCTGAAATGGATGAATGATATGTTACCTTGAAAATAATTTTTACCCCTCACCTTAATCCTCTCCCCTGAGAGGAGAGGATTAAGGTGAGGGGGATTTTCATGTTTCGTGGGTGACAAAACAATCATGAAAAGTTATGGAGGAGTTAAGTTTGGATTCCCAAAGAACCATAAAAATTTACGACACTACTTTAAGGGACGGGTCTCAAGCAGAGGACATCTCCTTCTCAGTAGAAGATAAGATTCGTATCGCTCAAAAATTGGATGAGTTAGGCTTCCATTATATTGAGGGAGGATGGCCTGGCTCAAACCCCAAAGACCTTCAGTTCTTTAAAGAGATCAGGTCAATTCCATTTTCTCAGGCAAAGATTGTCGCCTTTGGAAGCACATGCAGGGCAGGCACTTCTCCAGAGGACGATCCGAACATCAAGGCCCTCGTTGAGGCAGGGACAGAGGGGGTAACCATCTTTGGTAAGTCCTGGGATATGCATGCACTTGAGGCCCTGAACATTTCCCTCGACCAGAATCTTCAGATCATTTTTCAATCCATTCGATTCCTGAAGGAGCGTATTTCTGAGGTTATCTTTGATGCAGAGCACTTTTTTGACGGTTTTAAGAACAACTCCACTTATGCCCTTGCAACATTAAGGGCAGCACAGGACGCTAAGGCCGACTGGATCGTTCTCTGCGATACCAATGGAGGGACCCTTCCATATGAAATCCAATCAATCATTAAGGAAGTAAGGAAGCACATCCATACCCCTCTGGGTATTCACGTCCATAACGACACCGATATGGCGGTAGCCAACTCCATCCTCGCTGTAAGAGAAGGGATTGGTATGGTCCAGGGCACGATCAATGGATATGGTGAGCGATGTGGAAATGCAAACCTCTGTTCAATTGTCCCCAATCTTAAATTGAAGATGGGAATAGATTGCATCACAGACTCACAATTAAAAAAGATGAGAGAGGTCTCCCGTTTTGTTTCAGAATTGGCCAACCTCCCCCATCATAAATATCTTCCCTATGTAGGTGATAGCGCCTTTGCCCACAAGGGAGGGGTCCATGTCAGCGCCATTCGAAAAAAAGGAAGCACCTATGAACATATCGAACCCGAAAGGGTTGGAAATCGTCAGAGGGTTCTAATCTCCGACCTTTCAGGGGAATCGAACATCCTCTACAAAGCGGTTGAATTTGGCATCGACTTGGAGAGCAATGATCCCAATGTCAGAAAGATCCTTGATCATCTTAAACGCTTGGAACATGAAGGATTTCAATTTGAAGGTGCTGAAGGTTCCTTTGAACTCCTCATCAAAAAGGCATTGGGCCAGCATAAAAAGTTCTTTGAATTGATGGGATTTCGCGTCATCGTCGAAAAGAAGGAGGAAGGGGGACCACCTTACTCTGAAGCAACCATCATGGTAAAGGTGGGTGATCAGGTTGAACATACCGCTGCTGTGGGAAATGGTCCGGTCAATGCACTGGATAATGCGATTCGAAAGGCCCTCGAAAAATTCTATCCTGAACTCAGAGAGGTAAAACTTCTGGACTACAAGGTTAGAATCCTCTCCACTAAGGAAGGAACAGGGGCCCGAACGAGAGTATTGATTGAATCTAAGGATAGTGAATTAACCTGGGGAACCGTTGGGGTCTCAGAGAATATCATTGAGGCAAGCTGGCAGGCCCTCGTTGACTCCATCGACTACAAACTGCTAAAACAAGAAGAAGGTTAAGTAATTAAGGATTTCTGGATGAGGATTCTGGAATATTTTCCCCTAAGCCAGCAAATCATACTTTTCCTTCTGGCACTTTTTCTTTTCGCCCTCCTTTACTTCAGGTTTTATTATCGGTCTCCCCTCCCACCTGAGGAGGTTTATCAAGAGACAGTTATAGAAGTTGTTGGAGAGGTTAAAAAGCCTGGGGTCTATATTTTCAAGCACACACCCACTCTAAGAGAAGCGATTGAAAAGGCTGGAGGGTTAAAGGAGGATTACAATTTCGAAAAGGATTTATCTTCAGAACCTCTTGAAACAGGAACCCTTCTCAATGTTCAAAAGGTCTCTTCTAAGGAGATAAAGATTAGAGTAGGTAGGATGGAAGCAAAAAAACTGATCGTCTTTTCTATCCCCCTTGACATAAATAGAGCAACAATTGAAGACCTCTGTCTGATCCCTGGAATCGGGGAGACCTTAGCAGTGGAGATTATCTCTTATCGTGAAAGAAGGGGTGGGTTCCGATCGATTGAAGAACTGAAGGAGGTTAGGGGGATCGATGATAAAAAGTTGAAGGAGTTTAAACAATATTTAACCGTCAGGAAATAGAAGGTTTGGCAAGCCTTATGTTATTTCAGAAACCAAATGAGGAAAGGGACAAGCCCTTGCCCTACGTTTGATATTCATTTAATTTCTCGTAGGGCAAGCCCTTGTGGCTTGCCAAACCTTCTATTTTATGCTCCCATTAATAAAAAGGATTCAAGGGTTCAAGTGTTTATTTTATAAAGATCTAATTAAAAATATATAAAAATTTTTTCACAATAAACGAATTTCGTAGGGCAAGGCTTTAGCCTTTTCCAGTCTGAACTATAACCCTCTTCCCCAAGCGTTTATTGCAATTTCATTTGCCTCGGCGACCCTCATAATAACCGGTAGGGATAAGCCCGTTTGGTCCACTCGCTGGAAGGATAATGGGTCTGAAGATATTCAAAAGCCTCCTTGAGCGGTTTAGGGTTATGAGTATTTTTATATCCACAAACCCCTCGTAAGTATATGGCTTCAGGAGCTGAACCACTACCGGGATGATCTGAAATAATTTTTTCAAGCATGGATAGCGCTTCATTAAACCTTTCTTGATCGAAGTGGCTCTTGGCGATGCCCAATAGAAGTGAGGGGATCAACTCTTCTGGGGGAAGAAAGCCTACGGTCCTTTGGTGTTCCTTACCCAGTGAATCGAGAACAATGAGCGTGGGAGTCCATTTCAGATTGAACTGAGAAGCGAATGGTTGTGCATTAAAAGAGATCCTTAATGGGATCAAGGTATTTTGAATGAAATCCGTTACCCTATCATCAGGATACGTCACGGCATCCATCTGCTGACAACCAATTCAATTAGGGTTATAGAAATCGAGCAGGATTGGTTTACCTTCTGCCCTTGCCCGTTTAAGGGCGCTCTCCATATCAGTCTCCCATATAATTTTTGTTGCCATAATAGAACCTCCTTAAGTAGGATTTAAAAATTTTTAATACATTATTACACAATGAGGAAGAGAAGTCGAATCAGGTATATACAGTAATTTATGAGCCAGGATACTGTAATTTACTTTTATTTCATATTCATTGGATGTTGAGAAAGGATGGTTTCGACCAGTGAGATGATCCCTTCCTTAGTTGTCGAACATTTTGAAAGGAAATGATCTGCTCTGTATTGGTAGGCTGCCTCCCGATATTCAGGTAAGTCATAACTGGTGAGGATGATAATGGTAATCTCTGGATATTGATCTTTTATCTTCCGGGTTAGTTCGAGGCCACTTAATCCAGGAAGTTTGATATCCATGAATATTAGTTGGGGAGGAGTTAGGGTAATAGACGCTAATGCTTCTTCCCCATCTTTTGCCTCTAAGACTTCCATATCTGGGAAACTGACTTGAAGGGTTTCTTTTAGGAGGCGCCGATAAAGATTGCTGTCTTCGATAATGATTGTCCTGAACATTTTCACCCCTCACCCCATCCCTCTCCCCAAAGAGACTGTGTCATAATTAGGGGTGGGAAAAAATTTTTTAGTATGAACAATAAA
>JBBIRM010000054.1:0-16206 GCA_037441765.1 Deltaproteobacteria bacterium | reverse complement strand
ATTTCTGTTTTCATCCTTCTCGTGAATCCTTGTTAATTAATAGATGTCTAAAGAAATCCCCATATTCAAATCATCAATAATTATCAAAAATTATCAAACTCTAATACCCAAATACCTTCTCAAAGACCTTTAGGGCGATCTCAATATCTTCCTTTGAAACATCAAGATGGGTCACCAGTCGAACTTGGGTCTTGCCAGTGGGATGGATCAGAACCCCCTCTGCCTTCATGGCTTCTGCCAATTGCGAAGAGGTTATCCCTGTTTGGGAAATATCAAAGATTACAATATTGGTCTCTACGTGATTGGGGTTGATTGATACTCCCTTAAACTCTTTTAAACCCATTGCCAGGCGTTTTGCATTTTGATGGTCTTCTCGAAGTCTTTCGATATGGTGATCCAATGCATAAATCCCAGCAGCCGCAATGATTCCTGCCTGTCTCATCCCACCCCCAAACATCTTTCGAAATCGGTGGGCGCGGTCGATCAATCCCTTGGATCCAACAATGAGTGAACCTACTGGAGCACCCAACCCTTTTGAGAGGCAGACAGAGACAGAGTCTGCATACTGGGCATAGACAGAAGGCTTTATCCCTGTGGCAACGGATGCATTCCATAGCCTGGCCCCATCGAGATGAACGAGGAGCCCTTTTGACTTTGCAAGGGCATAGATAGAGTTCATTTTTTCTAATGGGTAGATCGACCCACCTGCACGGTTATGTGTATTTTCGAGGCAGATCAATTTTGTCACAGGATAATGGTGGTCATCAGGACGAATCGCCTCTTCAATCTGTGATGGCTCAAGAATTCCTCGATCCCCCTTTAGACAATTGAACTGAATTCCTGAAAGGGCTGCGCCACCCCCTCCCTCAAAATTATAGGAATGAGAGGTGGCCTCTATAATGACTTCATCTCCAGGTTGAGTTTGAGATCGGATGGCTAATTGATTGGCCATCGTTCCAGAGGGAACGAAAAGAGCACTTTCTTTTCCAAGGAGTTTGGCTACCTTCTCCTGCAAGGCATTGACAGTGGGATCTTCACCATATACGTCATCCCCCACCTCTGCTTCAGCCATCGCCTTTCGCATTTCAGGTGTAGGTTTGGTCACTGTATCGCTTCTAAGATCAATAAAATTTTTCACGCCTAAAAAATACAATGTTAGGTTAAGAGTGTCAAGTTAAAAAAGGGAGACTCTGAAAAAGTCATGGAAAGATTGGGGAGAGTTTATAAAACTCCTTTTAAATACTTTTCAGATATCTAAAAGGAGATCTCAAAAGGAATTTCCTTCTTTAAATAAAATCTCTTGCAATTCCTCGATCATTGCGTTATTTTTTTTCTGAGGAGGCTGAGAATTCTTAAATGGTCAAGGCGATTTTTCTGCTCGCCTTTATAATATTATTTATTTCTTGTTCAACCCCCAAACCTTCCCCTCCACCTCCTACAACCTTGCCATCTTTAACTTTGCCAACTATTATTCCTCTTCCTGACCTGACTATCTCTGATCTTTTTCTTGATAAATCAGGGAGGCTGGTGGTGAAGATTTCAAATATCGGAGAAGGGGCTGCTCCACCCGGGGCAGGGGATCTAATAATTTTTTTTGGAGATAGTTTGAAATGGAAGGGATCTCTTGAAGATCTACCTGACCAGAGTTTTCTCTCACCTGGGGGCTCAGCTTCCTATGTCACCCCTGTGGAGTTGATCGGGAGGGAAGAAGTGAAGGCCATTCTAAACCTGAAAGAAGAAATGAGTGATAGAGATGAATCGAATAATGTGATGAGTAAAATTTTTGAGCGAAAGGTGGTTAAGCCTTCACCTCCATTACTTCCTGACCTTGCTATTACTGAGCTCTTTATAAGCCCGCAAAAGAGACTGGGGGGAACTATTGCCAATCTTGGAGAGAAAGCCTTCCAATTAGAAAAAGGGTCTCTTAAACTTTTTGTGGAGGGGCATTTGAGAGAAAGTTATCCTTTAAGAGATCTTTTAAATCAGGATACCCTTCTACCTCAAGGAAGGATCTCTTTTCTATTTCCCTTAAATCTGGTTGGGAGGCATAAGGTTGAGGCCTTCATATCTACATCAGTGGAGGAATCGAATAAAGAGAACAATCGATTAGAGCAGACAATAGAGATTTTTCCGAGTGGGCCTGATATTGTGGTAAAGGATTTAGTTTTGACAGAGGATTTAGGCCTCTTGGTGATTTTATCAAATGCAGGGGAGTTGGATCTCAGAAAGGGCTTGACCTTACAGGTTCAAATTTTAGTGAATGGACAGAAGGTTTCAGAATTTGATCATTTCACCTTTATGCCCTTAAAAGCCAATTTTGGGAACTTGTACACATTCGAACCCCCTTATCGAATATCAATCACAGGGATTTCGAGAGTAAGGATAACAGTTCTTCCAAGATATTCTTCCGATGATATAAGATTGGAAAATAATATACTGGAGAGGACATTTATCATTTTTCCTTTTCGAATGGAGGCCTTTGGAAGAGAAGAATACTCGTTTATTCCATCCTCTCAGAAAATGAGGCAGGGTGAAAAGATTAAGGCCGAAATGAGATGGGAGGGAGGTGAGGAGCCTCTCATCCTATCCCTATATCCCCCAGTGGAAGTTCATAAGGGACTTACGCTTTCGGGGAGAAGCCCCTTGAGGGTGGAAGTCCCTATCTCAAAAGAAGTAGATTTAAAGGAGAAATCCTGGAAGGTAAAGATCACCAATCTCAGAGGAAAGAAAATAATAGGACATTTGATCATTCAGTATCCCTGATAAATTAGAGATTACTTTCCAATTATGTCTTAATGAAAAAAAGGGAAAATAATGAAAGAGGGGAATCTGGTCATTGAAACGATTCGGACAAGGAGGTCTGTTCGGGAATTCGATAAAAGGCCAATTTCGGATGATGAGTTAAATCTAATTCTTGAATCGGGTCTATGGGCTCCATCTGGAAGAAACAACCAACCCTGGAAATTTGCAATCATTCGAGACCCTTCTTTGAAGAAATCTCTTTCTGCCCTCACCCATTACAGTTCCATTATTCAGGGAGCCCCAGTTTGCATTGCTGTCTTTTTAGACCATTTTAGGAGTTACGATCGAACCAAAGATGTCCAGGCCATAGGCGCCTCAATCCAGAATATGCTCCTCACCATTCACTCGTTGGGGTTGGGAGGTATTTGGTTAGGAGAAATCCTGAAGAATAAAGAGAAGGTGGCCGAGTTGTTGGGGGCGCCTGGAGAATTAGAATTGATGGCAGTGATTGCATTGGGTCATCCCAGAGAAGGCCTCAAAGGGTTGAAGAAACTCTCAGGAATTAGAGACCCATTAGAGGAGAAAGTCTTTTTTAACAAATAGGAGGAATCCGGACGAGGCAACATGATTCCCAATCGTGAAGAATGCTTAAGACTGATGGACGACTTTGGGATGCTCGGAAACATTGTTGACCATTCCCTTGAGGTGGCACGGGTGGCCCTCTTCCTATCCGAGGAGTTAAACAAGAGAGGTCAAAAGATCGATCTTGCCTTAGTCGAGGCTGCCTCTCTTCTTCATGATCTAACAAAGACCGAGTGCATCATAACAAAGGAAGATCATGCCTTAACAGGTTCTCGAGTACTTGAAAGTATGGGGTATTCGAGGGTGGGAGAGGTAGTCGCCCAACACATCTGGTTGGTTAAGGAGGGGGATCCATCTATTGTGTCTGAAGAAGAGATTGTCAACTATGCTGATAAAAGGGTGATGCACGATCGGATCGTCTCATTAAAAGATAGATTTAACGATCTGAGGAAGAGGTATGGAGAAAACCCAACGGCCCTCCAATATATGGATCGTTTGGAAAGAATGACTTACAATATTGAGAAAAAAATCTTTTTGATCTTACAGATTGACCCGAATGACCTTCAGCACCTCCAAAGATGAATCTTCTTTATTTCCCCTAAAGTCTTAATCGCTTGGGGCAATTGGAATGGCATATTTCCTGAGAGGGCTGAAGAATGGAGATTCAAGATTATTGGTAAACTTTTTAGGGGTGATCGAATGGAACAATTAGCCTTTGAACAGGGACCGATTCGTCCTCCAAGTGAAGCCTATAGCCTTCTTTTAAGGGTTACTCGGAACTGTCCATGGAACCGTTGCGAGTTCTGCCATACCTATAAGAAAGAAAGATTTAGCATCCGCACTCCTGAAGAGGTGAAGAAAGATATTGATCGAGTAAAAGAGATTGTCTCAGAGGTGAAGGCAATTTCATGGGCCAGTGGATACGGAGGAGAGATCACAGGGCCTGTCTTGAATCTTATCCTGCAAAACCCTCAACATTATCCAGAAGGATTTGCGAGAATTGCCCTTTGGCTTTACAGTGGGATGAAGAATGTTTTCCTTCAGGATGGAGATAATTTGATCCTTAAAACAGACCAACTTGTAGAGATATTAGAATATTTGAAAAGGACGTTTCCTTCTGTGGAAAGGGTGACAACTTATGCAAGGGCCAAAACGGTCTCAAAAAAGCAGGTGGAAGAACTTCAAGAACTTCATCGTGCAGGGCTTTCAAGAATCCATATCGGATTGGAGTCAGGATATGATCATCTTCTCCAGTATATGAAGAAAGGAGTGACTGCCAGGGAACATATCGAGGCAGGGAGAAAAGTTAAGGAGTCTGGAATCTCACTCTCCGAATATGTAATCTTGGGTTTGGGAGGAAAGGAGATGTGGAGAGAACATGCTATTCATACCGCCAATGTTCTCAACCAGATAGATCCTGATTTTATACGGGTTAGAACCCTTAAGGTATTGAAAATTATGCCCCTTTATCAAAAGATAGAAAGAGGTGAGTTCACCCTACTAAGTGATGACGAGATTGTTGTTGAAGAGAGGCTTTTGATTGAAAATTTGGATGGGATAAACAGTCACTTTGTAAGCGATCATATCTTAAATTTACTTGAAGAAGTTGAGGGTAGGCTGCCTGAAGAGAAAGGGAAGATGTTAGCGGTGATCGATCGCTATTTGGCTCTACCTGATGAAGAGAGGATAAACTTTCGATTTGGAAGGAGAGCAGGATTTTATCGCTCGTTAGATGACCTTTCGAATCCAGGAGTTCGCCCTCAGGTAGATCGGGCTCTTCGGAAAATCAGATCAGAAAATCCAGAAGGGGTAGAGGGAGTTCTTTCCACATTGATGGAGTCATTCATCTAAGGAGTTAAACATTTTGTAAATCCTTCGTCCACCCGGGAAATCTAAAAATAAAATCTTGACTTTTAAAATGGGGTTGATTTATGATTGACGACGTTTTTAAAGAATCCTAATATAGATTCATCCAAAAGGAGGTGATTTAAATGACAAAGGCAGAGTTGATTGCCACGATGGGAAAGGAGGCCAAAATCTCAAAGGCCTCGGCTGAAAAAGCACTTAATGCTTTTACAGCCGCTGTCACCAAAGCCCTGAAGAAGGGGGACAAAATAACCCTGACAGGTTTTGGGACATTTTCAGTTGCAAAGAGGAGAGCAAAGATAGGGAGAAATCCTCAGACGGGGAAAGAGATTAAGATTGCTGCCACTCGAGTGGCAAAATTTAAAGCAGGTAATCTATTAAAGAATGCAGTAAAGTAATATTTCAGAATCCTATAATCATTTTTAAAAAAGGAAGGGGAAAACCCCCTTCCTTTTTTATTATATAAAAGGGAAAAATTTTTTTAAAAAAGTAAAATAATCAACAGTTTTTAAACAAACATTTTTAGTGGAATCTATTATTACCACAAGATATTGTGTTTTTAAAGACCTTAGATAACAATTTTATAACTTATTGGAATCTTTAATAATTTTTAACTAAAATTTAATCTCCCCTCTTTTTAAATTTTGAATTCAAAAAGGGCTGCCTTACCATTAAGGGATTTTTCCACAGGAAATAAACATTGATATTTAGTTACCATCTAAGCCTTGATTTTCCTTCATTAGAGAGATGGATAGCCTTCTTTCCCTTGATTTTAAATAATTCTCTTAAGAACTCCCCGGGAATTTAAGATTTTATGAAGTTTAGATTGGTTATCCTCTGGCAATTGCCCATTAGGACTACATCTCACACTTCCCTGGTTTATTTTATGTTCTCATTAATAATGGGGACATTCCCTCTGAAGAATTTAAAGGTAATTTCCCTTTTATATAATGAGGGGTTTAAAAAATAGGTTCTTCTCCAATTTAGTTGGTAAAAAGGATTCAAGGATTTCAGGATTCAAGGGTTCAAGTGCATATTTTATAAAGACCTAATCAAAAATATATAAAATTTTTTCACCCATAACCCAATTTTGTAGGGCGAGGCTTTAGCCTTGCTTTAAAAAGATATGCAAGCCTGAAGGCCTGCCCTACATAAAAATTGTTAGAATGAAATTCCCAAGATTTTAATCACTTAATAATTTAATTATTGCCTTAAGCATTCTTTTAACTTCTCCCTGTATCTGCATTTTTTAATCTAAACATATATGCTATGATCTTTACAAATTCTCTTTATAATTCTTAACCATTTCCCTCGAATCCTTGAATCCTCGACCCCTTTTATCCTCATGATTTTGTCAACTTTTTTGGAGATGATCCAAAAAATAATTTAAATGTTGAAATAAGGGGATGAGTTTGTTATCGTTCTAAAAAATTTTAGGTTTTAATGAAGGCAGACATATGAAGCATGTAATCTTAGGGACAGCCGGGCATATCGATCATGGGAAGACCGCTTTAGTGAAAGCCCTTACGGGAGTCGATACAGATCGATTAAAAGAGGAAAAGGAAAGAGGAATTACGATCGAATTGGGGTTTACTTTTTTAGACCTTCCCAGCGGGATAAGATTGGGAATCATCGATGTTCCTGGACACGAAAAATTTGTAAAACATATGGTGGCAGGAGTTTGGGGGATTGACCTTGTGGCATTAATCATTGCTGCAGATGAAGGGGTGATGCCACAGACAAGGGAGCATTTAGATATTTGCAGATTACTCAGAGTTAAGAAAGGACTGGTGGTTCTAACTAAGATTGATCTTGTTGATCGAGAACTACTGGAATTGGTAAAAGAAGAGGTCACAGAGGTCATTAAAGGAACATTTTTAAAGGACGCCCCTATCATTTCAGTCTCCTCATTGACAGGCAAGGGGATTCCAGAACTTCTTTCAACCCTTGATGCCCTTTCCCTTGAAGTAGAGGAGAAGCCCTCTGATGGGTTATTCCGTCTACCTATTGACCGCGTCTTTATTATGAAAGGGTTTGGAACAGTGGTTACAGGGACCATGGTTTCAGGGTCTCTATCATTGGGTGAGACCGTTGCCTTACTCCCTTCAGGGCAGGAAGGTAAGGTTCGAAACCTTCAGGTCTACAATACGCCAGTGGAGAGGGCCTTTGCTGGACAGCGGACGGCGGTAAATCTTCAGGGAGTGGAGGCCTCTTCGATAGAACGTGGAGACGTTCTCGCTCGCCCCCAAACCCTCATTCCAACTCAAGTGCTTGATGTATATATCGAATACCTACCCAGTTCACCAAGACCCCTGAGAAACCGCACCAAATTGAGATTCCACATTGGAACAAATTTAACCACTGCAACCATAATTCTCCTTAATCGAGAAGAGTTAAAACCAGGGGAGGAGGCTTATGCTCAACTTCGATTGGATCGACCTGTAATTGCCTTACCTCAGGACCGTTTTGTGATCCGCGGTTCTGGAATTATTCAGACGCTGGGAGGAGGTACTGTCTTAGACACCCATCCGGAGAAACATAGGCGATTTGCTCAAACAATAATTGATGAATTAACCCTTTTTAAAAATGGAAACAGTCTCGAGATCCTTCGTCGTCATATCCTCAGGTCAGGGACAGCAGGAATTACTTTAAGGAACCTATTGAACCGAGTTCCTCTCCCCCCTAAAGAGATGGAAGACCATCTTAAAGATATGATTCAATCTGGTAAAATCCTGCTCGTCGATCCAGAAAAGGTAAAGGTCATCGATCTTCAAAATTACCAAAAACTTAAAGAGATGGTTCTGGATCAATTGCTCGATTTTCATCGTCGATTCCCAATGAAATCGGGTCTGTCCAAAGAGGAACTGAGGACCAAACTTCCTATGGAGATTGATATTAAACTTTTTCAGATCCTTCTAAATGGGATGATTCAATCGAAAGAGATTGTATTGGAAAAGGATAAGATCAGGCTCCCTGAACATCGGATTTCGTCCTTTGACGAAAAGGGAATGTTGAAACAGGTTGAAGAGGCCATTCTGAAAAGTCAACTTCAACCTCCCTCTCCTAAGGAATTGGCAGAAGGTTTGTCTGAGAAAGAGGAGGTGATCCAGCAGATTCTGGAGCATCTGGTTCATGAGGGCAAAGTGGTCAAGATTAAAGCAGGGATGTTCGTTCACAGAGTTCCTTTCGAACGTCTAAGGCAAGAATTGGTTACCTACTTAAAAGAAAACCGTGAGATTACAACACAACAGTTTAAGGAATTGACAAAAGCCTCAAGAAAATATCTTATTCCATTAATCGAATACTTTGATCAGATCAAAGTCACCCTTCGTTTAGGAGATAAGAGAATTTTGAGATCAGGAATCGACAATTAAATACGAGAAAGAATTTTGGATATAAAATTAAAAGGAGTCCTTGATGGTTAAAGTAAAGAAGATCACGAAGAAGAAATTAAAAGAACCCGATGAATTTATTACCTTCGCTCAAAAGAGCCTTCTCTTCATTACGCAGCATCGAAAACAGATTGTGGTAGGAGGGGTGATCCTCATTCTTCTTATACTCTCCATCTTGATTTATCAAAGGGGGGAAAGGAAGAAGGAGAAAGAGGCCTATCTAAAGTTTACCACCGCTGTAGAGGTCTATCATGTCGCTATCTCTCCTTATCGGGAGATTGAGTCATCACAGTTTAAACATATATTAACATTATTTGATGAGGTCATTACTAAATTTTCAAGCACCTCCTCAGGTAAACTTTCTCATCTATATAAGGGCCATATTCATCTCAATTTGGGTGAGTTTGATGAAGCCATAAAGTCGTATCAGACCTTTTTGGAGAAATGGAGAAGGGAGAAACTTTTTAAAATCTTTGCTTGGGAAGGATTGGGTTATGCCTACGAGGGGAAAGGGGATTTTGAAAAGGCACTGAATCCATACCAAAAGGTTCTTGAATTGGGTGGAGATGGCCCATTTGCCCTTGCCTATTTTAATATAGGTCGTTGTTATGAAAAATTGGGTAGAAAAAAAGAAGCAGTAGAAAGTTACCGGTCTTTCTTGAAATTCTCTGAGAAATCTAACATGACACAACTTATATTAAGGAAGATTTCATTGCTCGAGAAATAATTATTACTCTGAGCAATTAATCCTTTACAATTATCCCCCTCACCCTAACCCTCTCCCCAACGCTTGGGGAGAGGGTTAGGGTGAGGGGGTTCAGACTGGAAGATGTCATTTATTTTATGCCCCCATTAATAACATCGCTCGAGAGATAACCAAGATCTCTGAAAAAGTATTTAAAACAAGAAAACAAATGTGGCAAGGGACAAGCCCTTGTCCTACGTTTTAGATTCGTTCAATTTCTCGTAGGGCAAGCCCTTGTGGCTTGCCGAACCCTCTTCTATTTTCTTTCTTGACAAAAATTTTAAGTATCTTATATTTGTGATAAAAATAACAAATTATTTTATATGACAAAAAGAGGTAATTTATGAGAAAAATTTTGAGTGGAAATGAAGCGATTGCAAGGGGAGCCTATGAGGCAGGGGTAAAAATCGCAGCCGCCTATCCTGGAACTCCGAGTAGTGAAATCCTTACAACTCTCTCCCAAGAGTATAATGAATATATCTTAACAGAATGGTCTCCCAATGAAAAAGTGGCTCTCGAAGTAGCCATTGGGGCATCATTTGCTGGCGCAAGAGCCATGGCATCTATGAAGCATGTTGGACTAAATGTGGCCTCAGATCCTTTTATGACAGTTTCTTATACAGGGGTAAAAGGGGGATTGGTAATCGTTGTGGCCGATGACCCTTACTCTCACAGTTCACAAAACGAACAGGATAGTCGTCACTGGGCAAGATTTGGAAAGGTTCCCATGCTCGAACCTTGCGACTCGCAAGAATGTAAAGAATTTACCAAACTGGCCTTTGAGCTAAGTGAACAGTTTGATACTCCCATCTTGGTGAGGACAGAAACTCGAGTTGCCCATTCCTTCTCGCCAGTTGAGTTTGGAGAGCGGATAGAATCGCCCATCCCTCTGGGGCTCGAAAAGAAAGAGTCTCCCAAGTATACTATGGTTCCCATCTATGTGAGGATAAGGCGGAAATTTGTTGAGGAAAGGATGAAAAGGCTTGAAGAGTTTGCCAATGAATTTAAACATAATGTAATTGAGATAAATGATCCAAAGATCGGGGTGATTACAAGTGGGGTCTGCTATAACTATACGAAAGAGGTTTTTCCTCAATACTCTTACTTAAAATTGGGGATGGTCTGGCCTCTTCCTAAAAAGACAATCTCTGAATTTTCTAAAAAGGTTAAGAAGATCATCATTGTTGAAGAACTTGACCCATTCTTAGAGACGGAAATCAGAGCAATGGGAATAAAGGTTACCCATGGAAAGGATGTGATTCCAAACCATTATGAACTTTCTCCTGAAGTGGTTGAAAAGGCCATAAAAGGGAGAAATTACAGGCCCCCAAAAGAAAGGGTAAATACATCGGAGCTCCCAGCAAGGCCCCCCAACCTCTGTTCAGGATGCTCTCACCGGGCCCTATTCTATGCAATCAAGAAATTGGGGCTCTTCACTTTTGGAGACATAGGTTGTTATACCCTGGCCACAGCCCCACCACTCAATGCTATCCATTCCACTATCTGCATGGGCGCCGGGGTTGGAGGAGCTTTTGGGGCAATGAAGGCCCTCGGAAAGGAAGGACTTGGAAAATGTTGTGCGGTCATTGGAGATTCCACCTTTCTTCATGCAGGAATTCCACCTTTGATGGATATTGTATATAACAAGGGAAACTCAACTACGATCATTCTTGACAACCAGACGACAGGGATGACAGGACTTCAAGAACATCCTGGTACTGGTTTTACAGCCACAGGCGAGCCCACCCATCAAATTGACTATGAAGAATTGGTCAGGGCATTGGGAGTAAAGCATGTGCGTAAGGTTGACCCATACAAAATTCAAGAAACCATGGAGGTGATTAAAGAGGAGGTTGAGAGGGATGAGCCTTCGGTGATCATTACAACCAACTCACCCTGTATGCTTCATCGGAGGGTGAAAAGAAAATTTGAGCACCCTTTCTATATGGTTTTAACAGAAAAATGCAGGGGATGTGGGCTCTGTCTTGAAGCAGGCTGTCCAGCAATCAGTTGGAGGGAGGTTTCTCAGTGGGAGACAATGTCCCAGGACGGCCATAAACGAAAGGGTGTGGTGGATATAAACCGATTACAATGTCCAGGTTGTGGCCTTTGTAGTCAGATCTGTAAGTTTGAAGCGATCGTTCCTGGAGAGGGATGAAGGAGAAGATAGGATGGAAGAAAGGGTAATCAACGTGATGCTTTCAGGAGTGGGAGGGCAGGGGACCATACTGGCAAGTGATGTCCTCTGTTCAGTCTTTCATGAGATGGGTTATGATGTAAAAAAGAGCGAGGTTCATGGGATGGCTCAGCGGGGAGGAGATGTGACGACACATTTCCGATTCGGGAAGAAGGTTTATTCTCCCCTTATAAAATTTGGAGATGTGGATTATCTGGTCTCATTAGAGCTTCTCGAAGGGCTGAGATACATCAATTGGCTTAAGAAGGAAGGGAAGGTTCTTCTTAATCTTCAGGAAATCTATCCACCTGCTGTCAATCTCGGAAAGATGAAGTATCCAGAAGATATTGTGGGGGTCTTTAAGAAATTCTTTAATGGTCGTGTTTACACCGTTGATGGTTTAGATCTGGCAATTCAGTGTGGAGATTCAAGGGCCACAAATGTGGTCATCCTGGGAGCCTTCTCGAAGATCTTTGATATCTCTGAAGAAGTCTGGGAAAGGAATCTTCTGAACCATCTTCCTCCTCGGATCCACGAACTTAACCTCAGGGCCTTTAGGGCAGGAAGGGGAGCCATCTCCTGAGGTAACTTTTTGAAAAAAATGGACCCTCCCTTTTGTAAATAGGGGGCGAATCCCTAAGGTTATGGGATTCGCCCTTTGTTTTTTTAAATCACTCCCTTATAATTTAGTTAATGGGAGGAAATACCATGAAGCGCTATCGCCTTTTTATAATCCTCTTTTTCAGTTTAGCCATCCTTTCTCTTTTAGAGGGGAAATATTCCTTTTCGGAGGATGGGCTTCGAAGATTCTCTATGGAAAATGGGATGCGAGTCATCCTTCAGGAGAATCGTAATGCCCCTGTTGTATCTCTCCAGGTTTGGGTTAATGTGGGAAGTGCAGATGAAAAGGATGAAGAAGCAGGGATGTGTCACTTTATTGAGCACATGATATTTAAAGGGACCAAAAGGCGCAAGGTTCGGGAGATGGCAAGGGAGATCGAATCGTTGGGAGGTTATATCAATGCCTACACTTCTTATGACCAAACAGTCTTTTATATTACAATTGCGAGCCGTTATGCACCGATCGCACTTGACATTCTGAGCGATGCTATTCAAAACTCTACATTCGATCCCCAAGAATTGGAAAGGGAAAGGGAGGTTATCCTGGAAGAGATTCGGATGGGAGAGGATGATCCAGATCGCAGGCTTTTTAAACAGAGTATGGGCACTCTTTTCCAACAACATCCATATCGGAGGCCGATTATTGGATATGAGAATACGGTTCGTTCGATCACTCGCGACCAGATGGTTACCTTTTTTAAGCGTTGGTATATTCCTAGTCGAATCATTCTTGTAGCAACTGGAGACTTCGAAATTCGGGAAATGGAGGAGCGGATCAAAGAAGCCTTTCGAGGATTTAAATCTCAGAAGGAGGAAGTCCCTGAAAGGTTAAAGGAACCAGACCTTAAAGAAGTAAGGGTTCAGATATCTTCGGGGAATTTTAAAGACACATACCTTCATCTTGTCTTCCCAGCAACCTCCATCCTTCATGAAGATACTCCTGCTCTTGATGCCCTTTCTCATATACTTGGGGGAGGAGAGGCTTCCTATCTGGTTCAGAGGGTCAAATTGGAAAAGGGGTTGGTCAATTCCATTTCAGCATCTTCTTATACTCCAAAAGACCCAGGAGGATTCTTCATAGAGGCAACACTTTCTCCTGAAAAGGTGGTGGAAACAATAAGGGCTGTTCTCGAGGAAATCAGCCATTTAGAAAAGGAAGGATTTTCCTCAGAGGAACTTCACCGGGTCAAAGTCAATATAGAAAGCGGGCTCATTTTTGCACGTCAAACTGTTCAGGGTCAGGCAAGAAAGATAGGGTATTATGAGATGGTCGCAGGGGAAATGGAATTTGAAAAGGAGTATTTAAGGAGGGTCCATCTCCTTCAGAGCGAAGACTTAATAAGGGTAATAAAAAAATATCTTAATCCTTCGCGGATGGTAATTAGTCTTCTTGTCCCTCAAGAAAAGGAGGATTTTTTTAAAAATCTTTGTCTCAAAGAAATTGCTGTGAGGAGGGCTTTAGAACCACTTGAGAAAAAGGAAAAAGAGGCTTCAAAGGTCCATCGAATCATTCTCGAAAATGGGATTCGTCTTTTGGTGAAAGAGAATCACCATCTCCCAATTGTCACCCTTCAGGCCTCCTTCTTAGGGGGGGTTCGGTTCGAAAATGAAGAGATAAACGGGATTTACAATTTTATGGCCACCATGATTACAAAAGGAACATCGAGGCAAAGCGCTCTTGAGATTGCCAAAAAGGTGGAGAGGATGGCAGGAGTTTTGAACGGATTCTCTGGATATAATAGTTTTGGTCTAACCTTCACATTTCTTAGCCACCATTTTGAGGAGGGCTTTTCTCTTTTTGCTGAGGTCCTTAAGGAACCTTCTTTTGATAAAGAAGAGATGGAGAAGAGGAGACGACTGCTTCTTGCCTCCATTCGCCAGCAAGAGGATGATCTCGGTAAAATGGTCTTTAAACTATTTCGTAACACCCTATATGAAAGACATCCCTACCGAATGGATCCCCTTGGAACAGAAGAATCGATTTCAAAAATAACTCAGAAGGACCTAAAGGAGTATTATCAGAAGGCTGTTGTTCCTGAAAATATGGTATTAACTATTGTGGGGGATGTTAATTTGAGTCAAGTACTTTCTCTTGTAAAAAAGGAGTTTGGAGGGCTTCCATCGAAAGGCTTCCTTCCCCCTCAGATTTCTATTGAATCCTTCCCCAAAGAGATCAAGAAAAAGGAAGTGTTTAAAAAGAAAGAGCAGGCCCATTTTGTCTTGGGATTTCCTGGTTTGGCCTTGAAGGATAAGGATCGCTATGCCTTAGAGGTTCTCGATGCAGCCCTTTCAGGTCAGGGTGGAAGGCTTTTCTTTGAACTCAGGGATAGGGAGAGTCTGGCTTATGCCCTGGCCTTTATGGCGAGCCCAAATCTTGATCGCGGATACATTGCGGTATATATGGGGACTCATCCTAACAAACTTAATCGTGCGATTGAAAGTGTTTTAAGGGAGTTGAAAAAGGTAAAAGAGGAGGGGCTTACTGAGGATGAAGTTGAAAGGGCGAAGAGATATCTCATTGGAAATTTTGAAATCGGTCTTCAAACAAATGGATCTCAAGCCAACCTCATCTCTCTTGACGAACTCTATGGAATTGGTTTTGATCATTATGAGCATTATTCACAAAACATTCAGAAGGTAAAAAAGGAGGATGTAGACCGTGTAGCGAGAGAATACTTCCAGTTAGATGCCTATACCCTTGCCATCGTTCGTCCTCCTGAAGAAAAGAAGGAATGAGTGGATCTATAAGACTTTGGCCCTTTTCACTAAAAGATACCTTAGAATCAGGGCAATTCTTCAGGTTTACTAAAGTTGAAGACTCCTACCTGATTCAATCTCATGGTAAAATATTTATTCTTTCCCAGAAAGGCGACCAACTTTTCTATGAGGGTATCGAAAGAGAGTTTCTCATCCAATTCCTAAGATTGGAAGAAGACCTCTCGCATATTCTCAAAGAGATAGACCGTGATCATATCATCCACCAGGCCATTTTGAAATATTCAGGAATGAGATTGATCCGTCAGGACCCATGGGAGTGTCTTCTCTCTTTTCTCTGTTCTTCGGCTAAAAATATTACTCACATCCGAACCATCGTTGAACTTCTCTGTCAAAAATCAGGCAAAAAGATCAAATTTCGTAACTTTATCGGTTACGAATTTCCAGAATCTAATAGGTTAAGAGATTGCGGTCTGCTCGAATCAATAGGGGCGGGGTTCAGGAAAAATTATCTAATAGAGGCTGGCAAATCTATAGATCGAAATAAACTTCTATCATTAAAAGATTTACCTTATCAGGAGGCAAGGCGGAACCTCATTAGTCATTCAGGTGTTGGCAAAAAGATAGCAGATTGTGTTCTTCTCTATTCCCTCGATTTTTTGGAATCCTTCCCCATTGACACCTGGATCAAAAAGGGGTTGCAACAGTTCTATTTTAAAGGCAAAAGGGTAGGGGAGAGTGAAATTGAGAAGTTTGTTTACAACCACTTTGGCCCTTATGCGGGTTATGCTCAACTTTACCTTTACCACTTCTGGAGAAAACAAAAATTCGAAGCACTGGGACGTTGTTGAAAATATTCACTTTAATATATTTGATTCGTAGTGTTTGATGGCTTTGCATCTCTTCCTATCCCCTACCTGAACCTGTCTTCGTAATCTTTTATCTCCCTTTTTTAAGATACGATTGACAAATTCATCTCTCCCCACTATACGGGGCTCATGGAGAGGCCTATATTTACGCTCTTTCATGGAGAGGACATGAGACCATCTCCCAAGAGTCATGACCAGTTTATCACTCGAAAGCTCTGGCCGCCTCCCTTTGTAAAGTGGATATTTTCAACAACGTCCCTAATTTTTGGGGTTTTAAGAGAGACTTCTGAAAAAGTCCTTGAAAGACTGGGGAGGTGGGGTTCCAAAACCTTCGAATGCGGCACTAAGAAGTTAATAATGGGAGCATTAAATAAATGACATCTTAATAAGGGTTCGGCAAGCCACAAGGGCTTACCCTACGAGAAATTAAACGAATCTCAAATGTAGGGCAAGGGCTTGTCCCTTGCCGCATTTGTTTTCATTTCTTATTTCGAATTA
>JBBIRM010000053.1:0-16285 GCA_037441765.1 Deltaproteobacteria bacterium | reverse complement strand
TGATCGGTTGTTTGAAACAAATGTCATTTCATTATCTTTACAAGTGATCTATTTAATAATCTCCAAAGTGTCAGTTTCTTCATCCCAATTAATCCAGGCTCCCCTTTCATATGGAGACAAAGCAAATTCAAATTTTGGGGTTCTTATTATTATAAACCCATTGATTCCAAATTCAGTGTTTTCATCAAATGATAGGGAGACAATGATGTCTGTGCCAACTTCAGTATAGAGGAATTGACCTTATCCATATATTTCCTCTTTTATAGGCCCAAAGAGCCTCTTTAATCTCCCATTCATACTTCCTAATATGGCTTAGATGAATATATAAAATCAACTCCATCAAATAAGGGTCTTCCCCTATGAGAATCGCTTTAAATCTGCCCTGGATTGCCGGCCCATGATCATTTTATATCAAACAATAATCTATTTGTCAAAATAAAAGATTTCACCCCTTTGATTTACTAAATCATATTTACTCTTAAAAAAATGAATTTTTGAATATTTTTATTAAATGATTCTTTCGATAATCTGTGAAAATTTGTCTTCAAGATTTAAAAGTCATCTACCTAAAGGTATGAGATTGGGGGAGATCAGAGACCTCCCCCTTAATTAATTCATTTTTAAGCCTTACTACTCCATGGAGGAATAGGATATATGGGTTTGGCGTCAGAGTATTCATCAGGTAAGACAACTTTAATTTCTCTTTTTTGGACTTGCTGGAGTGTAGCTAATGCATTCTTATTCTGACCGGTTGTATCAAACTCAATAGGTCCACCTGGAGCAATATGTTCTTTCAAAGAAGTCCTAGCAATCGCATCACGTAACTTTGCAGGATCTGTGGTGCCAACTCTCTCCAATGCATCAATGAGCACAAGTGTTGCATTATATGCATGAACCGCGTGGGATTGAAAGACAACTTTTGTATATCTTCTATTATACTCTATGATGACACTTCTGGCGAGAGGACTTCGGGGGTTATGCCAATAGTTTCCATCCATAATAAATTCTGCCAGCCTCCCCAACTCTTTCACCATGCTGGGGTTGCTGAATGCACCATTTGCACATCCTATTATCCCCCCTTTAGGTTCCACTTTTAGATCAGAGTATGTCTTTACTTTCAAAATCCCATCAGGTAGATAACCCACATCTACAATTACATCGGCATTCATGGCTTTGATTTTAGAGATTTCAGTTGTCAAATCAGAGACTCCAATACCATAAGAGACATTACCTATTGTTTCAAAGCCATATTTCGGAGCAAATCTGACTAACTTATTGTAGACGACTGCGCCAAAACCGGCGATATGCATGCAAGATATAGTTTTAAGGGATATGTTAAATTTTTCTGACAGTTGACGAATGTATTTGCATGTCATTTCGGCCATGTTCGTGGCATCTGGTTGTACACGGAAGGTATATTTGAACCCGCGTTCCAAGATTTCATCTGCCACTGCCACTGTGATAAGATGTGGAATTCCATGTCTTTCAGCAACATGAGTTGTGACCATAGCTACAGGGCTTTGGTAAGTACCAAGAAGGCAAATGCACCCATCTCGAATCAACTTTTCAGCAGCTGCCTCTCCCACCTTAGGTTTCCCCTCAGAATCCATTAAGAGAACTTTTAATTTCGCTCCACCCATTGATTTTATTCCACCTGCTGCGTTCTTCTGATCCGCAGCCAATTCAACGGCCTGGGCAAGTGAAGTGCCATCATAAGCTAATGGACCGGTGATTGGATGTATTGATCCGATGAGGATTTCTTTTGGAGCAGCACCTCTTAGGACTGCAGGAAATCCAACCGTAGATGTGCCCAGAGTGGCCATCCCCGCAACTTTCAAAAAAGCCCTTCGACTAATTCTACCTTTATCATTTTTGACCTTCTTTTCCATTATCTTTCCCTCCTTTCACTTGTGAAATTTTTAAATTATTATTATTTTAAAATTTTCACCTCCTTTTTTCATAAATCCCGCTGAAAACTTTTAGATTCCAAGATAGGCTTTCTTAATATATTCATCTCTCAGAATAACATCTGATTTTCCCTTTAAGACGACTCTCCCATTCTCGAGGACATAACCTTCTTGGGCCATCTCCAGAGCAGTAAAGGCATTCTGCTCCACTAAGAGGATGGTTGTCCCATCCTCATTAATCTCTTTAAGTGTATGAAATATCTCCCTGACAATAATGGGAGCTAATCCCAATGAAGGCTCATCAAGCATTAAGAGTACAGGAATAGACATGAGCCCCCGCCCAATGGCCAGCATCTGTTGTTCACCCCCTGAAAGAGTGCCTGCAGATTGTTGGGAACGTTCTTTTAGAATTGGGAAAAGAGAAAAGACATTCTCCATGCTCTCGGACCTTTTAATTTTGGCCTTTCCAATATAAGATCCCAGCTCTAAATTTTCGAGGACCGATAACGATGGAAAAATCTTCCTCCCCTCCGGGATACGAATCAACCCTCTTTCTACTATCTCGTGGGGATAGAGATGGTCTATTCTTTCTTCCATAAAGTAGATTTCCCCTCTGGTAGGCCAAAGTATGCCCGAAATGGTTTTTAGTAGGGTTGTTTTGCCAGCTCCATTTGCACCAACGATAGTGACAATCTCTCCTTCATCAACCTGCAACGTGATACCATCAAGGACCTTTACATCGCCATAATGCACATTGATTTCTTTAATTTTTAACAATTTTATATTCCTCTCCTAAGTAAGCCTCTATGACCTTTGGGTCTTTGGATATTTCTTCAGGCACTCCTTCGGCTATCTTTTCTCCATAATGGATAACCACGATCCTTTGGGCAACTGTCATGATAGCCTTCATTACATGTTCAATCCAAAGAATAGTTATTCCTTGTTTCTGGATATTTTTGATATTAAAGATAAGGTCGTTTGTCTCTTTAAGATTTAATCCAGAGACCACTTCATCTAAGAGAAGGATCTCGGGCTGGGTCGCTAAGGCCCTTGCTAATTCTAAACTTTTGCGATGTCCAACTGAGAGCGAAGAAGCCAATTCATTTCGTTTTTCATAGAGTCCAACCATATCTAAGATCTTAAGGGTTTTCTCAGTAACTTCCCTATTTGAGGATATCCGATTATAAGCCCCGATCTTAACATTCTCCAAGACTGTGAGATTTGTAAAAGGTTGAGTGATTTGAAAAGTCCGAGTAATGCCCAACTTACAGATTTGGTATGGTGGAAGGCCAGTTATGTTTTTACCATTGAAATGAACTTCTCCAGTATTAGGATGGTAAAAACCTGTTATAATGTTAAACAGGGTAGTTTTCCCAGCTCCATTGGGACCAATGAGACCAAGAATCTCCCCTTTTTCTAATCTAAAGGAAATATCCTTAAGGGCAATCAGCCCTCCAAAGGTTTTCGTAAGGCCTTTTAGCTCTAAAATGCTCATAAATATCTTTCTTATACTCCTTTTGAGATCCTCCGGTAGGCCAATTGCAAACCCCCCAGAATTCCATGAGGAAGAAATATAATAACAAAAATAAGTATAATACCATAGATCATCAGGTGTACTCCACTATAAGCTCCAAGAAGGTTTCGTGTCATCTCTGAAAGAAATTCTAAAATAAAACCTCCTAAAACAGGGCCAAAAACCGTTCCTGCTCCACCTATAATGGGTCCTAATAGAACTGCTATAGATATCGTCACTCCAAATACTGACTCCTCTTCGACGATCAAGTAATACTGAGCGTATAACGTCCCTCCTATTGCAGTAAGAAAAGAGCTGATAGCCATAGCCACAAGTTTATATTTAAAAGTATTAATTCCCAAGGCCTGGGCCGAATCTTCATTCTCACGAATTGCTTTAAAATAAGAACCTATCTTTCTTTGTTCAATGTAATGGGTTAGGTAAATTGCACCTGCCATCATGAAAAGGCAAATATAATAATAGGGTATTTTATTCTTAAATTGAAAATCCAAAAAGGAATCTCCTTTGATAGGTATCGAGATACCCAGAGGATACCTTAAGGTCATCCATTCTACAGCGAGAAGCCTAAGCATTTCTGCCAAGGCCAACATGGCCAAGGCAAAGTAGGGTCCTTTGAGTCCATATCGGAAGCATAGGTAACCTATGAATGATCCCAAAAGAAGTCCTGCTATCCCAGCAAGAATCATTCCTATCCACGGATTTACTCCCCCATGGATCTGAAGAAGAGTAGACGTATAGGCCCCGACGCCAAAGAAGGCTGCATGGCCGAAGGAAAATTGTCCTGCATATCCACCGAGGATGTTCCAAGCTAAGCCCAGATATCCAAAAAAGAAAATCATAGTTGTCACATATGTAATATAATCTCCTATTAAGTAGGGAAGAATTAGCAGGATAGCACTCAGTATAATTATTCCAAAAATCTTCTCACTCCTTTTGGTTTTATTACTCACTCGTTCTCCCAAAAAGACCCTCTGGTTTAAAGAGGAGAATTAAAATAAAGAGGGAATAGATAATGAATTGTTTTACTTGACCTGGCACGAAGGCAGCTCCAACAGATTCTGCCAGGCCTACGATTAGACCACCAACTAATGCCCCAATGAAACTTCCCATTCCCCCAAGCACTACCACAACAAACGCCGTTATAACAAAAATCCCTCCAACATGAGGATTAACATAGAAGAAGGGGGCAGTAAGAGTCCCAGCTGCTCCCACACACGCTGTGCCAATTCCAAAGGCTAAGTAATAAACCTTTCTCAGATTTATTCCTACGGTTAAAGAACCCTCCTTTTCTTCAGAGGCTGCTCGTATGGCTTTCCCTAAATCTATTTTTTTAAGGAAATAATATAGAAGGATTGTTAGAATAATGGCAAAAATGAAAGCGATTACTTTAGGAAGGCTCACCATTATAGTCCCAATAGTTATAGCTTTTTTTAAGTATGGAACCTCCAAGTTCCTAAAATTTGGAGTCCAGATAAGAAGGGCAAAGTTTTCTATAAAGAGTGAAATCCCAAGGGTAAGGAGAAGTTGATTATGTGCCGGTGCATCCATTATCTGTGAAATGATAAAACGCTGAGTGAGGAGCCCTAGAATAAAAAGCGAAGGGATTGAGAGAAGAAGAGAAAGATACGGATCAATGCCCAAAAGAACATATAACCAGTAGGTTATAAACATACCTAACATCATAAAAGAACCATGTGCGAAATTTATGATCTTCATAACTCCAAAAATCAATGTTAGGCCTACTGCTATAAGGCTATAGACCCCTCCCATGAGAATCCCATTGACGATAGATTGAAGGAGAAGAGGAAAACCAGGAAGGCTCATAAACTGTCCTTTTATCCTGAAAATATTTTCTACTTTAAAAATTTATCTCTTCTGTTTCACAGACAACATAGAACTTAAAATCTGTTTTACCTTCAGGGCTCCTTTCTTTAGGGACTGGATTTTGTTCACGCCATATTTTGGCTTTCTCAAAAGCCTCCATGCTATCATAATGAAGTTCAGCGATTCGATAAAATGTCATATGGCCTTGGACTATTCCTTTTACGGTATTTAATACGACTTTTCTTAGTCCAGGAATTCTTTTCAAATCCGCGAGATGAACCTCTCTTAACCATTTCTCATATTCATTAACCGAGACCCCAGGCATGATATCGTATCCTAAAATTGCTTTTACCATCCATTCCAATCCTCCTTATACCTTTTTAGGAACTATTTATAATTTAATGAAATATTTATTCATTTTTATAATGAAGCCTCACCGGACGCTTGATATATTGACCATCCCCGGGTTTTCCCATAATTCTATCATTTTCTAATATTATTTTTCCTCTAAGAATTGTATATACTGGCCAACCTTTATATTTATTTCCCTCAAAAGGAGTAAAATCCTGAGCTGAATGGAGGATATCGACCGATACCTCTTTTTCTTTCTCAAGGTCAATAATTGTTAAATCGGCATCCGAACCAACTGATATCGTTCCCTTCTTGGGATATAAATTGTGATAGATTGCTGGATTGTATGAAGTAAGTTCAGCGATCCTTTCTAACGATAATCCGCGCTTTCTGTAGCCTTCTGTCAAAAGGAGAGGAAACATAATTTCAGCTCCACCAAAACCTGCAAGAGAAGTCCAAATATCACCTTCTTTTATCTTCTTTGAAGCACAAGCGCTATCACTAACCACTGTTTTAATATCACCATCAATTACGGCTTTCCATAATGCTTCGACATGGTGCCTCTCGCGAATCGGTGGATTTACTTTACCTAACTTCCCGTAGGCAATCTCATTGGATAATCCCAGATGATGAAGTGTTCCTTCCAATAAGATATTGAGCCCTGGATTTTTCTCAACAACTTCCTTACCTGCCTCAACCGCATCAAGGCTTGAAAGGTGAAGTAGATTGACAGGGCAATTAGTCTGGGAGACAAGAACTTCAACTTCTTTAATAGCCATCTTTTCAGAAAAGCTTGGTCTTGCATCGCTATAATCTTTTAATGGATTCCCTGACTGGTGTTGCCTCACATACTGAGTGGCTGCGTTAATGATTTCAGGCTGTTCGCAATGGATACTCAGACTTATTCGACCATACTCTTTATATTTATCATTTACACGGGCAACTTCTTTCATATAGTTATAAAGAAATCCAAGATCATAAGATGTATTGAGCAAGAGATACTTATCACTTCCAGGTGCTCCTGTTAGATCGAGCATCTTATAAAACATAAAATATTTAAATGTTGAAACCCCAAACTCTTTTACCAACATCTCAATTTCATTCATTTGTTCAGGATTCATAATAGTGATATGGTATACATAATCAGTGTAAAATGAATTCTTAGATTTCTCTAAAATTTCAGGGAAAATTTCTTTATATGGACCGGATTTGTTCAAATAATTCTTCCCTGTTCGAAAATAACTGCAGATGGTAGTTATTCCCCCCCAGGCAGCAGATCTGGATTCACTCATTGCATCTTCATCCATCGGTCTAAAAATTCCAATATGAAAATGGGAATCAATACCTCCTGGGAAAACATACTTACCAGAAGCATCTATAATCCTTCCAACACCTTCCGTTCCAATCTCCTTTGATATGGTTGATATCTTCTCTTTAAAAATACCGATATCGGCTTTTATAATGCCTACCTTGGGAATGACAAGATTACCATTTTTAATAACTAGATCGTATGATTTCATATTTCCCCCCTTTATGTCATTAAGTTTCATTTAAAGTACATCTGTATAGTTTTTAATATTTTCTAATGTCTCTATATTTTTACTCATTTTCAGGATATCTTCAGCCTTTTTAACTCCATAGATAGGCGACATAAGATTTAAAAACTTGTTCTCAAGTTCTTCTTTTGAATATGGATCTTCAATATCCCCCTTGTTTATAAAAACAGTTTCTCTAAAAACTTCCCCATTTTTCAATCTAACAGTCACTCTAGAAGGCCGGCGAGAAGGCATCATACTGGTAAATTCAGGATTCTCCTTTACTTCTATCCGTGCGGCCAATTCTTTAACTTCTACCTTACTTACTTTATCTGGAAGGAAACTATCTATACCTGAATTTCCATGAACAATCGTTGTTGCAATAGCAAAGGGTAGAGAAAATTTAGCTGCTAACATATTAGGAGGAGATTGGTTTTTGAGTTGAGCTGCTAAAGAGTATGTCTCCACCTCAATTTTTTCTATAGCCTCCGGGGCAAGTTTTTTATCCTTCTGTTTCTCTAAAATTTTATATATGGCATCAATACTTGAATGACAATATCTACAGCAAGCATACTGCTTAAAATAATTTCTTGTAATTTCGTAGCGTGAACCAAGTTCCTCTACCATCAAAGATGGACTAAAAAAATCAGAAACTACACCTCCATAAACCGAATCAATACCATCTTCCTCGCCCGTAAATCCACTCAATAAAAGATAATAAGCTAAAATTCCCATATAACCGCTTACCCCAGCATAAAGATTTCGAACTGTCCCGCCTTCAAGCATCGTTCTCCTCGATGTGGCGAGTGTCAAAGATGATGAGATATTGATTAATATCTTCATCTCATTGGCATTAATATTCATCAATTTACCAACCGCTATTGCAGCACCTATAGTTCCCCAGGATCCATGAGGATGCATAGTCATTCTCAGTTTAGATGCGATACCGATTCGGCAAGCAATCTCATAACCGAGCACAATGGCTATGATAAGCTCCTTTCCAGAAATTCCCTTTTCTTCTCCTATGGCAAGGGCAGCGGGAATTACATGAATTCCAGCATGCCCACGGGCAAATTGATTTCCTTCATCCAACTCGAGCCATGTCCCTGCCATTCCGTTAATTAATGCTGCATTTAATGGATCGATTTTCCTCTTCTGCCCTATCAGCGTAGAGTTGAATGCTCCAGAAAAATAACTTAAATGCCTGGTCATCTCTTTGGGCTCAGTATGCTGAGCCCCTGCTGCTATGGCTCCTATTGTATCGTAAAGCACTTTTTTTGTTTGGTCCACAATATTGGCATTAAGGTCATTGAAATTGGTCTTCACTAAAAAATCACAAATTTGATCAAGATATTCAGGCATTTTTATCACCTCTTAGGATAGAGTTTGCTGCATCATCCCCAGCAAGTTTGCCAAGTACAGTTGCTGCAAGAAGCCCATTTGCTGAGCAGTATCCCTTCACTCCTGATCCTGAGACACCAACAGCTACACCTCCTCCTGCATAAAGATTAGGAATGAAACTTCCGTCTGGTCTTAGGACTTGAGCCTTATTATTCACTTTTAATCCCCCCTGAGTATGAAATAATGCTCCTGTCACTCTAACACCATAAAATGGAGATTTTAGCGGTCCTTGAAAATTTTGGCGACCAAACGGATCTGCCTTTCTCCCCTCAGCAGCGAGATTATAAGCTCCGAGAGTGTTTTTCAATTCTTCTGAGGGAAGCTGAAATATTTCAGCCAATTCCTCAATCGTCTCTGCCTTTTTCACAGCACCTATATCCACACATTGATTAAAATCTTCAAAACCCAATACTGAATGATAAATCCTTTCATCGAAAATCTCTATTGCTACTTTATCTTCCTGATTGAGGACCTCAATTGCATGCTCAGAGTAGCCCGTATATTCATTTGAAAATCTCCTGCCTTGTTTGTTAACCTGAAAACCTCCGTTTACAATTACAACCCATGTGAGGAGTGTAGCATGAGGAAATGCAACAGACCCATGGGCTTGATAAGCTCCCATATGCTCGGTGGCAGCTCCCAATTCCATGCCCCATAATATTCCTTCTCCTGTATTCCCTTCGTGTCCGAAATAGAAGGCATCGGCCATTTCTGGAATATACTTTTTCAACATCTCTTTATTGTTCCCGAAACCATTACATGCAAGGATCGTTTTCTTAGCTCGAACCTTATTGATTCTCTGACCAAAAATCTCGACCTCCAACCCTATAACACTTCCATCATCTTCAATTGCAATCAAATCCCTGACCGGTGCCTGAGTAACAAGGAGTATGTTTTTCCTACTGGAAATGACATTACGTAACTCTTTTACAATCTGCTCTCCTTTACGAGTGGAAGGAGCATGAATGCGATGTCGGGAGTGACCAGGGTAGATAAAATCTGTAACAATATCTAAATGAATTCCTATTGAGTCAACAAGCCACTCAACAAGGTTTTTTGATTCTTTGCATAAATGAAAGGTAATTTCAGGATCGCTTTCATAATTATTTTTCTTAAGAATATCTTCAGCCATAAGTTCGGGAGAATCCTCAATACCAGCTGCCTTCTGGAAGCGGGTCCCAGCAGCAGGAATCATTCCTTGACTGAGAGAGGTGTTTCCACCTACCTTCTTCTCCTTCTCAAGAAGTAAAACCTCTACCCCTTTCTCTTCCGCTGCCAGTGCAGCGATCATCCCACAAGCCCCTGCACCCACAACGGCCACATCTGTCTCCACATCCCATGAAATTTCGCCTTCGCTCTTTATCCTCTGAACCATTGATTCTTTCAATTCATGCTCACTTCCCAATACTTAATGTGGGAAGTAATATCTGGACAACTTCCCTCGTGTATAAATTAGTAACTATATCGATTGCCTTCAGTTTATAGGTTTTTGATTTCACCATAATATATTATTCTCCTTATTATTATATAAAGATTTAATCAAATATATTTATCATTTTAACTTCTAAAAGTTTTTAATGATCAGAAGCTGCCAATCTAAAATTAAAGTAAGGTGGTTAAGTCATCGATAGAAAACTCTTCTAAGTTCATAATAACTTTGCTAAGTTTTTGCCTATCTTTTTCCCTAAGAAGTGAAGCATTAATATAGAACTTATTATATATCTCTTCCAATCTTGCAGGGTTTTCTGGCTCTCCTTTTGCTAAATCAACTTCAGCAAACCACTCTCTATTTTGATTATCTATAATACGGACTGTAGCCCCTCTTTTATTGGGATACATTTTCTCCCATTTATCTCCTACCGATAATTCAACCTTTTTGGATAGCCTTTGTATGCTTTCATCTATAATATTCTCTTCGGAATACTTATCTGCTTCTCCCCCTTTCTTTATGAGTGCAAGGGCAACTGAGAAAGGAATGCTGAACCGAGCAGCGGAAGTAGTAGTAACATCTTTAATTCCAGCAAGTCGAATTGCCGCAGGATATGTTTCAATTTTAATCTTGGCTATTTCTGACGGATCAATCTGACTCCTGCGAAACGCATGCAGGGCAGCATCTATGGGAGCGTGTGCATGCCGGCATGCTGCATAAAATTTTATGTATGTATTGCGAATCTCAAATTCATTTCCTAAATCTTTAGTTAATAGGTCTGTTTTCACTTCATCGGTGACAGCCTTGAAAAAACCATCCTCTCCTTCGAAGATTTCCAATGGTCCCTTAGCTCCCTTTTTTGAAAGGATACAGGAGAGAAGACCTGCCTGGGCTGCTCTTGCTGGATTGATCGGCTTAACCTTGGTTCCTCCCACATCGTGATTTACCTGTAAAAGACCAGACCCTTTGAGGCCAGCTAAACCCAATGCTCCAATAGTCTCTTCCCTGCTTAACTTCATAATACTTGCAGCCGCTGCTGCAGCTCCGAAGGGTCCGATTATGCCTGTTGTATGAAAGCCACGATTGAGGCTTGAAGGATTGATGGACATTCCAATACGGATCATGATTTCATATCCTACTATGACACCAGTTATTAAATCCTTTGTACTCGCTTTTGATAGTTCTGCTGTAGCTATGGCAGTGGGGATAACAACTGTCCCGGGATGAAGTGCAGCAAAACGATGGCCATCATCCATATCCAGGGCATGAGCACAGGAAGCATTTGCAAATACAGCATTTATTGCAGGAAATTTTCTCTTTGTTTGAATAACAGTTGCTTCTGGTAGCCCTCCCAAACCTGCTATATACTCAATAATCATTCTTGGAAATTCCATCAATTTGTAACCAGCTAATGAGACACCTATTAAATCTAAAATCAATTTCTTCGCCTGAAGAATAATCTCAGATTTTAGTCGATCATAATTGGTGCTGATTATAAAATCTGCATAAATTGAAGAAATTGGCCCCATTTTCATTTCCTGAAAGTTGGATACTAATCTTTTCTTCTTTTCCTTCTGGTTATATCTTCATGGACGGAAATCAAATTAAGTGCTCTTCGATAGGAACCATAGTCAATCATTCTTCCACCGATGGAAGTGGCACCCAAGCCCTTTGTTTTTGCTTCTTCATAAACCTCTATGACCCTTTTTGCAAAATCAATCTCTTCCTTGGTAGGAGAAAATATTTGATTGACGGGTTCCACATGACGGGGATGAACAAGTAATTTTCCAGTAAATCCTATCAGTTTTACCTTTCTTGTTTCTCTAATCAGACCATCTATATCAGTGATCAAACCAAAAAAAGGAGAATCAATAGCCATAATGTCAGCTGCCCTCGCTGCAAGCGCAATGCAGGCTCGAGGATGAGCAGCCATGAGAAAAAATTCATCAGCAGTAAGGCTTGTTACCCCCATCCCTGCACCAATCTCCCTCGAGTAATCTCCTGCACCAAAACTCACCCCAATAATCCTCTTACTGCTTGATATAATCTCAGAAATTGCAGAGACCCCTTTCGGGCTTTCTATAAGTGGAATTATAGCGATTCCATCTTCGAGCAATCTCTTATTTTTCTCTTCTTTATTAAGAAGTTGATCCAATTTGATAATATCATCTTTCGATTCCGTTTTAGGTAGCATAATTCCGTCCAGTCCTTCAACGACTACATAAGAAATATCTTCTTCTGTTAATGCTGTCTCAAAGGAGTTAACCCGAACAAAGACATCGATTTCTTTCTCCTTGAGCATAGAAATCGAATCTCTGGCAAAAACTCGTCCTGTCTCTTTATCTCCCATTGGGCAGGCATCCTCAAGATCTAATATTACAGCATCCTCTCCCTCTGAAACGGCAGTTGTAATCATTCGCCAACTATTCGCTGGAACAAAGAGCATACTTCTTAAAATTTTATTCAAATATATCCCCTTTCTTGATTAGTAATTCAAAATATCCTTTTTAAAGTAGTCCCTATCTTTTCAGGTTTTTTAACTACATAAGCTCCAGCCTCTTTAAGAGCTTCTATCTTTCCTTCTGCTGATCCCCTTCCTCTTTCTATGATTGCGCTGGCATGGGAAAAACGTAATCCTTGAGGGAGACCTTTCCCTGCTATATAGGCAATCAGAGGTTTTCTATATCCTCCATTTTTTATTACCTCTGCTGCTTCCTCCTCCATAACTGTTCCTATTTCTCCAAAATAGACCACACCATCTGTTCCTTCATCGGATTGGAAGAGGGGAAGGAGTTCAGCAAGGGTTGTTCCCAAGATTGGTTCAGAACCAAGATGAACGGCTGTGCTTATTCCAAAACCAGCTCTACAAACGGCCCAACATAGTGTAGTAGTCTGTCCTCCACTTCGTGAAATCACACCAATCCGCCCTGGTCGAAATGCGAGTTTTGGTAAATCTGAAGAGCCCATGAATCCACCCAATCCACCTAAGGATGCTTTCCCAGGGCTGACAACACCTGCAGAACCAGGACCAATCAATCGGATACCCAATCTCTTGGTATGGGCGATTATCTCCAGCGCATCATGAAGTGGAACCCTTTCAACCCTCATGAGAACTGTCTTTATCCCTTCGTTAAAAACCTCAATCACTGCATCTTTGGCTTCTGGCCCTGGCACAACTACCACTGAAGCATCAATTTCTCCTATTTCTTTAATGGCTTCTTTCACACTATTAAATACAGGGATCCCCCAGATTGATTCACCACCCCGTCCAGGAGTAACTCCAGCAACAACTTTTGAACCCACCTCGACCATCCTTCTAGCCACGTTCTGGCCAAATCTCCCTGTGATTCCCTGGATAAGCATCCTTGTGTTTTCATCCACAATGATTGCCATCCTTATCCTCCCAATGAATCTTTTCTGTAATCCTCAAGTCCTTCCAAAGGAATCTCAATATGGATGCAGTCTGTTCCCCGTAACCAACAATTGTATTCGCAGCCAAGGCATTCATTATCAAGTCGTTTAATCTCCTGTGGATCAACAATAGCCAATACAGGTCTGTTACCTTCAATTTTTAAGATATTTCGCCCGTATAACCTGCATGCTTTAACGCAGGCAAACCCACAGGAAGGTTTAGAAATATTTCTCTTTGCTGGTTCACATCGGTCATAATCGATTGTAATCTTAGTCTTTTTTGTCTCAAATTCTAATAGATTTGTTTCCATGGAAATTTATTCCCTCTTACTATATTTTTCTTCTTGGTATTGTCGAACCAAGGCTTCTATCCGATCTGCAATAAAGTTAGTATCATAGATAAAATCCCTTCCATATAGCTCCCATCTAAGAGGTAAGTCTTCCAGTCCGTTTTTAATAATCTCATGTGCTTCTTCTTCCTTATTCCCTGCAAGCAGAATTACAATTGGAAATCCTGGTCTCATCATTGCTTCTTCTCTCAATGCCTTCACAATGGCATGAGCGTGATGCCACTGTTCTTGATTAGCCAGACACGCCCCCATAAGCACATATCCATCTATGGGTTGAGAGAAGATACATTTGATTACAAGATAGACTTTACTTGCAGTTGGATCTCCACTGGTATCTGCATAATTTGCAATTTTAAAACCCCGCTCAACAAAAGCACTGGCTCCAAGCATTGCTCCTCCTCCCCCAATTCCATGAAATCCTATCCAGCCATTCCCCTCCAATTTCGGATACATCTGTGTGAAATAGCCTGTCCCACGGTAATCATCTTCCTCTATAGCCCAGGCAATTTCCTCTAACCTGGTATAAGGCCTTTCCATATCACGAGGCACATTGATTCCAAATTCAGGATGTCTGAATACCGAATTGTCATCTATAGTGAATCGACAATCCGCTGCATAAATCTTTTTATCCCTGGTGAGCACTAATGGATTTATTTCAGCAACCCTTGCATCCGCCTCTCTAAATGCACTATAAAGATTGCATAGGATATTAGAAACCATAAGGTTTAACTCTTTAGAGTATTGATCATTAAAAGAGAGTTTTGAAAGCATTTGGTTTGTATCATCTGCGCTCATACCTTTCAGATAATCTACATTGAAAGTAGCAACTTTTTCGGGATTTCTCATAGTAATCTCCTCAATCCCTACACCACCTTCCAAACTGAAGATCATTACAGGGCCTTTAATTTTAGAGGAGTTACTGACAATCACTCCAGCATAAAATTCCTTTTCAATATCAAGCTTCTCTTCAATGAGCACCTTCTCCACTGGAAACCCTCTAATTGTAGTTCCTATTAGTTCCCGTGAAACCTCCTCCACTTCCTGAGAGGTATTAGCAAACTTAATACCTCCTGCTTTGAACCTCCCTGTTGACCAGATTTGAGCCTTGATGACTACAGGTTTTCCTATTTCTGAAAATATTTGCATTGCCTCAGTAGGACTCGACGCAAGCTTTCCTACTGGCACAGGTATCCCCTTCTTTTTTAATATTTCCTTTCCCTGGTACTCAAAAATTCTTGCCACAAATAACTCCACTTCCTCCCATATAAGATTATTGTTTTGGAGTAATTGAAATCATTCGTTTAAATTAAAAACCATCAACCGAGTTAATTTTCCAATATCACTGAGTTTATCTAACTCAAATACAGTTTCAATTATTTCAGTCATTTGTTTATCACCCATATGTTTTTTTGCCATGCCCCTGAACTTATCCACGATCTCTCCGTCCGTCATTGGATTAAGCGCGTGTCCCCTTGGATAATCTATACGACATTTAAATCTTTTACCCTGTTTTGTTATAATTTCAGAGATGCCAGCAGGTCGAACTTTGTCTAAATTTGGATCCCCCTGTAGAACGACCTTATCTATCAGCCTCAGCACCATTGGATCATTAAATTTCTCGGGAGAGAATTGGTCAGGGCCTAATTGATGGTCAATGACTGCAATTGCAGTGAGATAATAAGAGCTATGATCAGCTGTCTCTTTATTTTTAGGATATTTTTTCACCGTATCCCCAGTATGTTCAACACATCTTCTGCTTGTAGTGATTATGATTTTTTCAATATTTTTGATAAAAATATTATTAATTGATTCTTTTCCAATAATATTGCCTTTCATATCAACCTTTTCCATTATCTGGTCTGATTCTGTTTCTCTGAAATAACCTTCTTTTTTTTTGAATATGACCTCGAGGTAATCTCTTTCGGGATCATACCAGACTCTTACTTTTTCCATATTGTTTCTCTACGCTTATTTAACGCTTCACCTTAAGCAAGGGCTTTTTCTTTGCTCTTAAGCTCATAAAGAATTCCCTGAGGCTCTGAAGCATCAAGGATCTCAATAGACACAATTTTGCCATCCTTGTTGTAATCAATAATTATGCCTTCTCTTACCTCATCGCTTTCAGCTACCCTATCTTCTTTAAGAATAAGGGTTAGGGTATCGGTCTCTGGATCAAAAATGACTTTCATCCTAATCTCCTTCCACCCAATATTTACTAATCTTGGATGTCTTATAAACTGTTACGACTTCAAATTTTTCAGATGTCTCTATTCCTATAACTCTTAGAAGCATTTCTTTCTTTTCCATTTGGTCATAATATTTATTTTGCACTATAACACGTCCTTTTTTAGAAGGCAATTTTTACTGTGGATTTATAACAACAAGTTTTATAAGTTACTCTGAAATTCCTCTTCGTTCTGCTTCAAAGTCAGCATGTCCTTTAATTACAACTTCCAGAGGTATTCTCCTTTAGAAATTTATTACCCTGGATCTATTCAATTTTTCACATAAACCCTTTAGTCTTTATTATAATTATATTACTT
>JBBIRM010000052.1:0-16394 GCA_037441765.1 Deltaproteobacteria bacterium | reverse complement strand
TCATCCGGGGAATCGGGTAGGGATGTCGGAGAAAATCTTATAGCGGAAACCCCTAGATTGCTCCCTCACTACAGAATCCCTTGAGTATTGAAAAGGCTACCATCTCCTTAGATGAAATCTCTTTCATAAGACATTCTATTAACCGACCCGCTTTATAAGATTTTCGGAGATATCCCTACCCGATTCATATAATTCCCCCTTAAGTGAGGGATTACAACTATCATCCTTACCCATCTCTGAGAAACTCACAGAGCATCTTGGCCGTCTTTTCAACAATGTTGCTACATTTCTCCAATCCCCCCGAGGCCAACCATCTTTGGCGTTCCTCCTCATTATCCAAATGAACCCCGATGAGATTGTAACAAACATTGCTCCCAAACTCATTCTCGAATCTGCTCCAGAATTGCCTACATCTCTCATAGAGCCTTGAAATCGTATCCATGTCCTTGGGATCCACCCTCCCCATTTTCATCCCTATTGCCATGATAGCCCCTGTGAAGGCTCCGCAAAGGGACCCTTTCCTCCCAATACCTCCGCCAAATCCTGAAGCCAATCTCGGGAGAATTGGATCTAAAATTCCAAAATACTCCTTGAAACTCAAGGAGATCGACTCCGCTCAATTGTAGCCCTGATTAAAATAGTCCTTTGCTTTCTTAGAAACCATTTGGTCATCCTTCTTTTCTGCCATTTTCAATCCACCTCCATTTTTATTCATTTAACCTTTTCTAACATCTTTAAAGGAAAAAGGCCATTTTTTCGTTGAAGATAGACCTGAAATAAGTTATAGAAAAATCCAATGGAAATCTGGCGGCTATTGGATACAGGTGCCCGTTCCGCCTCAGAAAATATGGCCCTCGATGAGGTGCTTCTCGAATTAAAAGCCCAGGAAAAGACCCCTCACACCCTTCGTTTTCTTCAATTCCAAACCCCTTCGGTACTGGTTGGTCATCACCAATCCGTGGAAGAAGAAGTTCGCCTTGATTATTGCCGTCAGAAACGTATTGAGATCAACCGGAGGCTTACAGGTGGAGGTGCCCTCTACTGGGGAAAAGCAGAACTGGGCTGGGAGATTTATATATCTAAGAAAGACCCGAGAGTCCCTTCGAGAGTGGAAGACCTTTACCGAAAGATGGGCGAGGCCTCGGCAAATGGGCTGAGACGTTTGGGCATAAAAGCCCATTTCCGTCCTCGAAATGATGTAGAAGTGGGTGGGAGAAAGATTTCAGGTACAGGTGGAACTGAACTCTCGGGAGCCATTCTGTTTCAGGGAACAATCCTTGTAGACTTCGATGTCGACGAGATGCTCAGAGCATTGAGAATCCCAACTGAAAAACTCCAGGATAAGGAAATCCAATCTGTTAAAGATAGGGTAACCTGCCTGAAGTGGGAGTTGGGCAGAACCCCTTTGTTATCAAACATTAAAGATGCTATCGTCAAAGGTTTTCAAGAAAGTCTTGGAGTTCAATTTAATCCCAAGCCTTTAACCCCCGAGGAGGAATATCTATTAAAAGAGAAACTGCCTCACTTCTCTTCCCCTGCCCATATCTTTAAGGTGAGGGATAGCCTCCCGAGGAGAAAGACCCTCACCTCTATCCTGAAGGCCCCTGGTGGGTTGATAAGGGTTTCAATTGCCCTTGATACAAAGACACAGGTGATTAACCAGATTCTTTTCACAGGTGACTTTTTCGCTTACCCCAAGAGGGCAATCTTCGATCTTGAAAGCCTACTTAAAAATTCTAAGGCTTCTCCATCCAATATCGAGGAAATCATCCGGAATTTTTTCTCCACTGAAAAGCCTCAGATTTTAGGAGTCCGTGAGGAGCATTTCATCCAGGTCCTTAAAGAGGCTATTCAGAAAGTAGATCTTCTTCCATTTGGTTTTAACGAGAGCGAAACCGATCACCTCTTTCCTGTCTTAAAGCCATTCAAAGAAATAAAAAGACCTGAAGTCCTTCTCCTCCCTTATTGCGCTAAGAAGGTGGACTGTCCATACCGCTATCAGAGTGGGTGTGATCAGTGTGGAAGTTGTTCTATCGGAGAGGCCATGGAGATGGCGAGGTCTTTCGGGATGGACTCCATTACCATTCAGAACTATGAGGACCTTGAAACAACCCTTCGCCAACTTAAAAGGTCGGGGATTAACGGATTTATTGGCTCTTGTTGTGAGCCTTTTTATGGCAAACACAGGCCAGATTTTGAGAGGATTGGACTTCCAGGTATTTTGGTGGATGTGGAAAGGACCACCTGCTACGATTTGAACATGGAGAATGAAGCGCACCTGGGAAACTTTGAAAACCAGACACATCTTAACCTGCCTCTTCTCAGGAGGGTATTGGAGTTTACCCATGGTTGAGCCTCTGAAGTCCTCTTATGACCTGATTGTCATTGGCGCCGGTCCCGCAGGCTCCATCACAGCCCGTGCAGCCGCCAAAAAAGGGGTAAGGGTTCTTTTGATCGACCAAAGGCAAAGGATTGGAACCCCTGTTCAGTGTGCCGAACTTGTCTCCCAATTGGCCTTTCACCATACCTCTTTAAACTCCAGGGCTATCATCCAAACGACAGAGGCAATGGTCATTCATTTTCCAGACCGAACCACCTATAAAATAAAAAGTCCGGGATATATGCTGGAGCGTTGTCTCTTCGACAAAGAACTGGCAACCTCTGCTGTGCTGTCAGGTGCAGAACTCTCTACAGCAACAAAGGCAATCCAAGTTTCAACCGAGGGCATCCTCGTTCAGAGAGGCAGGCGAGAGGAATGGATTGGGGCAAAAGTTATCGTCGGGGCGGATGGGGTTCATTCAACAGTAGCCCGCTTGACAAACCAGCCGCCGTTAAAGGAAATGAGTGCCCTCCAATACGAAGTCGTTCTCTTCAAACCTCAGTCTCATACCGATATCTACTTTCATCCGGATTATGAAGGAGGATATGCCTGGCTCTTCCCAAAAGGAGACAGAGCCAACGCAGGCATAGGGATCATTGCCTCAAAGTCCTCCCTTCTTCCAGAATTGCTCAATCGGTTTCTAAATCATTTAAAAGATTCCCAAAGGCTTACGAGAATTGAAATCCTTTCAAAGACTGGGGGATCAATTCCCTGTGAGCCACGTGGCTGTATCGTCTTCGGGAACATTCTACTCGCAGGAGATGCAGGAGGCCATGCCCATCCCATCACAGGGGCCGGAATTCTCAATGCCATGCTCAGTGGTGAGATTGCAGGCCGTATTGCGGCAGAGGCCATTGTCAGTAAGGACTTTGGAATCCTGAAAAATTACGAGAAAGAATGCTACGAAACTTTTGGAAAGTCACTTCGATACGGTTTTTTAAAAAGAAATCTTCTCGAAGAGAACTGGAATAAAAGCGGATTTAGTTTTAAAGAGTTGATACAAAAGACATGGGTTGGGTTTAAAGAATATTATCAGGATCGAAGAAATAATCCTCATCTATTTATGGGTGATGGTGAAAGGAAAATTCATGAACCAAAGAACAAGTCCTGAATATATTCAGACGAGTCTTGCTGCCTCTCTTACCTTGGGCTTTCAACAGGGGTCTTTTTACAGAAATGCGAAACTGAAAGGCCTAAATCTCCTTCTCCACTACGAAGAAGGATGCCTGGGGAGGTGCGCCTTCTGTGGCCTTTCCAGAGAGAGAAAGGGAGGCCTAAAAGAAAAGACCTTCATTCGGGTATATTGGCCCCTCTTCTCCTTGAAAGAAATCATTGAGAGGGCAAAAGGCAAAAGTCATATCCATCGAGTATGTATCTCGATGATCACTCATCCCAGAGCCCTTGAGGATACTATTTATCTTACCAAACAGTTTAAAGATAAGACCGATCTCTTAATCAGTGTCCTTGTCACGCCAACCCTCATCCATCACATTGAGGCTCTCGAAAGGATGAAGCAGGCTGGGGCGGATCGGATCGGGGTTGCCATCGATGCAGCCACCCCTGAGCTATTCGATCGTCTGAGAGGAAAAGGTGTCAATGGTCCCCACCGATGGGATCAATATTGGAAAATTGTTGAAATGGCGACAAACGTTTTTGGAAGATTTTATGTTGGGATTCATCTTATCGTCGGCTTGGGGGAGACAGAAAGGGAGATGGTGGAAACAATCCAAAAGGGGCAGGACATGGGGGCCTCCACACATCTCTTCTCCTTCTTTCCTGAAAGAGGAAGCCCTCTGGAAGATCGCCCTCCCCCTCCTTTAGGTCAATATCGAAGAATTCAACTTGCTCGCTGGATTATTAATGAAGGATTGGGATCAATCGATCAAATGGAGTTTGACAAAAAAGGTAAACTGATAGGTTTTGGAATGGATATTGACCCTTTAATCGAGTTGGGAGAGCCTTTTATGACCTCTGGATGTCCTGGAAGGGATGGAAAGGTGGCTTGCAATAGGCCTTATGGGAATGAGAGGCCTTCAGGTCCGATCCGTAACTTTCCTTTCATGCCGGAAAATGAGGATATTGAGGAGATAAGAAAGCAATTAGAAATTTAGGAATTCAGGGATTCAGAAATTAAAACAATGATTAATCATTTAATCCAACTTCCCCTTCCCGAACTCCAAATCGAGGCTTATCGTCTCCGAAAACTTCATTTTGGCAATGAACTTACCTTCTCCATCCCCGGAACTATCAATTACCAGGACGCAACACTTCCTCTTCAAAATGATCGTTTTTCGGCCATCAGTGTCACGGGAAGTCATTGCGAGCTTCGGTGTGAGCATTGCCAAGGAAAACTCCTCGAATCGATGATCCCTGCCAATGATCCTGACTCTTTTTCTCACACCATTGATCGGCTTCGATTCAGAGGTGCCCTTGGAGTCTTGATCAGTGGAGGAGCAGATCGTAATGGCGAGGTTCCCCTGGAGAAATTTATTCCCTCAATCAAAGCGATAAAGAAAAAAGACCCCTTTTTTAAAATAATAGTTCATACAGGTCTGATCAAAAGAGAAGTGGCTGAGGGTCTAAAAGAGGCAGGCGTGGATCAGATATTGATCGATGTCATTGGCGATGAGGCTACGATTCAAGAGGTTTATCATTTGGGAAAGAGAGTTGAAGATTACGAAAAAACACTCTGGATGTTAAAAGAGATGGGACACCATCTCGCTCCCCATATCATTATTGGCCACCATTTCGGAGAGATCAGAGGGGAATGGAAGGCATTAGATATGATTACACGGGTAGGGGTTCAAACGATCGTCTTGGTGGTTCTTAAATCACTGACTGGAAGAAATTCTTTCAGAATACCATTGCCTTATGAAACTTCCAAAATCTCAGCCATAGCCCGGATTCTTAACCCAACCATTCCCATTCGGATGGGTTGCATCAGACCGGCCCATCCATGGAAATCGGAAATGGAAAAAGGATGTATCGATTCAGGGGTAAATACCATTGCCCATCCTCTCCAGAGAACAATCGAATATGCAAAAGAGATTGGTCTGGAAACAAGATTCGAAGAGATGTGCTGCAGTTTGATTTAGAAAAATTTCTCAAACCTGTAATCTGCAATCACAATTTACCCACCTCCTATCTCCTCACCTCTCCATCTATCTTTTTTACCAGCCCGAAATCGATCTGTCTTCGCTCTACATCTACTCTTTCCACCCTCACTCTTACCAAATCTCCAATCCTGAAACGCCTATGGGTCCTTTCACCGACAAGGCAATATTTATCTTGATAATAATGATAATAGTCGTCGTTAAGGCTGGTCACCCTTACCAGGCCCTCCACAAATATATCCCTCAACTCTACAAAGAAACCAAAGGCCATAACCCCGCTGATTACACCATCAAACTCTTCACCGATCTTATCCTTCATAAACCTGACGCGATACCGATCTAAAATCTCCCTCTCCGCCTCCATTGCCACCCGCTCCCTCTGTGAAAGATGCTCTGCCTTTTTCCCCAAAACATCCTCGGGAGGGAAATCCTTGTCTCTCAATAGAACCATTTTGAGAATTCTATGGGCAATGAGGTCGGGATAGCGACGGATGGGAGATGTGAAATGGGTATAAGTATCTTTGCTTAATCCAAAATGTCCTACATTTGTCGCTGAATATTTTGCCCATTTCATCGACCGAAGAAGAACGTTGTTGATTAATACCTCCTCGGGCTTCCCCTTTGCCTCGAGGAGTATCCTTTGTAAAACTTTTGGCGAATAGTTCTCTTCCCATTTCATTTTATATCCGAGATGAGATATAAATCTTCTAAACTCTTCCATTGCCTCCTTTTTAGGAGGCTCATGGATACGGTAGATAAATGGAACCCCTTTCTCATTAGCGAATTTGGCAACCGCTTCATTCGCAGCAATCATAAATTCCTCAATGATCTGGTGAGCCAGGTTTCTCTCTGCCCGTACAATATCCTCTGTCTCGCCCTGGAGGTTAATGATAACCTCTGGCTCTGGGAGATCAAAATCCAGAGCCCCCCGTTCCATCCTCTTCTGCCTAATCTTCTGAGAGAGCTCAGCCATAAGTTCCAACGAGGCAATGAGGTGATCAAATCTTCCTCTTAATTCCCTATCTCCATCCATCAAAATCCTTTTCACCTGAGTATAGGTCAACCTTTCGTTGCTTCGGATCAAACTGGGATAGAATCGGACTTCTCGCTTTTCACCACATTTGTCAAATCTAATCTCCACAGTCATTGTAAGTCGGTCTGCCATTGGATGAAGGCAACAGAGTTCATTTGAGAGTTCTGGAGGAAACATAGGAATCGCACGATCTGGAAAGTAGACGCTCGTTCCTCGAAGGTAAGCCTCTTCATCCAAGGCGGTCCCCTCTCGAACGTAATGGCTCACATCAGAAATTGAAACGTAAAGCCTCATTCCTCCATCTTCATCCCTTTCTATCGAGACCGCGTCATCAAAGTCCCTTGCATTCTCTCCATCAATTGTAAAGGTAATAATACCCCTCAAGTCTACACGATCTTTAAAGTCACGAAGAGAAGGAATGGCGGGAAGATCTCTTGCTTCCTTTATGGCGGAAGAGGAAAAACGATGAGGAAGATCGTATTTATAGATGATTATCTGGGGTTCTATCTCTGGATCTTCAGGAAATCCAAGGATGTGTGTCACCCTGCCTACTGGTCTCGACCTCTCTGTGGGATACCTGGTTATCTCTGCTACCACTAATTGATTGGGTTTGGCCCTCTTCGTCTCTCCCTCTGGAATAAAGAGCTCATGAAGGATTCTATCTTCTTCGGGAATTATGTAAGAATAATTCTTTGCCTTCATAAACTTGCCGACCACTTTCCGGGTTCCTCGCTCAAGGATGCGAATGATCCTTCCCTCTTTCCCTTTCTTTCGGACAGACTCAACCCTTGCCACAACTCGATCTCCATGCATGGCCTCTCGAAGATTACGAGGGCTAATATAAATGTCCTCTTCCCCCTCTCTTTCTGAAGTGACAAACCCATAGCCATTTGGATGACACCTTAACTTCCCAATCGTGAGGCTCATCTTCTGAAGTAGACCATATCGGTTTCCTCGAATTTTAATGATCCTTCCTTCTTTGATTAAACCCTTTAACTTCTCTCTGAGCCTCCTCCTCTCTTCCTTCTTCAACCCGAGGCGTTGAAGAATTTCCCTTAGATGCAGTGGACGATCCTCCCCCTCCATCAACTGGAGTATCTCTTCCTCTATCAGGATTTCCCCTTTTCCCTTAATCTTTCTTTTCCTCATCCCTACCTCTTTGCCTCCATTCCCATTTTTATAGAGATGAAATCCAAATGGATATTTCACTCCCCTTTTTTCTCCATTCCCAATCAACACAAAAGGGGGTTTAAAACCCCCTTCCATTAGTTTCGAAACGATCTTTCTATTAATTCATACCCCCACTCCACCCCCAAAAAACCTCACCGAACCCAAAAACAAGGGGATGAGGATCACCGCAATTATACCAAGGCCAGCGATTACAATCACAGGGAGAAGTGCTGCTAAAACCGCTTTTCCAGTTGTAATGCCGTGACCCTCTCTGATTCCTAAAATAATTAGAACAAGCGAATAGATTGCTCCTATTGTGCTTCCAATCACTGGGATTATCCCAAAGAGGTAACCGCTCCATGCATAAGAAATCGCTCGAAAGGTTGCCTCGAATCCCTTTTTATTCCCTCCTACAATCATCAGGCAGACATGGTTTATGGCACTTCCAACAAATATTGAGAGGGCAATCAGAAATGGCATCGCTATAAGGATCACTGTGAGGATAAACCCGAGAGGAATGGCAGCGAATGGTCCTGGTAGAGGAATAAGATGGGCCATCAGAAGCCATTGCCAAAGAATGGAACCAAACGTTCCTATGATTCCCGCGATAACCCCATAGATCAGAGGAGTCCAGTAACCCTCCCCAACTGCAACCTTTCTAAAGAATTGAGTTGGGGAAAAAAGAGACTCTCGAGTTGTCTTGACAAATGCACCCACGATTCCTTCTCCACTCTCCCATGAAACCTTATCTTCTTCAGTTGTAATTTCCCGGATTTTCCCCTCTAAGGACTGAGCCACTTGCTGATATTGAATATATTTAGAAATGATGATCCCACACTTAACACACTCATCGGTTTCAGGCTGTTCGAATCCACACTGAGGACAGGTGACCGTTGGTCCTGTATATGGCTTCTTTTCAGATCGAGGGGGAGGTTCTGGTTTAGGAGTCATGGAAACTTCTATTGCCTCAGGTGAGGGTTCCTCTTCGACCTTCACCCGTCCACCAATCTCCTCAAAGGCCTTGACGTACCTCTCCATTTCTTCTTTTGAAATACCCTTCTTTACAACAATGGGAACTCTTTGAAGTAGGCTTTCTGCCCTCTCGGGTGAGAGATTAAATTTTTTCTGAAGCCCTCCCAGCAATCGAGCCTCCTCTTCAGGACCCGCAACCTTCAACCCTAAGAATATCACTTTATATAGTCCCATTGTTTCCCTCCTCAACCAAAAAGGCTTTATGGATAGTTACCATATTCTACCTCAAACTACAAGCATTATTTATAAATCGCAGTAACCCCTCACTCATATAATCCCCCCTTCAGTGGGACATTACAAATTGCAAAACCTTCCTGAATCTGTAATAATCTTTCCCGATTATTTTAATTCTTTCACTTCCTTTTAAAAAGGGGGATCTCATGAAAACAAGAATCACAGAACTTTTAGGAGTTAAACACCCAATTATGCTTGCGGGAATGGCCTTCATAAGTTTACCTAAACTCGTTGCCGCAGTATCCAATGCAGGGGGGATTGGGATGCTAAATTCTGTTGCCTATGCTCCACATCAGATGAGGAATGTACTGAGAGAGATAAAAGACCTCACCGATAAACCCTTTGGTGTGAATACTACACTGATCTTTCCCAACGCAAGGGAGAATATTGAGATTGCTCTTGAAGAAAAAGTCCCCATTATCAATTTTGCCTTGGGGAAAGGGGATTGGATCATCAAAGCGGCCCATGAATACGGGGGGAAGGTTTTAGCAACGGTAGCCATCCAGAAGCATGCTCTCAGAGCAGAGATGGGTGGAGCAGATGCATTGGTTGTTACAGGTCACGAGGCAGCAGCGCATGGAGCAGAGGTGGGGACATTGGTTCTCCTCCCTTATATTGCCCGTCAAACAAAACTTCCAATTATTGCAGCGGGGGGATTTTGCGACGGAAAGGGCCTAGCCGCCGCCCTGATTCTTGGTGCAGATGGAATCTCCATGGGAACCCGTTTCATGCTGACCCAGGAATGTGAAATGCACCCCAAAGCAAAAGAACTTTCCCTTAAGGCAACCATAGAGGATACTATCTGTTCCGAAAAGATTGATGGACTGCCTGGAAGATGGCTCAAAAATCCCGCTGCAATCAAGATCGCACAACAAAGGCCCTCACTCCTTGAAGCCCTCTTGAGTGGCCTTAGGATTAAAAGGATGATCGATGTTCCTTTCATTAAACTTTTCTTAGGAGGACTCAAACAGAGGGGGCTCCAAGACCTTGCCAGGCAGGCCCTAAGCCTTGAAGGATTAAGAATTGCCATAGAGAATGGAGATCTGGAAAGAGGCGTACTTCCAATGAGCCAAGCCATTGGTTTAATCAAAGACCTTCCTACTTGTAAAGAGGTAATTGAGCGGACAGTGGCAGAAGCGGAAGAATTATTAGCGGAAGCAGTGAAGAAATTTACTGCCTAATCAGAACCAAAAATTCTTCAGGCCAAATAGGCTTCCCACTGTTTCGTTGTCTTTAAAATGTAATCCTTCGGAAGGCCTTTTACAACCCGATTATGCCCTGGTAAAAGGATATCCACCTCTAATTCTGAAAGCCTCAGGAGGGAATTTTTAAGTTCGGTTGCATTTGCTCCATAGAGATCAAAACGACCAATCGCATAATCAGCATAAACCACATCCCCTGGTATAAGGATTTTCAAGGTACGTTGGTAAAGACCAATACTGCCTATGGAGTGGCCCGGGATGTGTAGGACCTCCCAGAGGGTATCACCAAGGTTTAAGACCTCCCCTCCCTGGAGTTTCCGGTGAACCTGAAATTTAAAAGCACCCGGCTTCAGGCGAAACTGCAACTGACAGAGTGTACGAAACATATCCATTCCATAAACCGCTTTTTCTTCCCCCTGCTCTATAAGATCTGCTTCGGATTGATGGAGCCAGAGTTCAGCCCATGGAATCTCCTTCTGGATTTCAGAGAGGCAACCTATGTGATCCAGATGGGTATGAGTTAGAATAATCCTCTTTATCGAGGATAATTCGATTCCAGCCTCTTGAATGGATCGAATTTTATATTTCCCTTTCCCTACAACCCCAGCATCAATGAGGGTGAGGTCTTTTGACAATGGTTTGCCCAATATATAGACATGGGCATCTGGCATAAATTCATCTTGTCCTGGAATGTAGTAAACCCCTTCAGTAATCTCTGGCACAGACCACCCCTTTAAAATAGTTTGATGCCGAAAGATAACCTAAAGGAACGCCTTATTCAAGGCTTCTTTGATTTTTTCAGAAATTTTTTATTATAGATTATGGAAACCTTAGTTTCATGATTGAAGAGAAATTATAGAAAAAATTTAAAAAAGAGGCCAAGATGATAAGACGCAACTTAAGCCATCCTGAAGTAAGGGCAACCCGCTATCAAGCCCATGGAGGTGGAGTGGCTCACATGATTTTAACCACCTGCCACTTGCAGACCATGATGTTTCTCGCCCATGCCTCAGTGCCCCCTGGTAAAACTCTCATCGGCCACGAAGACCCTATGGAAGAGATCTATATCATTCAAACCGGCCGTGGTCGTATACAAGTAGGACAGGAAATCTGTGAGGTTGGGCCTGGAGATGCCATCCACATCCCTATTGGCTGTTTCCATGAATTGACTAATATAGGAGACGAAGAGTTGACCCTACTGGTGGTCGCTGGTCTGATTCCAGATTGATGGCTTCGCAATCCGCAATCCACATTCTTCAATAAGAATCAATCCTTCCTATATCTCCATAGCCCGAGGATTCCAAGAAGAATAAGGAGAACAGGAAGTGCATATTTTTTCATCACCATGGGTACTGAGATGTGAATGGAATAATACCTTGAGCCCAAGATAAGAATTCCAATGATCATGGTGATCCAGGCAGGAAGGCTTTTCTTATTTCGAAAAAGCCCACCCAATCCAAGGGCGATGATCACCCAAGGCCATCCTTCCCTTAGACCGTACCCCATTCCCATTCGATCCATAAGGATCAAAACCCCTATTGTAATCAGAGCCAATGCAAGACCCATTCTTTTCCTCCTTTCTTGTTATTCTATAATAAACTGGTCTTGAACCCTTCCTTCCAAATCGACAACTTCACCTTTCACCTTACTTCCTTCCACCTCTACCCAAACAAAATGAAAATACCCTCCTGTCTCTTTAAAAGGGTGAAGGGGCGCCCCTCCCCCTCCTGTGATTATATAGAGAACCGAATCCTTTTCACTTCGATCGTATCGGTGATCATCACCAGAAAAAACAGCCTTCACCTTATGGGTTACAAAGAGTCTGTGAAGATGATCTCTCTCGCTGGGATATTTATCCATGGCTCTACCTTTTTTAAAACTATCCGGAGGAGGAAATAAGGGCCGATGGAGAAAGACCCATCTAAACCCATAACTCGATGTTTCTAAAACATCCTTAACCCATTCTAATTGTTCATTTAAAATTCTCCCTTTTCCTTTTTCTGAATCCAGTACAAGAAAAAGCCAATCCCCCGAGAAAAATGAATAGTAGGTTTTTCCCTTTGGCAGAATGAACTGCCTTCGATATATCTCCTCTCCCCTGTGGGTTGTCCCTACATCATGGTTTCCTACAACTGGGAAAAAAGGGATGGTGATCGATCTCGATAGTTCAAAAAAATGTTCCCATTCTTTTTCGCCCGGTTTTGGGATCATATCCCCCAGATGTATGATAAAATGAGGTCTTCGCTTAAGGATAGCCTGAAGAAGTTTGCTGTAAACATTATCTCCATCTCTACTATCCCCGATGAGCGCAAACTGAAAGGAAGAAGGAAGTGTTTTGACCTGCTCAATGCTTTGGTTGACATCCCTGATCCCCCCTGCAATGGAGGAAAAAGCAATGAAGAAATATGTAATAAAAAAGATGAGACCAGGCCCAAGACTTCTCTTCTTGAAATAATTTATGGGATTATTCATAATAATTCTTTGGGAAAACCCATAATTTCAATACATCATCTTTTTAAAAAAACAATCCATTTCTGGAAAGGAAGGAGTTATTGATGGACCCAAAATTGGTCAAACAGTTCATTATATTCTTATTCGTCCTTTTCGGGTGGACAGCCGTCATTCTGCTTGTGGGCCCAAAATAATTCCTTTTCAATCTGAAATCAAAGGCAAAGGTCGAGAAGGTCAGGACCACAAGCCGTTCTTCCAAAACCCGCAGATGACAAGGCATTCTTTAACCCAATCGATCAATGCCTCTGAGAATGGGTTTAAATTTTTTGAAATTCCATCGAAGAAAAAATGAAATAAGCCCCACACCCTAATCTTTACCTTGATGTGGAAGAACGAAGGTGGGGGTAAAATGATAATTCTACTTGACCATAGGATTTGATCCTTATGATAAAATATGGTAAATTAAAACTGCTTGGTTATTCATAAATTTGAATTTATTTGGCTCTTGCCTCCCGGGTAGGCAGGGGATTTGAATTATAAGCCCACGTAGCTCAACGGCAGAGCTGCTGATTTGTAATCAGCGGGTTGGCGGTTCAAATCCGTCCGTGGGCTCCAACCTTCTTAAATAATTTGGCAAAAAATTGGCTACCATATTATTAGAAATTTCTTGAGAAAAACTGTCAAACTGGGTATATTTGAACTATTCGGATTTGGACGAGTTATACGCTATCTACTGAGAGTATATAATGAAAATATATCTGGACACATCGGTAATGTCTGCCCTTTTTGATGATAAAAATTCAGAAAGAAAGGCTCTGACTGAAGAGTTCTTCTCAAAAATCGGAATCTATAATATTTACATATCTGAACTTACTGTCGCAGAAATAGAAAAGACTCCTGACACAACCTTAAGAAGCAAAATGAAACAGTTAATCAAAGGATTTTCAATTCTTGAAATAAGCGAGTCTGTGGAAGAACTGGCAAAGGAATATGTAAAATATGGAGCAATTCCTGAATCTTATCCCGAAGATGCCTACCATATTGCAATTGCAGTCCTTAAGGAGATGGATTATCTTTTGATCTGGAACTTTCGTCATATTGTCAGGAAGAGGACGAAAGATATTGTAAGAATGGTAAATACTTTAAGAAATCTAAAACAAGTAGAAATAATTACGCCAGGAGAATTATTGTAGGGGATGAAAATATGAAGAAGCAAAGAATAGATGAAATAAAAAGGGAGGTTGAAAAAGAGTTCCAGAATGACTTCGCATTAAAGCAAATTCACATAGCAAGAAAATTGCTTGCTGAGGAAGCAAAAGATAAAGGAATAAATTTTTGGGAATACATCAAAATGCAAGCAAAAGAGGCCGAGAACTGCGTGTAAAATAGCGTATCTGACATCGTAACTTCGGAACCCCCGAAAACCAATGCTTTGCAAGGTTTAGAGCTATGATCCATCAGAAAACGACCTCACCATTTGCTTTATAAACGATTTTCTCAGGCCAACCCATATCTTAAGTATTCCCCTCTTGAGCTCGATTCGTCCCGAAGAAAGGCTGATTTTTGACTGAAATAGAGTTCCTCAAACTCCTCAGGACTTCGATAACCAAGCTCAGAATGAACGTAAAATCCGAGAAATACCAACTGCCTAACATGCATACCTGATCGTATACCCAGATTCCTTAATCATCTTAACCGCCTCTACTTTTTCCCGAATAACTCACTCCGTTTTTTTTAATATCTCAATCTGGATAGCCTGCTTCCCTATAATCCTCTGAAGCCTCTCAATCTTAACCCTGTAAACATTATCATCAGATCCCTCATAGATAAACCCCTTTTCCCCAACATCCAAGAACTTATCTCGCCACCGATAATAAAGCGTCTGACTAATTGATGCTCCCGACAGATCTCAGCGATCGGTTTCTTCTCCTTGAGTCCCTCAATTACAACTGCAAATTTTTCGTCACTTGAGGTAGTGGTAAAAGGGTAGATGAAAGAATCCCGAAAAATGAAAAATGGAATTTTGTTTGAGAGTTTTAGGTATTTGGCGGGACGTCCCTCCTTTAGACATCAAAATTTTCAATGTTCTTTCGTCTATCTCCTCTCCTTTTCCTATCCCCCTATAGTCTCCTTTTCCCTATCCTCTCCTCTTTAATTTTTAAGTATGAAACTTCGAAGGAATTTGGCTCCAAAAGACTCTCCATATTCCAACCCAAAGGTTGAAAACACCCAATACTTCCTTCCTGCTATATTCTATTTTTTATTTTTTAAAAATGGTGTATATTATAGATGCAAATGAGCAATATGGATGGCGGTTCAAGATTTAATAAAAGCACCTTAAAAATGATTTAACCATCAACAATTATCGGAGATTGTAATGCCACCCGACTTATGGTCGCTTTATGCACTTATGCTAAAAAGCCGTTTGTTTGAAGAAGCCATTGCCAAACTGTGGCATGACGGATTGATCTCAGGTGAGATGCATCTTGGAACTGGTGAAGAAGCGATTATCGCGGGCGTCGTTAGCCACTTACATGAAGACGATGCTATGGCTTTGGATCATCGTGGCACCGCAGCTTTACTTATGCGTGGCATAGACCCTGTTCTTATCATGCGTGAACTGCTTGGTTATCCAAGTGGGCTGTGCGGCGGCATGGGCGGGCACATACACATGTTCTCTAAAGAACACTTCATTGCTTCTTCTGGGATTGTTGGTGCGGAAGGCCCAACCGCAGCCGGCTTTGCGTTGTCGGCACAGTATTTACGTCCGGGTTCGGTTGCCGTTGCCTTCTTTGGAGAGGGGGCAATGAATCAAGGCATGTTGATGGAATCTATGAACTTATCTTCTGTCTGGAATTTGCCGGTATTGTTTGTTTGCAAGGACGATGGCTGGGCCATAACCACCAAGTCGGGCAAGATGACCGGTGGGAATTTGAATGAACGAGCGCGTGGGTTGGGCGTCCCGGCGGTTGACGTAGACGGGTTGGACGTATCTGCAGTGTGGGAGGCTGCCTATGGTGCAATTGAACGTGCTCGTTCCGCTCAGGGGCCGACCTTCTTGCATGCCCGCTGTTTGCATTTCGAAGGCCATTTTTTAGGGTTTCAACTGATAAGGAGTGTGCGCGATCCACTCAGAGAACTGCCTAAAATTGCTGTTCCGCTTACACAATCATTCTTGCGGCTTGATGGCGCCACCTTGCGCGAACGCATAGCTGGGCTGAAAACCGTCATTACGGCAGTTCTCTCAACGCTACGCGATCCACGCTGCGATCCAACCAATGACCCAGTCTCTCGTACGCGTACCCGCCTGGAGTCAGACTCTGCACGCTTGCAAGAACTGGAAGACCGAATTAAGAAAGAGATAAGCAGTGTCCTTGCATCTGTTTTGGTGGAGGGACGGTCATGAGAACCATGTTTTTCTCACAGGCTGTTGATGATGCACTCGCCCAGGCCATGGCGGATGATCCACGCATCATTCTTTTCGGTGAAGACATCCCGTTATTACGGCGTAACCTACTGGTGCGATTCGGACCCAAACGCGTGCGAGGTACCCCTATCAGCGAAAGCGCCTTCTTAGGGGTAGGTGTGGCTGCTGCTATGACGGGATTGCGCCCAGTGGTGGAAATGTACATGGTGGATTTCCTGGGGGTGTGTATGGATGCTCTGCTCAACCATGCCGCAAAAGTAGAGACATTTTCTGGAGGCAAATGGACCGTGCCACTTGTGGTGCGGGCTCCCTGTGGCGGCGGTTACGGAGACGGTGGGCAGCACGAACAATC
>JBBIRM010000051.1:0-16477 GCA_037441765.1 Deltaproteobacteria bacterium | reverse complement strand
ATTTTATTGTTCATACTAAAAAATTTTTTCCCACCCCTAATTATGACACAGTCTCCGAGGGAAGAGGGGAAGGGTGAGGGGGAGAGGGTTTTATGAAAAAGCCACTTGTTGGAATTCTGATGGGAAGTGAAAGTGATTTGCCTGTGATGGAAAAGACGGCAGAGGTGTTGAGGGAGATGGGCATTCCCTTTGAGATGAACATTCGTTCCGCCCACCGATTGCCTGAAAAAACTGCAAGATATGCGAAAGAGGCAAGAAAGCGCGGCATCGAGGTACTCATTGCAGGTGCTGGGATGTCGGCCCATCTGGCAGGGGTTCTGGCTGCTCATACCACTCTTCCTGTGATTGGTGTCCCTATCAAATCAGGGGCACTTGAAGGGGTGGATGCTCTTTACTCAACAGTTCAAATGCCTCCAGGAGTTCCTGTTGCAACCGTTGGTATTGATGGGGCAAAGAATGCAGCCTATCTGGCCTGCGAGATCCTTTCCATCAAATACACGGAGGTTGCAAAAAAATTGGAACAATTCAGGGCAAGGATGAGGAAGGAACTCGAGAAGAAATCAAAGAGAACGTTACAAAAGTAAAAATGATACCTAACGGACTGAAACGATAATGGGATGCAGAAACACTTCCGCACCCGAAATTCTAAAACCTATGAAAGAAAATGGAGAAATAAAACAGGCTGCTGAAATTATAAAACGAGGCGGCCTTGTGGCCTTTCCCACTGAGACGGTTTATGGCTTGGGAGCAGATGCCTTTAATCCTCTGGCCATCGCCCGTGTTTTTGAGGTTAAGGGAAGACCATATTTCGACCCACTGATCGTTCATGTAGCAATCTGGAATGATCTTAGCAAATTAGTCAAGGAGATCCCAGCCAAAGCCGAAAAATTGATCAAACGGTTTTGGCCTGGTCCTTTGACGATCGTTCTCTTAAAGAAGGAGAAAGTTCCTGACATTGTAACTGCTGGTCTACCAACGGTTGCAATTCGAATGCCGAGACACTCAATGGCATTGAGGTTGATCGAACTTGCAGGCTCACCGATTGTTGGTCCCAGCGCCAATCCTTTTGGTTATTTAAGCCCCACAAGAGCGGAGCATGTTTATGAACAACTGGGTGATCAGATCGACTTTGTCCTGGATGGAGGGCCCTGTGAGGTAGGGATAGAGTCTACCATTATCTCTTTTTCCGAGGAAAATCCTAAATTATTAAGACCAGGTGGGATTCCACTTGAAGAGATTGAATCGATGATTGGAAAGGTAGAATTAAATCAACAAAATACGGAAAAAACTTTAGCCCCAGGAATGTTTCCAAGGCATTATGCTCCACGGACTCCCATTTTACTTAACTGGTCTGAAAAGACCATTAAAGAATACAGTGGGAAAAGGATTGGGCTTCTTGCTTTCCATGACCCAGGCCCTTTTTACAACCTAAATTATGTCGAGGTCCTTTCAAAAAGTGGGGATTTAAGAGAGGCTGCAGCCAATCTATTCTCAGCCATTCGCCGATTGGATAGTTTAGGTTTGGATCTGATACTGGCACAAACTTTTCCTGAGATGGGTCTGGGCCGGGCCATCATGGATCGCCTCCGCCGTGTCAGTCACCAAATTGTTTCCTACCACCAGGCAGAGGTAAAAAATGGGAAGGGTCGAAAAGGAGGTTTGGATTGATGAGGAGAATGACCCTAAGTCTCTTTTTCTTTTTCCTCCTCTCCACTCTATCCACTCCACTTTCTTTTACCTTGCCTGCTGAAGATGTCCAATTGGTAACCGATGCACAATATTTTCGAATTGCAAAAAAGATGATCCAGGAGGCAAAGTCTTCAATCAGGGTGATGATGTTTGAGATGGGATATTATGAGAAGTATCCCAACACCCCTTCCAACCTTCTCATCCAGGAACTTATGGGTGCAAAGAAACGTGGGGTAACGGTCGAAGTGATCCTGGAGGTGAAAGAAGGAAAAGACCGTACCACTGAAAGGAATCTTGCCACCGGCAAAATCCTTGCAAAAGAGGGGGTGGAGGTCATTTATGACCCGTTCTTTAAAACAACTCATGCCAAGTTTATGATTGTGGATGAGCATCTCATCCTCTTGGGAAGTACCAACTGGACATACTATGCCCTCACAAATAATAACGAAGTCTCTGTGCTGATTCGATCAAAGGGGTTGGCCAAAGAATTGCTGGAATACTTTAATCGGGTCAAAGCCACCGGCACAAAAAAATAATTTCAAATTTCAAAGTTGAAAGAGATACTTATTAATGGGAGCATAAAATAAATGACATCTTCCAGTCTGAACCCTTCACCCCACCCTCTCCCCAAGCGTTGGGGAGAGGGTGGGGTGAAGGAGGGATAATTGTAAATGATTAATTGCTCCGAGTAATAAAAAATATTTGACATTCCTTTGGCATTTTGAAATTTTTCATTTTACATTGATTTAATGATTATGCTTATCGATTCTCACGCTCATCTTGAAATGCCTGAATTTAAAAAAGACCTAACTGAAGTCCTTCAGAGGGCAAAAGTCTCAGGGGTAGAATATATATTTACGGTTGGAACCGGAAAAAACGACTGGGAGAGGACCCTTGAAATTGCTCAGGCCAACTCCATGGTCTATGCCATCTTAGGAATCCATCCCCATCATGCGAAGGAAATCGATGAACAGACCTATCCCATTCTGAAAAAACTCTGTCAGAATGGGAAGGTGAAGGCCCTGGGTGAGATTGGTTTAGATTTTTTTAGAAACCTCTCCCCAAGAGAAACTCAGTTGAGAGGGTTTCGTGAACAGATTGATTTGGCAAAGGAGTTAAATCTTCCTATTGTGATTCATGATCGGGAGGCACATCAGGAGACCCTGGAAATTCTTAAAAGCGAAGGGGCAAAGGAGTGTGGAGGAATCATCCACTGTTTCTCAGGAGACTACGAAATGGCAAAGGACTGTATAGATATGGGTTTTTATATCTCGATTCCTGGAAGCATCACTTTTAAGAATGCAGAAAAGTTAAGGGAGGTTGTAAACAAACTCCCCCTCAATTCCCTCCTGGTTGAAACAGATGCCCCTTTCTTAACGCCTGAACCTTTTCGAGGGAAGCGCAACGAACCAAGTTATATAACCTATACAGCCAGGAAGATAGCGGAGATAAAGAAGGTCTCCTTTGAAAAGGTGGCAGAGATGACCTTTGAGAATACCTTGAAAGTTTATCGGTTATGAATTTTTCCGAAAAGAATTTACTCGAAAAACTCCGAATCATCCTCTCCTCAAGAGAGCGAAGAAGGATAGAGCATCCTCCTTTCTCCCATGCGGCAGTCTTAGTCCCTCTCTTCCAAAAAGATAGGCAATGTCACCTCCTGTTTACTAAGAGATCCCATCAGGTGAAGTATCATAAAGGGGAGATTTCTTTTCCTGGAGGAGTGGTTGATGAAGAAGATAGGGAGTTAGTTCATACAGCACTTCGGGAGGCTTATGAGGAGATTGGGCTTCAGGAGAGGGATGTCCAGGTCATAGGGATGCTCGATGATATTGTGACGGTCACTGAGTTCATCGTCACCCCCATTGTTGGCTTCTTCCCTTATCCCTACCCATTTCGAGTTAGTCAGATAGAGATTTCTGAATTAATTGAAGTCCCCCTCTCCTTTTTGCTTAAGAAAGATTCATTCAGTGAACGGGAGATTTTCCGGATGGGTCGTAGCGAATGGGTCTATGCCTACCAATATAAGAACCATATCATCTGGGGAGCAACCGCCAGGATTCTTAAGCAATTCTTAGATTTGTTATCCTCAGAAATAATATAGGGGGTAACCCCTCCCCTTTCTTATTTATTAGATTCCCACATGGTTAAACCTTAGAATTTCATTTTAACAATTTTTATGTAGGACAAGCCTTTAGGCTTACATCATTCATTTTAAAGCAAGGCTAAGGTCTTGCCCAATAAAATTCGGTTATGAGTGAAAAAATTTCAAATATTTTTGCTTAGGTTTAATTTTGATAAACGATCACTCGATGATTCAAAGATTTTTGCATTAGAATGCTCCTCCCAAGCCTCCAGCATACCCGGTGAGTTCGACATAACCTTCACAGGTAATAGGCTTGCCAGAAGAGAGCCCTTTTCCAGCCACTGCCCCCTCCCAATAGATCACACCCGTTGAGCCTTTTGTCAGAAGCTCCTGGGAAGGGACAAGAGAGGCAACTTCTATCTCTATCCTGAAAGAAGGGATTTTGATTTTCCAGTGGCTTGGATATTTACCACCGCTATTTGGGCTCTTCCAGAAACCGAGGACTTCAACTCTGATGTCAGAAAGTTTAAGGTGAATCCCTTCTCCAGAGCGTGTAACCAGAGTTCCAGAGGAAGATGGCTCCACCGAGCCATCTTTTCTGCGAAGAAGATAGATCATCAAATCCTGACCATCCGAAAGGTGGAGGCTGAACCAGTCCCATCCTACTTGATCTTGGGCAAGTTGATTGGACCCAAATTCATGATCAAACCAACTGATCCCCTTAACCTGAAGTGGGATCTGAGTCCCAGGCATTTTAACAGTCCCTTCTGTTTCAAGATTCGGATAAGAGAAATAATAGGAGGCCTGTCCTTTTTTTCGTCCTTTTTGACTTAAACCCTCTTTCCCATGAAATATGATGGGCTTCCTGGGGGTAAGAACGAGGTCAAGTGCCATCCCCTCATCTCGTGCTCTTAGGTTTATTCTCTTTCCCTCCATCCTGGCCTTCCAGTTTAAAAGCCAAATATTCATATTCCTTTCCGATGCTCCAGCCAACCCCGGTCCCTTGCGAGAAATTCTTTCAGAAAACCAGAATTGATTTCGTGATACGTCTGTTAAGGTAAAATGGGCAAGATAGATATCCCTAATACCCCAGGGAAAACCCGGATCTTTTGCCATCGGAAAGACTCCCTGACGAAAGAAAGTCAGTTGGTAGCCAAACCTCTCTCCTAAAGAACTCCTGAGGTTACCTGTAAAATACCACCATTCAGTTCGGAAATCTAAGTGGGCTCCATGATCTTTAGGAAAACTCCATTTCCATGGTTCAATCGCCTGCCTCCATTCCTGAGCATAGGTTTTAATGGAGATCCCACTAAAGAGGAGTTCTATCAGTATTAGGAAAGAAAATAACCTAAAAAGAAAAAATTTATTTAATTCCCCATTAATAATTGTAAGATCCCTTTTCCAAGTGAAACATTTAAGGTTTTCTTTCTTTGATAATCCCTTCATCTACTCCTCTCGAATCTGAATCTGAGGGTAGGTCCGAAAAATCCTCCAGATGGGATAGATGGCCGCACCAAGACTTGCAAGAATGGCTGTAATTCCAGTGATGAGATAAGGTTGCAATGACGGAAAATAGAAGATGGTCCAGTTGAAACTCCTGAGATTAATCACCTTGATGAGTAGCATAGCAAGCACTGTCCCAACACCCATACTCAAGATAAAACTTACGAGTCCCATCTCAAGACCTTCGATCAGGGTTACTCTGGCCACCTGTCCTGTGGAGAAGCCAAGCGCTCGGTAAATCCCAAACTCCCTGCTTCGTTCAATAAAAAGTGTCAGAAGGGCTCCTGCGATCCCAAAGAAGGCAACAATTATAGCAATGGCTCGCATTGAACGAGTGATGGCAAAGGTGTTGTCAAAGACATCGAGAATATTTTGGTGAAGCTGAGAGCCAGTTCGTACAGGAAGACCTCTTGCCTCTGCCTTTCTTCTTACCTCCTCGAGAAGTTCAGCCCGACGAGGCTGATCTGGGTCGATAAAGATACCAATATTGTTGAGTCTTCGATCTCCAAAGGTTTTAATATAGGTCGTTCGATCCATCATCACCAGGCCGTGCTCTGTGGTATAATCATAAAAAATAGCAATAACCTTGAACGCTTCTGGTCCCTTAATCCCTTCAAGGGTTATCGTATCCCCTTCTTTGACATTGAAACGGCGTGAAAAACTCTCAGAGATGATAACCCCTCCTTTTTTTACCCCTTCCCAGTTTTCATTTCCTCCCCTTAACCAACCAAACCTGGCATATTTTTTTAAGATCGTTGAATCCACAGCGCTCACATTGATTGAAGTATTTCGATATAGGGTCAAAACATTTCGGTAGGGATGAACCCCACCGATTCCATCAATTCTCTTGATCTCTTCGAAAAAATCCTCAGGGACTTCTGCCTCATCAATCTTTCCAATATATAGATCACCTCGAATTTGAGTATCCATCCACCAGATGAGAGACTCCCTGAAACTTCCAATCATTACGCTAAGACCAATGGACATGGAGAGTGAGACCATAAAGGCAGCCATTGCCACTCCTGTTCGACCTAAATTCTGACGGATATTGCCTGCCGCTACTTTTCCAGAAAGACCCCCTACTCTTCCAAGAAATCTCTTTATAAAAGGATGAAGCATCAGGAAAATCACACCCATTAGCAAGCTCACACCGAGGATAAAACCAAAAACACCTGCAAAACCCACATAAACATGGGCCCCTGGAAGAATAAAGAGGATGAAACTCAAAAAAAGGACAATCATTCCTCCAAGGCCTGCCCGTTTGGCTTTTCGAGCGCTTTCTGGGGTTGCGATCCGACCACTTAGCGCCTTGACAGGATCGGTTCGAATGAGTTCTCCCAGAGGAAGGGCTCCCCCCAAAAGACTGGCACCGCATCCCAGCCCCATCCCTATTACCACGATCCAACTTGACCAGGCTACTGGTTCGGGTCGGAGAAAAAAGTAGAGACTACTGATGCTACTTCCGAGGAGGCCTGTGAGAATGCGGGTTAGGAAAAAACCCAAAAGGCCTCCACAGGCTCCTCCCAAGAATCCAAGGATTAAAATTTCTGAGAGAAAGGCTGTGACAATCTCCAGACGATTGGCACCGAGACTTCTCAAAATTCCTGTATCGCGACGACGACTGACAACGGCGAACATCGCTGTATTATAGATCAAGAAGACTCCTACAAGGAGGGCTAAAAGGGAGAGGGCCTCGAGATTGAGACGAAAGGCCTGAAGCATCCCGGAGAAGGTCTCTCTTCTCTGCAGAGAAGATTGAATGAAAAACCCCTTCCCCCATCTAAAAATGAAATCGGATTCATCATTTAGAATCAAGTCGACTCGATCAATATATCCCTGGAGTTGATAAAGTTTTTGAGCATGGCCGATATCCATCAGAACCAGAGATTCTCCAGAGGGATTGGGAAAGGTGCCCTTGATGTGAAGAGGGCCTTTCTTAGTCTTTAGGATTGAAGCAGTGCCTATTTTAAACTCTTCCTTCAGATGGCTATCTATGAGAATTGCTCTTTCATCAGTCAAGAAAGAGAGAAGGTTTTCTAAATTTTCCCTTCCTTCCCCTAAAAACTCAATCCTATAAATCTCTGGCCGAATCGTTCGGTCTAAAAAGGGATCGATCCCCAAGAGGCGGACAGATTCACCATTTTCAAGACGAAGCCTTCTATCAATGACTGGGGAAAGCCACTTAACTGCTGGGTCCTCCCCTAATTTTGAGAGGAATCCTTCTTCCATTGGGCCTACAGGCCGCTGGATAGTATGTGTGCTTCTCCCTCTGAGAAATTCAATGGTATTGCTAAAACTCCTTAATGCAGTCTGAGCAGAGAGAGTCATCCCTACAACTGCCGCCACCCCACAGGCCACTCCAACGAGTTGAAGAAGACTGAGGCTAAGTCGTCTCGGAAGATAGCGAAGAAAGGATTTCGTGACAATCTTCAATGAGCCATCTCCCCAAAGGAGTTTTCCTCAAGGACCGCTCCATCAACCATTCTTAGAATTCTGGTAGCATAACGGCAGGTCAGAGGGGAATGGGTCGCCATGATCAGGGTCGCCCCTGTTTCCTGACACATTCGGGTCAACAGTTCGAGGATTTGATTTCCCGTAGTTGTATCCAGATTTCCTGTCGGTTCATCTGCCAAGATGATCGATGGCCTTTTTACAATGGCTCGTGCGATTGCCACACGTTGTTGTTCCCCTCCTGAGAGTTCGTTGGGAAACCTTCGCTCCTTGCCTTTTAGGCCTACTTCTTTTAGGGCATTTAGCGCTAATTCAGGCTCAGGTCTATTTGCAAGTTCAAGAGATAGGAAGACATTTTCAAAAACGGTGAGGGTTGGGAGAAGATTGAAGAATTGAAAAATGAAGCCAAGTTTCGCCCGTCGCAAAAGAGTTCGGCCTTTATCACCAAGGGTTTCTAAATCCTGACCTTCCACTTCGATTCTGCCTTTTGTTGGACGATCCAGGCCTGCAATTAAATTAAAAAGGGTGCTCTTCCCTGACCCGCTCTTTCCTAAAAGGGCAATCCTCTCCCCTTTTTTGATTTCGAGATTAGTTCCTCGGAGTGCAGACACTCCCAATCCATCTACCTCATAACTCTTCCACAAATTGGTGATTCGAATAATAGGTTCACTCATCCTTCTTCTCCTTAAAGTTGGTGTTTAAAGATGGAAACCTCCCAATTTATTAACACAGTCTTTCGATCTCCATCAAGAAAAACAGAGAACCCATAGGGCCCGAACTTGGTTCAGGTCAAGGTTTAGGACCTTGTTTTCAGGTGCGACCTTAATAGAAAAATTCTCTTTTAAACATGATTTCTTAATTGTAATTCTAAGGGATGTGGATTGAGATAGACCTGCTGTTTCAGATAGGGCTCATCGTATTTTCGGATATAGTGCTGAATGAGTGTAATTGGGACAATTAAAGGAATATATTTCCTTCTATAGCGATCGATTAGTTCAAGCAACTCCTCCTTTTCATCAGGAGAAAGTTGCCGTTTGAAATAACCTATCGTATGCATCAAGACATTGACATTTTTCTTTGGTGTGGCTTTCAGTTTCAGGGCCTCCATGAGGATGGTCTGGTATTGCCTATAAAGTTCCCTGATGGAAAACTCATTTGCCTTCGCAACCAGCCTCCCAAGGATCTGATAATGTCTGATACTGTGAGAGAGGATGAGAAACTTATGTCGGGTGTGAAATTCGATCAGGGCTACCCGGCTCCCCTTCTTTTTCAGAACCTCCCTCCATCGCTTAAGGGTAAAGACTCTCTCAATAAAATTCTCCCGAAGATTTGGATCATGAAGTCGTCCTTCATCCTCTACGGGTAGGAGAGGGAAATTCTCCATAAATATTTTTGCAAATATCCCTATCCCTTTCTTCACGGGCATTCCCTTTTCATTGTAAACCTTAACCCTCTCCATCCCGCTGCTGGGAGAGTCACTCTTAAAAATAAAGCCACAAAGATTCTCTTTCTTCAACTCCAAAACCTTTTTTTGTGCCCATCTAACCATCTTTTCTGTCATATCCTGTTTGGTATAAATTGTGACCAGACGTGGAGAATCTGGATCTCCCTTCAGGTGCATCGACTCTCTTGTAATAGAAAGTCCACATTCGACATCATGTCACACCGTGACATATTCTACATATTTTCCTAAGGTATCTCTGAGAAATCGATCTAATTTGTGGCCCCCATCATAACGAACGTTTTGGCCAAGCAGACAGGCGCTGATCCCTAATTTAATCTTCTCCATGGTCAATTACAACTCCTAAAATCTTCGTTAAATTGGAAGATGTTTTTTTATCGATTATATTTAAATTAAAAAGGACTTTCAACAAAGGGATTCAAGGGATCGTCTATCTTGACCATTCTCTCTTTTTGGGGTAAAAAACTTTTACTTAAAAAGAGCGATTTAATTTTCCAAAGACCGAGCATGATGGAAGACATGGACAAAGGGGGCATCAAATTGCTATGAGGGAAAAGCTTCGTTATATTCTTCTGGGAATCGTAATTTTGTTGATAGGATTTTTTTCGTGGAAATACTTTTTCCCGAATGAAGAGAAGAAAGTTATCAAACAATTTGAACTACTCTCCCAATATGTAGAAAAGGTTGCAGAAGAGGACATTCTTTCCGCAGCAAACCGGATGAAGAATATCAGCCAATTATTTGCCGACCCATGTGAATTTAAGATTGAAGGAGACCCCTCCTACTCTTTCATAGGAAGTTATAGCAGGGATGAGATTAAGGGTTACACCCTTCGAGGCCGTTCCTATTTTTCCGAGCTATCCCTTCGATTTGATGACTACAATATTGAATTTCCGGAGAAAAACATGGCCCAAGTTAGACTGACAGGGAGATTGACTGGAAGATCAACCGCAGGAGAAAAAGTGGACGAAGTGCGAGAACTTTTATGTATCCTTAACAAGGTTGGGAAGGCTTGGCTCTTTAGCCGACTTGAAGTCATTGAAGCCCTAAAACGATAATTACTCCTCCCCTTTTGATCAGATTACTCCCATGCCTTTCAATACTGAAAGCATCACCGCTGCTGCCATCACAGAGCCCACTTGGCCACCTGTATTGGCTCCCATGGCATGCATGAGGAGATAGTTTTTGGGATTATATTTCTGGCCTTCCCGTTGAACAACTCTGGCTGACATCGGATAGGCAGAAATCCCCGCTGCTCCAATAAGGGGATTTACCTTCCCACCTGTTAGCACTTTCAAAACCTTCCCAAATAAAACCCCACAGGCAGTATCAAGGCAGATGGCCAAAAAACCTAATGCAAGGACGATCAGGGTTTGTGGTTTTAAAAAGACTCTTCCATCCATGGTTGCTCCAATGGAGATTCCCAATAGAAGCGTAACAATGTTTGCAATCTCATTTTCAGAAGCCTTGGTCAATCGGCTAACCACCCCACACTCTTTCATCAAATTTCCCAACATAATGGTTCCCAATAACGGTAAACCTCTTGGTGCAATTAGTCCTCCAACGACTGTCACCACAAGTGGAAAGAGAATCTTTGTCGTTTTAGAAACCGATCTCTTCACCACTCCCATATTGATCATCTTCTCTTCCTTAGTAGTTAAAAGTTTCATAATGGGAGGTTGGATTACAGGAACGAGAGACATATAGGAGTAAGCAGCAACAGAGACTGCGCCCAGAAGGTGAGGGGCATACTTGGAGGTCACATAGATTGCGGTTGGACCGTCACATGCCCCAATTATGCCAATGGCTACAGAATCCATTTTTGAAAAACCCAATGCCAAAGCAAGAATCAGGGTCAGGAAGATACCGAACTGCCCGGCCGCACCGAGGAGAAAGATCTTCGGGTTTTCAAGTAGAGGGCCAAAATCGGTCATGGCCCCAATCCCTATAAAAATGAGGAGGGGAAATAACTCTGTGGCAATCCCTGCATCATAGATAATCTTTAGAAAACCCTCTTCCTCCATTAAACCTGTCAATGGGATATTTACCAAAATGGCCCCAAATCCTATGGGAACCAAGAGTAAAGGTTCAAAATCCTTTTTAATCCCAAGGTAGAGGAGAACACAACCCACGACAATCATCACAGGATTTGACCAATGGAGATTGATAAATCCTGAAACAAGTCCATTTAATCCACTTACAATCGCTTCAAACATTTTTCCCTCCTATTAAAAATATGTGTTTATGCCATTGATTTGCCTTCCTCTTTCTCTCTCTTATAGGGAAATATATTTTTTAAAACATTCATGAGGATACTCAAAACCCAAAGCGTCAATAGTGTACCTCCCATTCCAACTACAACCATTGTCACTCCAAATGTCAAATTATCCATCTTGAACTACCCCCCTTATATTAGTTTTAAAAATTGGTTTATTTTACCTTGAAAATCTATAAAATTAATTGGCTTAATATCTTTAACAAATCATTTTTCTTTTTGAATAATAAACCCACTTATATCACCAACTTTTTAAAAAATCAATAAAAATGTGATTTTTTTAACAAGGGGTCTTGATATAAATTTTGATAAATTTCAATAAGTTATCTTCTCTTGTGATTTCTCTCCTGATATTCTTTTGCCTGATACATGAAGGCTTCGAGGCGGGTCAGGGTGTTGGTCTGTTCCTGGCCATCATAAGCCATATTGAGGATGGGAATGTTGTTATGTTCTTCCCTGTAACGCTTAAGCAGAGTGCTTACAATAGTTCCAGGCATACAGGTAAAAGGCATGATATTGACAATCCCGCTTGCACCTCTTTTTGCAAAGTCAATTGTCTTCCCAACAGAGAGGATTGCCTCCCCTTCAAAAGAGGAATCGAGGTAAGGCTTCGCCTTTCTAAAGATCGATCGCGTTCTGGGCTCACCGAACTTTCGTAGTTGGCCTTTAAATAACCTTTCCAGATGGTGTTCATCCTTTTTCTGATAGTAATCTGTTAAAAAGACCTTTAAAAGATTGGAGAAAGATTTTTTCCTCAAACTCCTTCTTTTGGCGATGGTATTGACATAAAGAATCCATTCGGTCAGGGGGGCAATCCAGGCCTCTCCCCCGAACTGTTCGATCTTACGAATGATGTTTTCATTGGCAAAACGATTGAGCCGAACAAAGATCTCTCCAACAATTCCAATCAGTGGCTTCGTCCCCACTCCTTCCACTTCGATTTGATTGAAGTCTTTCACGCTTTCCCTAAGTGCCTCCTCTAAGTTACCCTTACGTTCGATGGTATCGCATACCCTATTTAGGCAAATCTGATAAACCTGATCTGACTTTCCCTTCTCCCTCTCATAGGGTCTTGTCTCAAGGAGTTTTTTCATCAAAAGGTCAACAGCAACAATTCCCTGCCATCCTAAACGGGTGAATTCTGAACCCATAATCCCCAAATCATTATAGAGCGTTTCATCCTGATTGGGCGAATAGATCGGTACATGATGAAAACCCAACTCATCCAAAACAAGGCGATGAAAGCGATGATATTGTCCAAACCTGCATGGACCATTTCCTGAGGGCATGAAGAAAGCAGCCCGTGAATGATCAAAGTTTGGATCCTTTACCAACTTGACCATATCCCCTGTGGTAAGTATGCAGGGATAGCATTCTTTACCCGATGTAAGTTTTCTTCCCCAATAAAGGGTCTCCTCATCAGATTCAGGAAAGACATCTGCATCCACCCCACAGGCCCTAAAGGCAGCGGCCACTGCAAAGGAGTGATCACACATATAGGGGATGTAAATCTTCTTTGTTCGATCTGTCTTGGCCTTCTCCCTCTTTATGGAGATAGCCTTCCTGACCTTCACATTCTTCAAACTATCCAAGAAGGCCTCACATCGGGTAATCGCCCCTGCATCCGCACTGTGTTCATCTATCTCTAACTGCAGGTAAGGCTTCCCTCTCGACAGGTCTCTGAAGAAATGGGTGATGAAGGAATCTGGGCCACACCCAAAGTTACTGATATAGACTGCATAGAGCCTTGGGTCCTCATTGATGATCTTGCAGGCGGCCAAGATCCTCTGTCCATATCGCCAGTACATCTCTCGAATCTCTTCAATCGGGGGAACTGAATCGAGAGGAAGAAAATCCATTGGCATGGGAAGTACACCCAGATCCCTCAGTTTTTTTGGAATATCCAAATTGACCCCTGCATCACATGAGTTATATGGTCTACCTACAATGACCATCACCTTTTCTTCTGGCCCAACCCGGTCCAGAATCTCTTTGCCTCGGTTGAGCATGGTTTGATAGAAGAGGGCCTGAAACCTCTCGGCCTTCTCTAAGGCCCTCTTCACCTGTTTGGCCCCTCGGTTGAGGGATTCCCCTAACTCGATCAGTTGTTTCTCTAAATGCTCCCTTCCATACCCGAAGTGGAGAATGGGTTGAACAACCGTTACATCATTCTTTTTAAAATCAATGGAGGAAGGAACTGCGTAAGGAAAGGATTGAGCATAAGGGCAGGCTGAACTATTGGGAATATCAGGATGGAGTGGTTTCAGGTTAACAATGCTTGGAAGAAAGATTCTTTTTACCCCCTTTTCCAAAAGATTAAGCACATGGCCATGGCTTACTTTAATTGGGAAACAGGTCTCCGCCACCACATTTTCCACGCCTTTTCGAATCAGTTCTTTGTTAGTTGGATCAGAAAGAATTACGCGGTAACCCAACTCTGTAAAGAAGGCCCTCCAGAAAGGAAACATCTCATAAAAATAGAGAATCCTTGGGATTCCAATCTCTGGGGCATGGGATGGAAGTCTCCCTTCTTCCACGTAAGGGGCAAAGAGCATCCTCTCTCTCTCCTCAAATAAATCGGGAAGGGTCGAGCCTTTTGATCGCTTAATGACATCGTATTTCTCACATCGACTTCCATAAAATAAGGGTTTCTCCCCTTCGATACTCACTTTTCTGATAAGACAGAGATTGGGACAACCTTTACATTCAAAAGAGGAATGTTCATAGCGACGTCTGCTGAGGTCGAAACCTTTAAAACTTGATCGCTCCCAGGTTCGCTCCTCCATGGCCAGGATTGCTACGCCAATGGCTCCTGTGACATCATGGTTTTCAGGGACGATGATCTCCTTTCCCAATACGCTTTCAAAGGCGGCAACCACTCCCTTATTGAATGCGGTTCCTCCCTGGAAGGAGATCCGATTCCCAATACGGCGATCTCCAACCACCCGATTGAGATAATTCTGAACAATGGAATAACTAAGGCCTGCAACCAGGTTGTCTTTTTGGGCCCCTCTCTGTTGATGATGTACCAGGTCTGATTCAATAAAAACTGTACAACGTTCGCCCATCCTCACGGGTTCATTCGCCTTAAGGGCGAGCGAGCCAAATTCCTCTTTAATTGAAATATCCAGCTTCTCAGCCTGCTCTTCAAGAAAAGAGCCTGTTCCAGCCGCACAGACCTTGTTCATCTCAAAATCGACCACGACACCATTATCGATGCTGATATACTTTGAATCCTGTCCTCCGATCTCAAAGATGGTATCCACAGTCGGATCAATATGGATCGCAGCGGTGGCTTGTGCGGTAATCTCATTTCTAACCAGATCAGCACCGACAAAATCAGCAGTGAGGTAGCGACCTGATCCTGTCGTGCCAACCCCTTTGATCTCCACTTGATCTCCAATCTCCTCACCAATCTCCTGAAGCCCAATTCGAATGGCCTCTATGGGGCGACCTGCGGTCATAAGGTAACGTTTGGCAAGTACCCTCTTATGCCGATCGATCACAACGAGATTGGTGCTGATGGACCCCACATCTAAACCGAGGTAGGCCTCTATCTTTTCCTCGGAAAGATTTGAAGAGGGGTTGGTCTCTTCTCGTTTCTTAAGATGGTTTGAGGAGAGAAAGAGGGGTTTCAGTGGGGTGGCCTCTTCTTTTTGCTCTTTCAAATATTGGTGGAGTCGACTAAGCCCTGCCCAACCTTTTTTAGCCTCCTGTTTCTCCTGGGTTATTAGGATTGCACCAATCGCTCCCATCGAAGCAAAATATTTTGGGATGATCAGCTCCCCATCCTTAAGTTCCAATACTTCTTGAAAAGCCCTTCTCATTCCAACATTGGCAGAGACTCCCCCCTGGAAGACAATCGGTTTCACGAATTCCTTTCCCTTGCCAATATTGCTCTTAAAATTTCTTGCAAGGGCAAAGCAGAGTCCTGCCACAATATCGTAATCTGGTGTGGCTATCTGTTGGAGATGGATCATATCCGATTTGGCAAAGACACTGCATCTGCCTGCGATCCGAGGGGGATTGACGGACTTGAGGGCGAGTTTTCCAAACTCCTCAATGGTCAGACCCAATCGGCTTGCCTGTTGATCTAAGAAGGACCCTGTCCCAGCAGCACAGAGTGTGTTCATTGAAAAATCGCTTATCTTAAAATGGCCATTCTCCTCCTCCACTAAAATCAATTTCGAATCCTCTCCTCCGATATCAATAATCGTCCTGGCCTGGGGATAAAAATATTGAACTGCCCTTGCCTGGGCAATGATCTCATTGATAAAATTTCCACCTAAGAGTTCAGAGAGAAGTTTGCCTCCAATTCCTGTGAAAGAGATGGCATTGATTTGATCAGAGGAAATACGTTGAATGATATCTTCTAAGATACGATTGACGGTTTGAAGGGGTTGACCTTTGATTCGGGTATAATGCTCCTCGATTACCTCTCGATCTTCATCCATGAGGATGGTATTGGCACTGACCGATCCCACATCGATTCCCAAATAGAGTCTTTTCATCTCCTTGACCCTTTCACCCCCTTATAAAATAAATTTATAAAATTTTAATTGATTCAAATTCGAGTTTTCAAGTTTAATATCTTTAAAAAGGTAATTCCTGATCGAAGAGCCGAAGAAAGAGATTTCATTTAGGAGATGTGCCCTCATTTCCATGATAAATAAGACATTACTCAAAAAGATTAGACCTCACTCATGGGTGGGGATTAATTTTAATCCTCTCTTATAAAAACGGTAAGCCAGGAAGAGAAGGAGGTTAAAACCCCCAATCCCAATAACCCCATCTTAAAACTGAAATGATCTGCAACCATCCCTAATATAAAAGGACCTCCTCCTGTTCCAAAGATGACTCCAATGGCAGTAATCACCCCAATGGAGAGAGACCTCTTTGAAATGGGAGTGAGTCTCGAAATAGCGATAATAGCCACCTGAAAGAAGGCATGGGATTGGAGGGCTTGTAGTATGAGGGTGAAAAAAATCGATGGTAAATTGGAAGAAAGTGCAAG
>JBBIRM010000050.1:0-16921 GCA_037441765.1 Deltaproteobacteria bacterium | reverse complement strand
TCCGATGCATTTTTATACACCCATTTCAATTACCACAAAAATCCGTCATGAGCCTGAATTTTAAGCCTGTTCTTTTTTAAACAGTTTGATTAAAATTCGCCTTTAATTCTATTCCTCTTGTCTCATCTTACTTGAAACTAATCTTACACTGAAAAATTTCAATTTAATTTTAATTAGTTATAAAAGACTAAAAGGATCCAATCAATTCACCAATATGGCATGAGATTTGCTTTTATTTAATTTTAAAAATACAAGGGAGTGTAAATTTGACAAAGGCGTCTCAGGTGTAACAGGGCGCCTTTTTTATCTTCAAATCAAACCAAAAAGGAGGATTTTTATGAGTCCCCATGATGTCTTAAAGATGATTAAAGAAACCAAAGTTCAAATCGTTGACCTAAAATTTAATGACCTTCCTGGATTGTGGCAACATTTCTCGATGCCTGTCTCAGAATTAACCGAAATGGACGATTTGACCGATAGCATCTTTGTGCAGGGTGTTGGATTCGATGGTTCAAGTATCCGAGGATTCCAAAAGATACAGGAGAGCGACATGATTTTAATCCCCGACCCTTCGACTGCGGTAGTGGACCCCATTTGTGAAATTCCAACTCTGAGCCTTATCTGTGATATTTATGACCCGATCACAAAAAAACCCTATACCAGAGACCCGAGGTATATTGCAAAAAAGGCAGAACAATACCTAAGGGATTCTGGAATTGCAGAGACAAGTTACTGGGGGCCTGAGATGGAATTCTTTATCTTCAATGATATTCGATTCGATCAGACTGAAAATTGTGGCTACTATTTCATCGACTCCATTGAAGGCGAGTGGAATTCAGGGAGAGAGGAGAAACCTAATTTGGGTTACAAACCGAGGTATAAAGAGGGATATTTCCCTGTTCCGCCTCACGATTCCCAACAGGATCTCAGAAGCGAAATCATCCTCACAATGATCAAGACAGGAATCCCTGTGGAGGTCCATCACCACGAAGTGGCCACTGCAGGCCAGGCTGAGATTGATATGAAATTCGATACACTCGTTCGAATGGCCGATAAATGTATGATGTATAAATACATTGTGAAGAATATAGCGAGAAAGCACGGAATGGTTGCAACCTTCATGCCGAAGCCTCTCTTCGGTGATAATGGAAGCGGGATGCATACGCATCAAAGTCTCTTCCGAAACGGAGAAAACATCTTCTTCGACCCAAAGGGATATGCCCTCATCAGTCAGGTGGCAAAATACTATATTGGAGGATTGTTAAAACATGCAGGGGCCCTGATGGCCTTCTGTGCCCCAACCACCAATTCTTATAAACGACTTGTCCCTGGATATGAAGCACCGGTCAACCTCACCTATTCTCAAAGGAACAGAAGTGCCGCAATTCGAATTCCGGTATATACGGAGAATTCAAAAACCAAGCGTATAGAATTCCGACCTCCAGATAATTCCTGTAACCCTTACCTGGCATTTTCGGCGATGTTAATGGCCGGCCTCGATGGAATTAAAAATAAAATTGACCCAGGAGAGCCCATGGACAAAGATACATACCATCTGACCGAAAAAGATAGAGCCAAGGTCAAGACTGTACCGAGTTCACTTGAGGAATCTCTAAAGGCACTGGAGAGGGATCATCGGTTTCTCCTGGAAGGAGAGGTCTTCACCAAAGATGTGATCGATGTCTGGATAGAATATAAACGTGAAAAGGAGATCGATGCAGTTAGGCTTCGACCTCACCCTTACGAGTTCTACCTTTATTTCGACATCTAATGGAGGCTCTCAAATGAGAAGACCAATTAAACCTTGGTTTGAAAAGGAGATTTCTGGTTGTTCGCTTACAGGTTTCATCAACGAGGATGGGAGAAGGGTAAATGGGGAGGCAATTATCCAATCCATAGGGTTGATGAATGAGCGTTCCAATGGACTTGGAGGAGGGTTTGCAGGCTATGGGATCTACCCAGAGATGAAAGACTTCTATGCATTCCATATTATGTATGAGGATGCTCAAGCGAAAGAGGAGGCAGAAAAGGTTCTTAATGAATTTTTATTAATCGAAATTCAAGAGAAGATCCCTACACGAAAAACGAAAGGGATTCCTCACCCACCCCTTCTCATGAGGTATTTTCTTAAGGTTGATGAAAACAGACTCTATGATCTTGAAATCTCAGAGGACGACTACATCGTCCATATAGTAATGAAAATCAATAGTCAGATAAAGGGGGCTTATATCTTTTCAAGTGGGAAGAACATGGGCGCCTTCAAGGCAGTTGGGTTCCCGGATGAGGTGGGAAGGTTTTACCGTTTGGAGGAATATCAGGGATATACCTGGATCGCCCATGGCCGGTTTCCAACCAATACCCCTGGATGGTGGGGCGGAGCCCATCCTTTTACCCTCCTCGATTTTGCAGTGGTCCATAATGGAGAGATTTCCTCCTATGGAATTAATAAGAGATACCTTGAGATGTTCGGTTATCAATGCACCTTAAAGACCGATACAGAGGTGATGGCCTATCTATTCGATCTCCTTCTGAGAAGACATCAACTTCCAATTGAGGTTGCCTGTAAGGCCCTGGCTCCTCCTACCTGGGAGGAAATTGAACATAAGGGAGAGGAAATGGAATGGGTCAAGGCCCTACGAATCATATATGGAAGCGTTCTGGTCAATGGGCCCTTTGCTATTTTACTCAGCCATAAAAACGGGCTGATCGGTCTCAATGATAGGATCAAACTGAGACCCCTCGTTGCTGCACGAAAAGGCAATACACTTTATATTGCCAGTGAAGAAGCAGGAATCCGCGAGATCTGTTCATCCCCCGATAAGGTGTGGGCTCCTAAGGCAGGAGAGCCAACCATTGGGTGGTTAAAAGAGGATCGCCAAAATGAATTTGAGTCACCTCGAACCCGAATTTCAGATCGAGAGAAACCGCAATCGGTGTATTCAGTGCCAGGTGTGTGTTAGACAGTGTGCTTTTAAAGGACACTCATACGACCCTGAAACCGATGAGGTTATTTCTAAGGAAGAACTCTGCGTGGGATGCCATCGTTGCGTCACCCTGTGCCCTACCAATGCACTGACGGTCAGGCAGAATCCACTCGATTTCCGGCCAAATGGAAACTGGACACCCTGGGCTATCCGAAATATCTTTAAGCAGGCTGAGACAGGAGGGGTTCTTCTCACTGGAATGGGGAACGATCGGCCCTATCCTGTCTATTGGGATCACCTTCTTCTCAATGCCAGTCAGGTAACAAATCCTTCTATAGACCCCTTAAGGGAACCGATGGAATTGAGAACCTATCTTGGAAGAAAACCTAAAAAATTGGAATTGGATTACACTCAGGAGACTCTAAAATTGAAGACTCCTCTACCACCCCAACTCAAATTGGAAACGCCAATCCTCTTTTCAGCAATGTCATATGGGGCTATCAGTTACAATGCCTGTGAATCTCTTGCAAGGGCTGCTGAAAAACTTGGAACCTATTATAACACTGGCGAAGGTGGTCTTCACCCAAATCTCTATAAATATGGGAAGAATACAATCGTTCAAGTGGCCTCAGGCCGATTTGGTGTCCATAAAGAGTATCTTGATACTGCTGCGGCTATTGAAATTAAGATCGGGCAAGGGGCAAAGCCTGGCATAGGTGGTCACCTCCCCGGTGAAAAGGTTGTTGAGGACATCTCAAAGACGAGGATGATCCCTAAGGGCACAGACGCCCTCTCCCCTGCCCCCCAACATGATATCTACTCCATTGAAGATCTGAGGATGCTCATCTTTGCGCTAAAGGAGGCAACCCGATATACCAAGCCCATCTCAGTAAAGATCGCTGCAGTTCACAACTCTCCTGCTATTGCAAGCGGAATGGTGAGAGCAGGTGCAGATATCATAGCCCTGGATGGTTTTCGAGGAGGAACAGGGGCTTCGCCCATGGTAATTCGAGACAATGTCGGGATCCCCATTGAGTTTGCCTTAGCCTCGGTAGACCAGCGTCTACGTGAAGAAGGAATCCGGCATCAGGCTTCAATCATTGTGGCTGGAGGATTTCGCAACAGCGCGGACGTTTCTAAGGCAATCGCCCTGGGCGCAGATGCAGTCTATATCGGCACAGCCTCCCTCATCGCCATGGGCTGTCATGTCTGCCAAAAATGTTATACAGGGAAGTGCAATTGGGGAATTGCCACCCAGGACCCGTATCTCGAAAAGAGGCTCAATCCAGACATTGCCACAGAAAGACTGGTCAATCTCATCAATGCATGGAGCCATGAGATCAAAGAGATGTTGGGTGGGATGGGAATAAATGCCATTGAATCCCTTCGTGGAAATAGATTGGCACTTCGTGGAATAGGACTCACCGATACAGAATTGGAGATACTTGGGGTTTTGCCAGCAGGAAGGTGATATAAATGTCAAAATATCTTGGTTTGATAGATTGAGCAACATGAAACGTATCTTTGTCAAAGAAGAATTCTGTATGGGATGTCGGCTCTGCGAAATCCATTGTATTGTGGAGCATTCAAAATCTAAGGATATCATAAAGGCCTTTAAAATTGAAAAACCCAGAGCCCTTCCCAGAATAATGGTTGAGGAGAAGGGGAGCATCTCCTTTGCACTCCAGTGCCGTCATTGTGAAGAACCCTATTGCCTTGAGGCATGCATGAGTGGAGCACTTTATCGGGATGAAAAAACAGGGGCCATTCTCCACCATAAAGAACAATGTGTGGGGTGCTGGATGTGTGTAATGGTCTGCCCTTATGGCGTCATCCAGAGGGATCTGAACGGAAGGAAGGTTGCTTTAAAATGTGATCTTTGTGCAGGTAGGGAAATCCCAGCCTGCGTCGCAAATTGTCCGAATCAAGCACTTGAATATCGGGAAGGATAAAAGATGGGGATTGTTATCATTGGAAATTCAGCATCAGCAGTGGGAGCAATAGAGGCGATTCGTAAGGTTGACCCTAATCTCCCTATCACGGTCGTCTCTGAGGAACCCCATTTCGTATATTCCCGTCCCCTCATTTCTTATCTTTTAACTGGAGAAATCACCTTAGAAAGGCTCTATTACCGGCCCAAAGATTTCTATGAGAAGAACCTTATCCAACCCCTCTTGGGAAGGCAGGTGGTGAGGGTCAATTTTGACAAGAAGGCAATCGAACTGGAAGATGGGGAAAAAGTCTTCTACGATCAACTCCTCATCTCCACCGGGGGAAAACCTTTTCTTCCAAAAATAGATGGCCTTCATACATCAGGTGTTTATACCTTTACAAAACTGGAGGATGCAAAAAAAATCCTATCAATTTTAAAGGAGGTCCAGAGGGCGATCGTCATTGGGGGTGGTCTGATCGGGTTGAAGGCTGCCGAGGCCTTAAGGAAGAGAAACATAGATGTAACCATTGTGGAGTTGGCAAACCATATCCTTAGCCTAACCATGGATGAGACAGCCTCTCTCATTCTTGAAAAGAAACTGAAGAAGGAAGGAATTCAACTGATTACCTCCAATACAGTTGAGGCCATCCATGGGGTAGATCGCGTTGAATCGGTGCGTCTTGCGGATGGAAAGGTAATAAAGGCTCAACTGGTGGTGGTTGCCATTGGTGTTGTCCCAAATGTTGATCTCTTTAAAGGGAGCGATCTTCATATTGGAAAAGGAATCTTTGTCAATGACCGAATGGAGACAAACCTCCCAGGGGTCTATTCAGCAGGGGATGTGACAGAGGCTTATGATAACGTGATGAAATGTTATCGGACAAATCCCATATGGCCCAATGCATATCTTCAGGGAAAGGTAGCGGGATATCAGATGGCTGGCAATCGGGATTACCGATATGGAGGAGGCTTTATGATGAACTCTATAGAGATAGCCCATATCCCGACCATTTCCATGGGCATCGTCAATCCTCCTTCTAAGGATGGATACCAGGTGATCAAAAAATTTGACCGAAATATAAACGTTTATCGAAAGATCGTTTTAAAAGACGATGTGGTGGTGGGTGCACTCTTTATTGGGGATATCGATCGAGCAGGAATTTTTACCTGGCTAATCAGGGAAGGAATTAAAGCGAAAGGGTTTAAGAAGCAATTTCTTAATGGATCATTTGGTCTTGTCTCCTTCCCGAAGGAATTGAGAAAAAAGAGGCTATTAAATTTAAGATGAAAAGGGTTGAGATCGATTCAAAAAATCTTCATTACCGGGAATTAAACGAAAAGATCCATCAAGCCATCCGCCATGGGGCAAAGGAGATCGTCCTTCGAAACGTCAATGGACAACGATATATTGGTGATGGGATTCGAGGAAAAATAATGATCGAGATTGAAGGGGTAGCCGGAAATGACCTGGCCGCCTTTATGGATGGCCCCACCATTGTCACTTCTTCAAATGCCCAAGACGGGGTGGCTAACACGATGAATGGTGGTAAAGTAGTTATCCATGGCGATGCTGGAGATGTCCTTGGATACGGGATGAGAGGAGGAAAACTCTTTATCCGAGGAAACGCTGGATATCGTGTGGGGATCCACATGAAATCCTACAAGAAAAAAAACCCTGTCATCATCATTGGCGGAACTGCAAGAGATTTTCTTGGAGAGTATCAGGCAGGAGGAGTAATTATTCTTCTCGGATTAAACGGGGATGGCTCAATCACAGGTAACTTTACAGGAACTGGAATGCACGGTGGAGTAATCTATCTCCGAGGGAACGTAGACCCTTTCCAACTTGGAAAGGAGGTATCCATCTCTCCAGTGAATCAATTGGACGAACAATGGCTGAGGCTTTTTCTAAAGGAATACTGTGAAGATTTTGGTCTATCCTTAAACAAAGTGATGGAGAAGGAGTTTATTAAACTTCTCCCCACCCATTTAAGGCCCTATGGCAGAATTTATGCTTATTAGAGGTTAGGCTCCCACAAAAAGGAGGTGGCCTTTATGGAGGAAACCCGCTATTTAAAGCTTGTCTCCCCTCCTAAAAAGGAAAGCGACGAGGAAAGCCCTCTCCTCGATCCTCTAACCCGTTTCAGGAAACTCGTTCTTAATCTGATTGAGAAAGCACTGGTATGTTTGAATCGAATCGCTCAGGGAGAGATGGAGAAAGAATCCCCTTCACCAAATGTAATGGATGAATACTTCCTTCTTTATCACTACCTTAATTTTATCAAAAGGCTCTGCGAAAAAAGGTAGGGATGTGGGGATCTACGAAGCGATCCGCTTTATAGGATTTTAGAGGGTATCTCTACCTTATTCATTTGATTTCCCACCCATCAAAGGTTAGAATTTTTTTACTTGAAATTGACTAAAAGAATTGATATGATTGGAAAAAAAGGAGGGGAAGGGCTATGACTGTAAGGATCATTATAGACCGGAAGGTGAAGAAGGGAAAGGAGTCGGATTTCTCAAAACTGCTTAGGGAATTAAGGACCAAGGCAATCCCATCAAAGGGCTATATATCTGGGGAGACACTCCGGGCACTTGATGATCCCCATAATTATATCGTCATCACCACATGGCAGAGCCTGGATGACTGGAAAGCATGGGAGAAAAATCCTGAAAGAAAAAAGATTCAGGCAAAGATTGAAAAAATAATGGCCAGGCCCACAAAGACAAAAATCTATGTCCATGCATAAAGACGCGCGAAGGTTTGTAAAAAAAGATTGAGCAAGACCTGAATATCCTATTGACAAGTAGTAGTTGGTGTGGTAAAAATATTAATAAGATTGGAAAAAATAATTATGGTCAAACAAGGGAAACAGATCCCCGGGCCCTCGATCCTGTTTAATCGGGATCGGGGGTCTTTTTTTATGGGGTAAGTTTGGGATTCTATGGTATCGAATCAGAAAGCCATACTGGCTCTGGAGGATGGGACCGTATTCGAAGGAAAATCCTTCGGATTCCCTGGTGAAAAAACAGGCGAACTCGTTTTCAATACGAGCATGACAGGTTATCAGGAAATTCTGACCGACCCTTCCTATAAAGGCCAAATCGTCATTATGACATATCCCCTTATCGGAAATTATGGGATCAATGAGATGGATATTGAATCGCAGGACCCCAAGGTTGAAGGTTTTATCATAAAAGAAAATACTTCTCTCTTTAGCAACTGGCGAGCGGATCGATCCCTTTCCGATTATCTGATCGAACATCGCATAATGGGGGTGGAGGGAATAGACACCCGGGCAATCACAAAACATATTAGGATAAGAGGGGCTATGAAGGCCATTGTCTCCACCGAGGATTTAAATAAAGACCGACTGATTGAAAAGGCTAAAGCCTCTCCAGGCCTTATCGGTCGTGATCTGGTCAAGGAGGTAACCTGTAATAAGCCCTATCAATGGACGGAAAAGAACGATTTTCAATTTTTAACTCACCATACTCCACCTTCCAACCTCCACTCTCGATTCAGGGTGGTTGTTATGGATTTTGGTGTGAAGTTCAATATCCTCCGCTGCCTTCGAGACTGGAACTGTGAAGTGGTGGTCTTACCTGCATCCGCCTCTTTGGAAACGATTCTCTCCTATAAACCTGATGGGGTTCTCCTCTCCAATGGACCAGGAGACCCTGAGGGCGTTCCTTATGCGGTTGAAACCATCCGCCAACTCATGGGTAAAAAACCTATCTTTGGTATCTGCCTTGGACACCAACTTTTGGGATTAGCCATGGGGGGAAGGACATTTAAGTTAAAATTTGGTCATCGGGGAGCCAATCAACCTGTAAAGGATCTTGCAACAGGGAAGGTCTTCATCACCTCCCAGAATCATGGGTTCTGCGTGGATATCCATTCTCTTCCACAAGAAGAGGTGGAATTAACCCAGATCAACCTCAATGATCAGACCTTAGAGGCAATGAGGCATAGAGAACTTCCAATCTTTTCCGTTCAATATCATCCAGAGGCCTCGCCAGGACCTCACGATACCCAGTATCTCTTTGGAGAATTTGTAAAGATGATGGAAAAATATTCAAAAAGATAGAGAAAATTTAAATTTTGAAATTATTTCGAATTCCGATACTTAGATTTCGGATCTATTATGATCCATGAAAATATTTAGAAGAAAAAGATATGCCTAAGCGTACAGATATTAAAAAGATCATGATCATTGGCTCTGGACCTATTGTCATCAGCCAGGCCTGTGAATTTGACTACTCTGGAACCCAGGCCTGTAAAGCCCTGAGGGAAGAGGGTTTTGAGGTGGTTCTTGTTAACTCCAACCCTGCCACAATCATGACCGACCCTGAGATGGCAGATTGCACTTATATTGAACCGATCACCCCAGAGGTCTGTGAAAAAATCATCGAGAAAGAGAGACCCGATGCCCTACTTCCCACTTTGGGAGGACAGACTGGGCTTAACGTTTCAGTGACCCTCTATGAGACAGGAGTCTTAGAGAGATATGGAGTTCAGATGATTGGTGCTAAATATGAGGCCATCAAGAAGGGAGAGGACAGAAATCTTTTTAAGGAATCGATGAAGAAGATAGGACTTGATCTCCCAAAGAGTGGGTTGGCCTATTCCCTTAATGAAGCCATGGAGATCGCCAAGGAGATTGGGTTTCCTTTAATCGTAAGGCCAAGTTTCACCCTGGGAGGAACAGGGGGAGGTGTGGCCTATAATATTAAGGAGTTTGAAGAGGTCGCTGCCCGTGGGCTTGAATGGAGCATGATCAACGAAATCTTGATTGAGGAGTCTGTGATTGGTTGGAAGGAGTATGAACTGGAGGTGATGAGGGACTTAAAAGATAATGTTGTGATCATCTGTTCCATTGAAAATCTTGATCCGATGGGTATTCACACAGGGGATAGCATTACAGTGGCCCCTGCGCAGACCTTAACAGATAAAGAGTACCAGAGGATGAGAGATGCAGCCATCCGTGCCATTCGAGAGATCGGGGTTGAAACCGGTGGATCGAATATTCAATTTGCAGTCCGGCCTGAAGATGGTCGCATGGTCATCATCGAAATGAATCCAAGGGTATCTCGTTCTTCAGCCCTTGCCTCAAAGGCTACGGGATTCCCTATCGCTAAGATTGCGGCGAAACTTGCAGTTGGCTATACCCTCGATGAGATTCCAAATGATATCACAAAAAAGACACCTGCTTCTTTTGAACCCACAATCGATTATTGCGTTGTAAAGATCCCCAGATTCACTTTTGAAAAATTCCCTGAGGCCGACCCAACACTGACCGTTTCAATGAAGTCAGTGGGAGAGACTATGGCCATCGGAAGAACTTTCAAAGAAGCACTTCAAAAGGGTCTCCGTTCATTGGAGAATGGAAGGTTTGGTTTGGGCGCGGACGGAAAGGATGTAATCCCCTATCCTCTCGATCATCTCGATCCAGCCACTCGATCCAATCTTATCGAGCAGATCAAGAAAAATCTATCCACTCCTAATGCAGAAAGGATCTTCTATATCAGATATGCCTTTATGGTGGGAATGGAGATGGACGAAATTCATGAATTGACAAGGATCGATCCCTGGTTTCTTAAAAATATCCAGGAGATTGTTGATCTCGAAAAAGAGATCCGGTCTTATGGACCCAAACTCAGGGACTTAGAACTCTGGAGGGGAAGCTTCACTCCCGACCAACTTCATCTTCCAGAACCCCTTCTCAGGAAGGCCAAGGAGTACGGTTTCTCCGATTATCAATTGGGATATCTTCTTGGCTTTGACGAAAATACAATTCGTTCTTTGAGAAATGAGAAGGGGATCCTCCCTACATATAAGTTGGTGGATACTTGTGGTGCGGAATTTGAAGCCTACACACCTTATTACTATTCAACCTATGAGAAAGAAAGTGAATCGATTCCTTCTTCAAAGAAAAAGATTATGATCCTGGGGGGAGGCCCCAATCGAATCGGGCAGGGAATTGAATTTGACTATTGTTGTGTTCATGCCTCATTTGCCCTAAAGGAATTGGGCTATGAGACGATCATGGTGAACTCAAATCCTGAGACGGTCTCCACGGATTACGATACCTCTGATAAACTCTATTTCGAACCTTTAACCTTCGAAGATGTCCTCCATATCATTCAGGTCGAAAAACCTGATGGGGTGATTGTCCAGTTTGGTGGCCAGACCCCTCTCAATTTAGCGGTTCCCCTGAAGAAGGCAGGGGCAAAGATCATCGGTACAACCCCGGACAATATCGACCGGGCTGAGGATCGGGAACGTTTCAAAATCCTTCTTAAAAAATTAGGTCTAATCCAACCTCCAAATGACACCGCCACCTCTTTTGAAGAAGCAAGAACCATTGCCAATGAAATTGGCTATCCAGTAATTGTTAGACCCTCCTATGTTTTGGGTGGAAGGGCGATGGAGATCATCTACGATGAAGAGTCCTTAAAAAGTTTTATCCGGCATGCAGTTGAATCCTCTCCTGAGCATCCTATTTTAATTGATAAATTTTTAGAAGATGCGATTGAAATCGATGTTGATGCAGTGGCGGATGGAGAAACCTGTATCATTGCCGGGATCATGGAACACATCGAGGCCGCTGGGATCCATTCTGGAGACAGTGCGATGGTTACCCCCCCTTACTCCCTTACCGATGAACTGATTGAAGGACTGAAACAGAACACCTATTCCTTGGCCAAAGAACTTCAGGTTGTGGGGTTGATGAATATTCAATATGCCATCAAAAACGATGTGATCTATGTCCTCGAGGTAAATCCGAGGGCCTCAAGAACTATCCCTTTCATCAGCAAAGCGACAGGGATCCCATGGGCCAAGGTAGCTGCCAAAGTGATGACCGGCTTAAGTCTCAAAGATCTTGGATTGACCCATGAGATAGAAACCAGACATTTCGCGGTGAAGGAATCTGTCTTCCCATTTAATCGCTTCTTTGGAATCGATACGGTTCTTGGTCCGGAGATGAAATCGACCGGTGAGGTCATGGGCATAGATTTTGATTTTGGACTGGCTTTTGCAAAATCACAGATCGGTGCGGGTTTAAATATCCCCTTAAAGGGGAGAGTCTTCATCAGCGTCATGAACAAGGATAAAAGGTCTATTGTCTTTGTCGCAAAGAAATTGGTCGACCTTGGATTCGAAATCGTGGCGACAAAGGGAACTGCAAAGGTTCTGCTCAATAGTGGTATTCCAGTTCAAACGGTTTTTAAGGTAGGGGAAGGCAGGCCAGACATTGTGGACAGGATTAAGAATGGAGAGATTCACCTCGTGATCAATACGCCCAGCGGGAAAAAACCCAAGGCGGATGAGGTGGCCATCCGGAGTCAATCCGTAGCACATAATATCCCATGCATCACCACCCTCTCCGGTGCTGAGGCGGTCGTCAATGGGATAGAGTCCTTGCTCAAAAGGGGAATGTCTGTAAAACCCATCCAGGATTATATTCGTAGCATCTCTCCCCCGAAACCATCAAAGGAAATTCTCTATTTGGAAGGTGAGGTCTTACGAACCTGAATGAATTATTCAAAGTGATCTACTAAAGAATAATGAAAAGATTTTTGTTCTGCCTCATCCTCATAGGATCTGTTGGTTTTCCCTTTTCTCTGCTATGCCAGGAAAGGGAGGTGATCGTCTATGAAGCCTTGCCCATCCACATCGAATCATCAGGAGGTTGGGTTGCTCTGGAAAAGGGGTTTTATGGAAAGTTGAAGGTAAAGGAAGTCCAGGGGGAACAGGGGGTCTCTCCGATTCAAAAGGTAGTGGACTCTGCAAGAGCTGGACAGATCGTGTTTGGAATTGAGTCTCCTGAGAATATTGCCAGGGCTCGAGAAAAAGAGGGATTACCCCTGGTTGGTCTAAGTGTAGATTTCCAAACCAACCCGATCAGGATCATCAGTTGGAAACCAATTCGATCATCGAAAGACATCAAGGGAAATGTTGGGATCTTACCTAAAAATGAGACCAAGATAAAATGCGTTGTGGGAAAAGGATGGGAAAAACAGATAACCTTACAAAACCAGGGAGTGGATCTTCAACCCTGGCTTTCTGGAACCTGGACAATTGCTTCTGCAAGGGTCTACAGCGAGTTGATTAAAGCACAAAGGGAAGTTAAAAAAATGGGGAAGACTTTCTACACGGTTGACTATAAGGATCTGGGAATTGATTGGATGGACAGTGTGCTCTTTTCTACCGAGGAGATTATCAAAAAATACCCAGAGATTGTCCGAGCGGTGGTCTCAGGGAGGTATAAAGGTTTTCAATGGACCCTCTCCCACTTTAGTGAGGCATTTGAAATTTTTAAAAAGATCAGTGAAAATTTTGACCTGGCATATGAAATGGATGCATTGGATTCGGTAAGGGCCTTGATGATCACAGGGGATACAAAAAGGTATGGGTTAGGATATATCCAACCAAAAAAATGGGAGAATGTGGCCAAGGATATGTTTAAAGCAGGGCTCTTAGATAGAATGCCAGAGGTAAAAAAGTTTTTTACAGAGAGATTTTCAAGTGGAGTGATGCCCAAATAGAGAATACAGGAGGGTCAAGTGTCCGAGCGTATCTTCCTTGAGAATATTGGGAATCTTTACGCAACGAATGCGATCGGAAGTTCTAAGGTTTGGGAAGTTCGAAACCTAAGAAATGACCCATCCATACCTCCTTTGATCTATGTTGTCGAGAGCGGGGTTGGCCAGCAATTTCTCCTCGGAAGGGGTTTAAGTGGTAGACCGAAATTTAACCTTATACGCTATATTGCCCGGGAATTTGTCGAGGTATTCTTTGAACAGTGGTCTCGTAAGGACCTCTCTCAATACATCATCTTGAAGGGCGCTTATCCATTTGACCTACAATATGTCATGGGATCTGCTTCACCCTTTGACCTTTACCTCCTCCCCACCAGTTTTATCAAACTCCAGAGAGTTCTCAACCAGGAAGGGACCGATTGGGAAGTTCAAAATCAACCTTTGATCGGGCAGTACCGAGGAGAAACCTGGTTGATCCCAGAGACAACCATTGCCTCAGGTTCTACGATCGCCTCCTTTCTAAGAAACGGATTTAATCATCATCTTCCCAAAGAGGTCTATGTCCTTACAGCCTGTGGGAGCCTTGAAGGGATTCAACGGATTTATCAGGAATGTCAGAAGAAGGGGGTAAAACTGATCCCCATCTTTTCTCAATGTATCTTTGAAGTTTCAAAGGTTGGAAATCTTCCGGGCCACCCTCTAACTGACCTTTCTGTTCTCAGCCAAGGGTCAATCACTACCGAGCCTTTTTACCAAAAGGCATATCAACGTTACCAGGGAAATTTCAGTCAAAGCCTGGAAGATCCTATTGGATATTCTATTAATACCCTCTGGGAAATGCAGGTCTTAGGGATGGATCCCCAAAAAGAGGATTGGAAGACCTGGACGGTCAATATTCAAGATAAACATTTTCAGAAGAAATTGCTTCATTTTAACCCAACCCTCTTCGATTATTTCAAAGAGATTTTTGGAGAGAGGCATTCATGAGAAGGTCACTTTGTTCCCCCCAGTTTCTTCCTCTACCGAATTGGCTTTGGCCTTGGCCGACGAAACCACCAAACCCAAAAGAGGACAATTACGGCCAGGCCCAAAAGGATTCCCACAAGAGTGGGCCAGGGTGGGATTAAACTCTTCTCAACACTCGAAAATGAAAGGAGGTTGACCTCTTTAATCACCTTTCCTTCGTTCTCGATAAGAACCTTTGCCACCCTCTGTCCCTTTTGAATTGGAGCAATGACAAAAGGTGGCAACTGAGGAACCGCTGAAACCAAACTCTCCTTACCTTTAGGTACTGTGACCCTCCCATCCTCTTCGGAGGTGAGAAGAATCTCTCTCACCTTTCCTCTCTTCACCTTCACAGGCCCAAACGTTGCCCCCTTTTTAACCACCTCGACTGTTGAAAAGTTTTTGAAACCATACTCTAAGAGTTTTTCTGCCTCTGGCCCTCTCTTCCTAACCCTGTCACAACCCATGACAACAGCAATCATTCTCTGCCCATTGCGTTTTGCAGTGGCTAAAAGGTGGTAGCCTGATTCCTCAATATGGCCAGTCTTCAGTCCATCGACTCCAAGGTTTTTCCCAAGAAGGGTATTCCGATTCCCCTGCCGAATTCCATTGTATTCAAATTCCGTTTGGGAATGGAAAGAAAGAGACTCTGGATGATCTTCAAGGTATCGCTTGGCCAAAATGGCCATATCCATAGCAGTGGTATACTGCTCTTCATCAGGCATACCATGAGAGTTCTTAAATTGAGACTCTTTAAGACCCAAAAGTTTTGCCTTTTCGTTCATCTTCGATACAAAGACCTCCTCCGAACCAGCGAGATGTTCGGCCAATGCGACACAGGCATCATTTCCTGAGGCAATTGCAACGCCTTTGATCAGATCCTCCACCCTGACCCGTTCCCCAACTTTGATAAACATCTTTGAACCTTGAGTCCTCCAGGCCTTTTCGCTTACTGTAACCATCTCATCCATTTTAAGTTGCCCTGCGCGGATGGCATCGAAAACGAGATAGAGGGTGAGGATCTTGACGAAACTTGCAGGGGGTATCTTTAAATGAGGCTCCTGTTCATAGAGAATCTGTCCTGTCAGGGCATCCATCAAAACTGCAGATTTTGCCTCGCACCAGAGCCCTCCCATCGGACTCTGTTGAGTCAGGGGCTTTTTAGGGGATTCATCCTTTTGGGAAGCCTTGGCCTTCTGAGAAACCCTCATCTTTTTCGTAGATTGTATGGTCTTTGGGAATGTGGAATGGGTGTTGAGCCCAAAAAAGAGAAAAAAGATTATGATTGAGAACCAAATTTTTTTTGAAAATATATTGTTCATCTCTTCCTCCAAGGTCTCAAAAACGTTTCCATTCATAACAAATTCTTTTCTGTTTTTCAATAAATCTTCATCCAATCTTAACCCATCACTTTAGTGCGGGAAATTACATCCCATTGGGTTTTGCCATTGAAATCAAAACTCACGTGAGTTAAATTTAAGGCCAACCGCGATCTCTTATAGCCTTTAAAAATTGGGTACAGGGGTGAGGTCTCTTCAATCAATTTTTAAAGAAATTTCAGCCATCTCCTCATCGGGCTACAAGGAATTGCTCTCTTCCTTATCTGAGAAATATCCTCTTATTGGCTTTTTCTGCCCTTATGTTCCTGAGGAGATGATCGTCGCTGCCGGGGCCCTCCCCCTTCGCCTCATGGACACACCGATTAAGATTTCCCATGTCAATGCACACCTTCCGCTCAATTGTTGTCATTTTGTGAAATCATCACTTGAAACCCTAATTCAAGGGGAACTCGATCTGTTGAAAGGGATTGTCTTCAGCCATTCATGCGACACAATGCAGGGTCTGGCAGATATCTGGTCTCTTCAAAGACGAATCCCCCTCCAGTTCAACTTGATGGTGCCTTCAAATTTAGATTCTGAATTCTCTTACCAATATCTCAGATTGGAGATTGAACGATTTAAAAACTTTTTGGAATCCAATGTGGGAAAGGTCTCCCCTCTGTCCTTAAAGGCCTCCATCCACCTATTCAATCAAATCAGGGAAAAAGTTCAAAGCCTCTACTGGCTAAGGGTAAAATATCCTAAAGAAATTTCTGGTAAAGATTTTGCGAGAATTATTCGAGCGGGATATCTGGTGGATCGTCAAAGATACCTCGACCTTCTGAATGGACTCCTAAATGCCCTATTAGAAAAACAAGAGGAAACAGAACCTCTGGTCCCTCTCTTCCTCGCGGGCAACATGGTACACTCAGACTCTTATTTCTTTCTCATCGAAGAGGCAGGGGCCGTCATTGTCCAGGACGATCTTTGCAGCGGAGGCCGATTCTTACGCTTGAAGGTTGATGAAGATCTCGATCCATTAGAAGGCCTTACACGCCGATACCTTCAAACGTTTATGTGCCCGACCAAGTTCAAAGGGGCCTATGCACATATTGAAACCCTTATAGAAAAAGTCCAAAAATCAATGGCGAAAGGGGTTATCTTTCTTCTATACAAATATTGTGAAAACCACT
>JBBIRM010000049.1:0-16970 GCA_037441765.1 Deltaproteobacteria bacterium | reverse complement strand
AGCACTGATCGCGGATATTGGCCATCTCAAAGAGATATCGATTAAGGCCTGCCTCCCGGATTGTGTCCTGAAAAAGGGGCTCATGAGTCCTTGGAGTGCAAGATGCTACCACGATTCGGTTCAATTGATGCTTTTCAATCATCTTTTTAATCTGCTGTTGAGTGTCTTGTGAACAAGTATAGAGATTTGCTTCTGCATGAACCACATACGGTAAGGTTTTCGCATACTCAACGATAGAGGGGACATCTACCACCCCTCCAATGTTGATCCCACAATGGCAGATGAAGGCTCCAACCCGTGGTCTTTGGTAATTGACATTCTTTTCAGGAATATATTCCTTCTCTTTAATGAGAGTCCCCCTTGCTTCAGCAAGGAGAGAGGAGGCCAAGGCTGCTGAGGCAGAGGCCTGGGCCACTGTTTCAGGGACATCTTTAGGCCCAGAGAAAGCGCCGCTTACAAAGATTCCAGGCCTTGATGTTTGAAGTGGAGAAAAGGTTGAGGTCTTGGCAAATCCGTAGGGGTTCAGTTCAATGCCAAATATTTTTGAAAGTTCCCCATTTTCTTTTCCCGGTTCAAGGCCAACTGAAAGGACGACCATTTCGAACTCTTCGGAGACCATTTTCCCTTCTTCGGTCTCATAATGGATGATAAGGTTCTTTGTTACGGGCTCTTCCTTGAGGTGGGAGACCCGGCAGGGGATGTAACGAAGACCATACTCCTTTTTTGCCCTTTCAATATATTGATCAAAATCTTTTCCAAAAGCCCTCATATCCATAAAGAAGATGGTGGCCTCCATCTCCGGACAATGTTCCTTACCTATAACTGCTTCTTTTGTTGCATACATACAGCAGACCGATGAGCAATAACCTTTCCCTATATGAGGGTCTCTCGAGCCAACGCATTGAATCCAGGCAACCTTTTTGGGGTGTTTCTTATCAGAAGGTCTTAAAATTTGCCCATTAAAAGGGCCTGAGGCAGAAAGGAATCGCTCAAACTGAATGCTGGAGATTACATTTGAAAACCTTCCATAGCCATATTCTGATTTTAGAGAAGGGTCAAATTCTTCAAATCCAGGAGAGAGGATGATTGAGCCAACTTGAATTTTAAATCGTTCATCTTTCATTTGATGGTGGATGGCCCTGGCCTCACAGACCTTCATACACTCCATACATTCTGAACAACCTCCACACTGGAGACACCGCTCTGCTTCCTGTATCGCATCCTCTTCGCTGAGCCCAAGGTTCACTTCATCAAAACTTCTTCTCTTTTTGAGGGGAAGCACCCTCATCTGGGCCCTCTCGCGATATTCAACTCCTTCAAGATCCACAAGGACATAATCTTTTTGAGGCCCCTCCTCCTCTCGATCCTTCCTTAAATCCTCTCCTCTAAGATACCGATCTATTGATATGGCTGCTTTTCTTCCAGCAGCCATGGCATCGATGAAGGTCTTGGGCCCTGAAACCACATCCCCTCCTGCAAAGATCCCCTCTATGCTTGTTTCGAGGGTGATAGGGTCGGCTTCAATGGTTCCCCATGGTGTGATCTTAAGCCCATCCTGATCGCCTAAGAAGGAGAGATCAGGCGATTGGCTGATCGCAGGGATGATGGTGTCCGCTTCGATGATAAATTCTGAATGAGGAATGGGAGCAGGGCTTGGACGGCCTGATTCATCGGGTTCCCCTAATTTCATTCTGAGACATTCCAGAGCCCGAACCTCTCCATCCTGAACGATCAATCGGGAAGGAGCGGTAAGGTATTCAATAGAGATTCCCTCTCGTTCTGCCTCTTCAATCTCCTCTGCTTGAGCAGGCATCTCATTACGGGTGCGACGATAGATGAGGGTTACGCTCTTGGCACCGAGACGATAGGCGGTTCGCGCTGAATCGATTGCAGCATTTCCTCCCCCAACGACAATGACACGCTCACCTATTTTAACCGGTTGATTTAAGGCCACCCTTCTTAAAAAATCGATCGCGTATAGCACACCCTTTGAATTTTCACCTTCGAGTCCAAGCCTTTTGCTCTTATGTGCCCCTGTGGCGATGAAGATGGCTTCAAATCCCTGAGACCTGAGATCCTGAAGAGAGGGATTTTTACCAACAGGTGTGTTCAGTTTAATCTCAACTCCCATCCGAGTAAGGATGCTTAGTTCTTTATCCAGAATCGCTCTGGGAAGGCGATATTCCGGAATTCCTACTGCCAACATTCCCCCTGCTATGGGAAGGGCCTCAAAAATGGTCACTCGGTAACCCATCTTCCTCAGATCATAGGCAGAAAGGAGACCTGCAGGTCCTGAACCCACAATGGCCACCTTCCTTCCATTTTCTTCCGCAATAGGAATATCGGGTTGATCTTCTTTTTCGTAATCAGAAACAAATCTTTTAAGTGCATCAATTGCAACAGGCCTTTCCACATCCTTTCTTCGGCAGGCTTGTTCACATGGATGAGTACAGATTCGACCAGTAATTTTAGGGAAGGGATTCTTATCTCGAACAAGGGCAAGGGCCTCATGGAATTTCCCCGCAGAGATAAGGGCAATATACCCTTGGGCATTGACATGGATCGGACAGGAGGCCCGACAAGGAGGAACCCCCCTCTTCGTAATTCCATAGGCAGAGGGCATGGCTTGGGCAAAGAGTTGGTAGATGGCTGCTCGGGTGATAAGTCCCTGTTCATAATCATTGGGAATCTTTACAGGACAGACCTTTGCACAATCCCCACAGGCCTTGCAATCTTCGATGGAGACATAGCGAGCCTTCTTAAGAATGGTGACATCGAAATGACCAGGTTCTCCCTCAACCTTTTCAACCATTGCATTGGTCAGGATCTCAATATTACGATGCCTTCCTGCGTCAACCAATTTTGGAGACATGATGCACATGGAACAGTCATTGGTAGGAAAGGTCTTATCGAGCTGGGCCATCGTTCCACCAATGCTCAATCTCTTCTCTACCAGATAGACCTTATATCCTGATTCAGCAAGGTCTAAAGAGGTCTGGATGCCACCAATCCCACCCCCGATGACCATTACCGCACCGATTGGTTTTTGGGCTGATAAGGTCATTCAGGTTGACCTCCGATTAAGTTTCTTGAGTAGTTCGGTGGGCCTTACCCGGTTCATCTTAATCCCTAATTCATCAGGTTCTAAGCCGAGGGCAAGGCCCAGGAGTTGAGGATAGAATAGGACAGGCAGTTTGTACTCTTTTTGATAGACTTTTTCAATCTTTCGTTGATTCCCTTCATACATCACACTGCAAAAGGGGCAGATAAGAACCATTGCATCACACTTTTGTTCCTGAATATTTTCCAACTTCTTCTGGGACATCCTGAGGGCGATTTGCTCGTCTATGGCCAATATTGCCCCACCACAACACTGAAGTTTATCCTCATAGGGAATCGATTCTGCTCCTGTGGCCTGAATCAGTTCATCTAAACTTTTAGGATTCTCAGGGTCCTCTCTCTTTCCATAAAGGGTGGATGGTTTGATGTAGTGGCATCCATAATGGGGAGCAACCCGAAGGGATGAGAGGTTGAGTTTGACTTGTTCGGAAATCTTCTTCTCTCCAATCTCTTCTTGAAGGATGCGGGTAAAGTGGGTGATGCGAACTTGCCCTTCATATTTGATTCCAAGTGTTTCTGAAAGGTCTTTGTTGATCCTATGGCGTAGTTTTTGGTCCTTTAGGATCTCGTGATTGGCCTCGGAAAGGGAGCCAAGGCAGGCACTGCAGAGGGTACAGAGGGGAAGGCCATTCTTTTCTGCCAGGGCGAGATTGCGAGCAGCCATTAGAAGATATGCATAGCGATTGATCGATTTGACAGGATAACCACAGCAGCAGAACTCAGGGATGTCATGGAGTTGAATGCCGAGCCTTTGCGCCACTTTACGCGCAGAGATCTCATAATTCAAGGTCCTTACAGGAACCGTACATCCTAAAAAGAGGGTATATTGGTAAAGAAAAGATCGGTTCTCAAAATGATCCTTCACGATGGAGGCCCAGCTTTTCAAAAATTTTCTTCACATCATCTGTTCTGCCGTCAATCAGGGGAAGGGAGAATTCCCTTCTCTTCTCATCTTCAAAATCAGTCACCTCCAAGAGTCGACCAAATGAAGAGAGGAGATCCAGTTGGGCCTTCATGGCCTGAGGGAGATATCCTTCCCTCACTGCGATGTTCTTTATCGCATTCATCAATTCAGGGATTTTAACATCCTGTGGGCATCTCTCAAGGCATGTATAGCAGGAAGAGCAAAGCCATATGAAAGGGCTGGAGAGGACTTCCTTTTTCATCCCCAAGAGTGCCATCCTGATGATCCGCCTTGGATTATAAACATCTGTAATCTCTCTTACCGGACATCCAGAGGTGCAGGTGCCACAGGAAAAACATTTTTTTATATTTTCCCCTCCTGGTTCAAAGGCAATTAAGAATTTAAAATTGGGGTCAAGGTCTTTTGAACTAATCATGAGGGATTTATTCCTATTAAATTATTTATAAAATAGAGTATCGGTTTTTTCAATCTTATAGTGCCCTCTCCACGAGTTCGCCTATATCAAAGACAGAGAGGACTTCCTCCTTTCCTATCTCTTTGATTCCATCCCTCAACATGGTCAGACAATAAGGGCAGGCTGTTCCTACTAATTCGGCTTTTGTCCCATAAGCCTCAAGGGTCCGCATCTGATTGATTCTTGTCCCGATATTTTCTTCAAGCCACATTCGCCCCCCTCCGGCACCACAGCAGAAGCTTCTCCTCCCGTGCCTTTTCATCTCGACAATCCTCAATCCAGGGATGGATTTCAGAATCTTACGAGGGGCACCATAAATCTGATTTCCCCGTCCGAGGTAACAAGAGTCATGATATGTAATGGTTTTTTGAATCGGTTTGGTTAGTTTTATTATTCCTTTTGATAGGAGGTCGGCAAGGAATTGGGTATAGTGAACCACATCGAATTTTCCTCCAAACTGAGGATATTCGTTTTTCAGAGTATGGAAACAGTGGGGACACATTGTGAGAATCTGTTTTACCCCATACTTTTGGAGGATCTCTATATTCGACTCTGCGAAGGTCTTAAAGAGATATTCATTTCCAGTCCTTCGGGCAGGATCTCCACAGCACCCTTCTTCAGTGCCTAATATCCAGAATGAAATGCCGATCGATTTCAGGATGCTTACCAGAGATATTGTGACACTGATATTTCGGTCATCAAAACTTCCAGCACAACCTACCCAGAATAAAATCCCCCGCTCTGGTCCCTTAGAAAGTATTCCAACCTTTAAGCCCTTGGCCCAATCCGCCCTCGCTCCCCGACTCATTCCCCAGGGGTTATGATTGTTCATTAAATTTTTGAAGACCCCCTTCAACCCTGAAGGAAATTTTGTCTCCATTAAAACCAGATAGCGACGAAGGTCGATGTTTCGTGGGATCTGTTCAATATAGATAGGGCATACCTCCTCACAAGCCATACAGGCTGTACAAGCCCAAAGTTCCTCTTCTTTGACCGTGGAGCCAACGATGGGTTCAGGTTCTTTCTTTCCGTCCATGGGTTTTGAAAGGAGAAAAGGTGCCTGGCGCCAAAGCATTTCTTTCAGATTCTGTGTCATCTTTTTGGGAGAAAGAGGTTTCCCTGAAAGAAAGGCTGGACAGACATCCTGACAACGACCACAGGCTGTGCATGCCTCAAGATCCAGTAGTTGCTTCCAAGTGAACTCAGAGATCTCCCTGACGCCAAAGGTCTCAGCCTCTTCGATATCTGGAAGTGGGAGAAGGACACTTTTTGGCTTCAGCGAACGAAAATATATGTTTATGGGGGAAAGGAAGAAGTGTTTTAGAGGGGAGTGACTGAGTGTGATATAAATAAAGAAAATTGATGCAGGGATGGCATGGATGAACACTCTGTGCCAAATTAAGAGTTCGTTTAAGGCCTGGGATGGAAGGGTAAGGAAGAATTTTGAAAGGGGATAGCTTATCGGTGCCCAGAAGTACCAATTCATTGGGACACTTATTCCAGCAGCAGAGATTCTGTAACCTTTAATAAAATAGCCTGTAAGAAGGAGTAAGAATCCCCAGATAAAGATCAGGGTCCTCTCAGGTTTGGTATCAAGACGGGTGGGTTTGAGAATATATCTTCTAAAAACTGCCATCGCCCCTCCGACAATCACCCAGCCTCCTCCAGATTCTGAAATAAAGGAGGCGATGAGGAAGATAGATTGAGGGGGGTTGGTTAAACCAACCAAAAGGGAAAAGATTCGAATGACTTTTCCCAAAGAGAGAAGCAAGACTCCCCAAAAGATTAAAAAGTGCATGGTTCCTGGATAAGGTTCTTCCCATAATCTATAATTTGCAAATATTACAGCCAAGAGGGTTCTAAGCCTTTTTCCCACCTGGCCAGAACGGTCTTCCTCTTTTCCAAGTTGCCAGAGTTTGTAATGCCTTTTCCAGAAACTGAAGATAAAGAGAGCAATTAACCCTACCGATAGAATGAGAAAGCCAAAGATGATAGGGAGAAATATCTTCAAAATGTAGACTTGTTGTCTTGCCCAAAAGAGCTTCTCAAATTCCATTGGATTGCCCCTAAAAACGAGAAGGGCTTCCAAGCCTCGGATAAAACGCAATCAAGTGAGCGATGAAAAAGACCAATCCAAGAAACCCCATCGTGATCAAAACCCATTTTATAAAGGGTTGATATTTTGGGTCCAACCTATAATCGAATAGTGTAAACATTAGTCCATTGAAGATGGAGAAGATAATTCCAATCAATATGGCCAATTCGATCAGAATCGCAATGGGTCTTAAGGGTATCCACATAAAAGAGTCCTCTCCAATTGCTTCAACTTAGCTCAGCCACCTATTTTTCATCCGTTTTAGCCGGAAGCAGTTCTAAGTATTTTAAACCTATAAGTAAGAGAAATCCCATCAGTGAAAATATCCCGAGGGAAAGGAGCACTTCGATGGAGGTGATGGGGAAGGACCCTTCTGATCCCCATATACCTTCAATCCTGCCTGGATAGAAAGGTAGGGGATAGGCTAGACCAGGGATCACTAAAGCGAACCTTTCTCCAAATATACCTATGATCACAGAAAGTGATGCGATCATTACCCCCCTAATGGAATTTCCATAGTGAGGGTGGGTAAGAAGGAGCAGGGGGAGGGCATATCCCAATCCAACTTGTAATCCCCAAAAGATCCATGCGTAAGAACCAGTAAAAAGCCATAAGATAGGATCTCGATTGGGTGAATAAAGATGAGTTAACTTATCTATGAAAACCATGACAGTTAGGGCGATGACTAATCCTAAGAGAAATCTGCTCAATGAAAGAATAAGGTTTTGATCTATGTTCCTTTTTGTAAATTTAAACACCACTACTACAACCAACATTAATAGGCCGAGCCCAGAGACCATGGCAGCGGCCAAGAATTCAAGAGGTTTAATTGGAGAGAAGTAAATGGGCCGAGCGTCGATGAACCCAAATATGGCCCCAGTGCCCATATGGACTAAGGCTGCCCAGAAGATAGCGATGATTCCCATGCTTTTTATCAATTTAATTTTATCGGATAAGATTGCTCCAAGGTAAATTATACTAATTAGGAAATAACCTCCATAGAGGATTCCGTTGACTGCAAACATGGAGCGCATATTATTCAAAATAAAAAAGATAAAGAGTCGCCATGATTTTTCGGGTCTGCCCAAATCCAGAGCAATCCCAATCATTGCCCCGAAGATCAGGACGATGGCTAAAAATACCGCCAGCCTGGAAATCGGATGATATTGGTTTCTTTGAAAGACATAAGTCAGGGAGGAAATTATAAGAGAACCTGCACTGAGACCTATTAAATAGATGGTTATAACAATGGGCAAACCCCATGGGATTAGGTTACTTGTTCCAAAGAGATGGTGACCCTCGTTATAACTGATGATGAAACTAACAAACCCTATCAGGGTTAACCCTATCAGTCCTCCTTTAAGAAGAAGAAAGCCTCGAGATTCACCCTTTATGGATGTAAAAATTAAATTCATCTGAGAAACCTCACCGATAGAGATTCTATACCTTGCAGGCAAAGGTGAAGGCTTGACAACCTTCGCATCTTTCCAGATCAATCACCATTTGCCATCTGCGAATCGGTTGGCTCGTTTTTATATCCTATCTTTATGTGGGCTTATCAGCAGGCTTCATCTCCAGCCTTCTATTCCTTCATCTTTTTTACTCTGACAATTTCTGATTTTATGAATTCAATAAGCGCCTCACCCTTGAGAAGATTTTTTAACTCCTCTTCAAGATTGGAAGGGTTAATCTTACAAATCCACCCCTTCTCATAGGGGCTTTCATTTATCAGTTCGGGAGTCTCTTCAAGTTCTTGATTTACGGATTCTACTTTTCCGGAGACAGGGGCATAGATCCTACCCACCCATTTACCAGATTCCATAGAGCCACAGGGTTTACCCTGTTCAACAGTCCTTCCCACAGAGGGTAGTTCTACATAGACAATCTGTCCTGCAAGTTTCTGAGCAAAATCACTGGTCCCCATAGTCACCCTATCTCCATCAACTTTAGCCCAATAATGTTCCTTGTGATAATAGATGTCATCAGGAAAAAAGTAGCCTTCAATCTCCATAACAAATTCTCCTTTCTTTTTTTCGGATTTATATACAATAAAAGGGTATTAATAACAAGAGGTTTTTGTGATCTTTTAAAAAGTCTTAGAAAGACTGGGGAGGTTTATAAATTCATTCTAAATTGAGCGATTCTAAATTGTCATTGCGATGCGAAGCCGAAGCAATCTCGATTTTATATTAGATTGCCACGCACCCTTTGGGTGCTCGCAATGACTGATAAATAAAGGCTTTTAGTAAAAATCGCTCAATTTAGGTTAAATACTTTTTCAGAAATCTCTTTTTGTGACCTTGACAAAAATGGTTATTGATGATAAATGAATGTTACAAAAATCACAAAATAGAAAAGGAGGCATGTTTATGACAATCAGCAAATGGATGACCGCAGGAACAGTCCTGAAGATGATGGCCATGCATTATCCTGATAAGCCTGGTGCTGGTGATAAATTCCGCAGTATGACATTTAAGCAGTGGAATGAGAGAAGTTGCAGGTTTGCCAATGCATTAAACCAATTGGGAGTGGAAAAGGGAGACCGATTTGCTATCCTGGCTTACAACTGCGTGGAATGGATGGAATTTTACGCTGGTTCTGCGAAGGGGGGACAGGTAACCGTTCCAGTAATGTTTCGTCTCGCTCCTCCAGAAATAGAATATGTGGTCAATCACTCAGATTCAAAGGCTTTCATTGTTGCTAAGGAGTTTGTCCCTCTTGTTAATTCGATTCGGAATAGACTTCCAAACATTCCACCTGAAAATTTCATCTACTTTGGAGATGATCAGACCCCTGAGGGTTATCAGTCCTATGAGGCTCTGCTTGCAAAGGCATCTCCTGAGGAGCCAGATGTAGAGGTGGATGCAGAGGATATGTGGAACATCATGTATACCTCAGGGACCACTGGTAGACCCAAAGGGGTTGTGAGAACACATGAAGGAAATGTTTCTCAGTATATCCTAAATGCAATCAATATGGGCCTAAGGCCAGATGACTGCGTAATGCTGGTGATGCCCATGTGCCATATCAATTCAATCTTCTATTCGTTCACTTATACCTATGTAAGTGCGAGGGTTTTTGTCTATAACATGGTTAGTTTCGATCCTGAGGATCTCTTAAGAACCATTGAGAAAGAGAAGATCACCTTTACATCTCTTGTCCCCACCCATTATATCATGATCCTATCCCTCCCAGATGAGATTAAAAAGAAATATGATGTGAGCTCTATCCGGCAACTCCTTATCTCATCTGCCCCCGCCCGAAGGGATACAAAGTTGGCAATCATGGAATATTTTAAAAATGCTGAGCTTTGGGAGGCCTATGGATCGACGGAGGCAGGACTGGTTACACTACTTAGGCCTGAAGAGCAGTTTAAGAAGTTAGGTTCCATCGGAAGGGAGATATGGGGGACAGACCGGATTAAGATATTGGACGAAAACGGTAAGGAACTACCCAGAGGGCAGGTTGGCGAACTCTATTCACGGACTCCTCACATTTTTAAAGAGTATTGGAAAGACCCGGAAAAGACTAAGTCCGTCTTCCAGGGAGAATGGTTTTCAGCAGGAGATATGGCCTATCAGGATGAAGATGGATATTTTACCCTGGTCGATCGAAAGGCCAATATGATAATCACAGGTGGTGAGAATGTATTTCCATCGGAAGTGGAAAATGTGATCGGTTCGCACCCTGCGGTTAAGTATGTTGCAGTTATTGGTGTCCCTGATCCAAAATGGGGAGAAGCTGTCAAAGCAGTGGTCACTCTTCATCAGGGAAAGACAGTGACTGAAAAAGAACTGATCGATTATTGCCGAGGGAAGATTGCAGGGTATAAGATCCCGAAATCGGTTGATTTTATTAAGGATGAAGAGATGCCCATGACCCCAACAGGAAAGATACTTCATCGGGTCTTGAGGGAGAGATATGGGAAATGGAGTGATGTCAAGTAGGGTTCATTTTATTATAAACTGATGGTTTTCTTTGGAAGGTTTTTAGGAGAAGAGGATGCTTAGGAGTTTAAAGTTGAGGTTTTTCCTTTATGCAGGGGTTACAGCCTTTGCAATTCTCCTTTTTTTACCTACATTGACTACGGAACTTCCAACCTGGTTTTATAAGATCATCCCCACAGAAAAGATCCACCTGGGGCTTGATTTACAAGGAGGGATGCATCTCATCCTTGAGGTGGAAGCAGAGAAGGCGGTAGAGAGTTATGTGGAGAGGATAAAGAATAATCTTAAGGATGATTTGAAGGATAAAGGAATCCCTGTAGGAAAAATTGAGAGGGAAAAAACAGACCAGATCATCATGGAGGTTTCTGGGGAGAAGGCCAGATGGGAGAAGATACTCAGTGATCGGTATCCGATGTTACAGGAACTTTCCTCTACACCTCTTGAAAAGGGAATCTGGAAGATAGGGCTTGTGCTGGATAGCAAACAGGCAGACCATATACGGAAAAACGCCATTGACCAGGCCCTGGAGACCATTAGAAATCGAATCGACCAGTTCGGTGTCTCAGAACCAGAAATAACACTTCAAGGTGTGGATCATATCTTAGTTCAACTCCCAGGGATTAAAGACCCTCAGAGGGCGGTCAAACTTATTGGCCAGACCGCACTATTGGAATTTAAACTCGTAGATGAAGAGGCGGACCTTGAAGAGGCGTTAAAAGGGAACATCCCTGAGGGAGATATCATACTCTATCAGAGAGTGGTCGATCCTAAGACAGGCGGAGTAAAAAAGATTCCTTATCTTTTAAAGGAAAAGACCTTGATGACAGGTGAGGTTTTGAAAGATGCACGGGTGGCTCTTGACTCACAATTTCATGAACCCTATGTGGCCTTAGAATTTGATGATATTGGTGCCAAGCTATTTGAGCAGATTACCGGGGCAAATGTTAAAAAGAGGCTTGCAATAATTCTGGATAACAATGTTTATTCTGCCCCTGTGATCCAGGAGAAAATCTCTGGGGGGAGGGCACAGATTACAGGTCGCTTCGATATGAAGGAGGCCAGCGATCTGGCCATAGTACTGAGGGCAGGGGCCCTGCCAGCGCCGGTCAAGATCATTGAGGAGAGGACAGTGGGACCATCCCTGGGACAGGACTCCATTCGAAAAGGGATTATTTCTATTTTGATCAGCGCGGTGCTGGTTGTGACCTTTATGGTTTTTTATTACAGGGTCTCAGGGATGATTGCTGATATAGCACTCATCCTCAATGTAGTATTGGTCTTGGCAGCACTTGCCATTTTTAGGGCCACCCTTACCCTTCCGGGCATTGCCGGGCTGGTTCTTTCGATCGGGATGGCGGTCGATGCAAACATTCTGATCCATGAGAGGATTAAAGAGGAGTTGAGATGGGGGAAGACCGTTCGTGCAGCGATCGATCAAGGTTACCACCGGGCATTTATTACCATCATTGATTCAAATCTGACGACATTGATTGCAGGGATCCTTCTTTACCAGTTTGGGACAGGAGCTGTTAGGGGTTTTGCAGTGACTCTTTGCATCGGGATATTGGCCAATATCTTTACTGCAGTATATGTGACAAGGTGGTTTTTTGATTTCCTCACACTTAAAATTAGAGTAAAGAGATTGAGCATATAAGTAAAATAATAGGGTAAACCAATAGATGGAATTGATAAGACCAGATACCCGTTTTGACTTTCTCGGAAAGAAGAAATACACTCTCTGGATTTCAGCAGTTGCAATCCTTCTGAGCATTGGGTCAATCTTCTTTCACGGAGGGTTGAGATATGGGGTTGACTTTGCAGGTGGGATCCTCATCCAGATCAGATTCCCGAAGAACATCCATATCTCTGAGATAAGAGAGGCCATGGAAAGGATGGGCTCAAAGGAGGCAATGGTCCAGGCATTTGGTGGAGAGAACGAATTTTTAATCCGTATTGAAAAAACCAAGGAAGATCTGGAGGAGATGTCAAAGAAGATTCAACTCTACCTACAAGAGCAATTTAAAGACAAATCTCTGGAGATCCGTAGAGTTGAGGTGGTGGGACCAAAGGTTGGAAAGGACCTTAAAAAGAAGGCCCTCTGGGCAGTTGGTCTCTCCTTTCTCGGTATGTTAATCTATGTGGCGTGGAGATTCCGTGAGGTTTCCTATGGCCTGGGTGGAATTGCAGCCCTTGCCCACGATGTTATTGTCACCTATGGAGCCCTCTCCATTACCAACCGTGAATATTCTTTAACTGTTCTGGCTGTCATCCTTACAATCATCGGGTTTTCGATCAATGATACGATCGTCATCTTTGACAGGGTTCGGGAGAATGTCAAGAAGATGAGAAAGGAGAGCCTCGAGACAATTTTTAACACGAGCGTTAATGAAACCCTTGGAAGAACCATCCTTACCTCCGGAACCGTGATGATGGTTGTATTGATACTCTTCTTTTTTGGGGGACCTGTAATCAATGACTTTGCGTTCACCCTGATCGTTGGATTGGTTTCTGGAACCTATTCCACAGTCTATATAGCAAGCCCGGTTGTTCTTTTTTGGCGCCATCATGTGACGGAAAAAAGGAAAAGAAGAAAGTAGTTATTGACATTGGATTGGTAAATATATTATTAAAATTAATTTTAAAGGGTATATTCCATGAAAACCTACCAGGCAAAAAAGGAAGAGTTAAGACCCCAGTGGTATCTGGTCAATGCAGAAGGAAAGGTTTTAGGCCGATTGGCTTCGAAACTTGCAAGCCTATTGAGGGGAAAGACGAAACCTATTTACACCCCTCATCTTGATACTGGAGATTTTGTCGTTGTAATCAATGCAGAGAAAGTGGTCCTAACCGGAAAGAAGATGAAGGATAAAATCTATTACCACCATACAGGTTATCCAGGTGGGATTAAATCTATAAGCGCAGGTGAACTTATGGCCAAAAAGCCCACGGAGTTGATTCGGATTGCAGTGAAAGGGATGCTTCCCAAAAACAGTTTAGGCCGAAAGATGTTTCGAAAATTGAAGGTCTATGCAGGCCCGGATCACCCTCACGAGGCCCAGAGGCCTAAGTTGATTAATTTATAGGGAGAAGAGAAACGTGGCAGAGCCGATTTATGCAACAGGGAAACGAAAGTCAGCCATTGCGAGGGTTTGGCTTGAACCAGGAGAAGGTAGGTTTATTGTGAACGAGAGGTCTCTGAAGGAATATTTTGGCAGAGAAACCTGTGAGATGATTGCCCTTCAGCCCTTCGAAGTCACAGGGACTCAAAATCAGTTCAATGTAAGGGCCAATGTCCAGGGTGGAGGCATCTCAGGCCAATCAGAGGCCCTCCGGCATGGGATTTCAAAAGCCCTGCTTCAATATAATGAAGGGTTTAAGGATGTTCTGAAGAAGGCGGGTTTTTTGACAAGGGATTCGAGGATTAAAGAACGAAAGAAATATGGGAGAAGAGGAGCCAGAAGGAGGCCCCAGTATTCTAAACGATAATTCCATGACTTTAAGGAGGCGAATTGAAAAAGGGAGGTCATGGTACCTCCCTTTTTTGTAAGGAGGTGATTTTATGAAGACAAAGGTGGCTGTGATTGGAGCAACAGGTTATACGGGCTTGGAACTTCTTCGCCTCCTTCTTTCTCACCCGGAGGTGGAGGTGACTGCTTTAACCTCACAGAAGTATGGGGGCCTTCCGATTGAGCAGGTCTTCCCTTCCCTGATGAAGAATCTTTCTCTAAGATGTGAGGAGCTCCATGCGGATCAAATTTCAAAAAATGCAGATTTCATCTTTACCGCTGTTCCCCATAAGACTGCAATGGAGATTGTCCCGCTATTCCATAGGCACGGGAAACGGGTGGTTGACCTCAGTGCAGACTTTCGGCTCAAAGACGCAAGTCTATATGAGAAGTGGTATCAAAGACATATTGCCAAAGACCTTCTTGAAGAATCGGTCTATGGCCTTCCCGAAATTTATCGGGAAAAGATTCGGGGCGCTAAGATTGTTGGAAATCCGGGTTGTTACCCTACAGGAGCATTGCTCGGTTTAATCCCTTTGATTAAGAAAGATATAATCTCTTTTGAAGGAATCGTGATAGATTCAAAATCTGGAGTCAGCGGTGCAGGGAGGGATGTGGTTTTAGAGTCCCTCTTTTGCGAGGTGAACGAAGGGGTGAAGGCTTACAAAGTCTTTTCTCACCGTCACACTCCTGAAATAGAACAGGAATTAAGCGGGCTGGCTCGTAGAGATGTAAGCGTTACCTTTGTACCTCACCTCATCCCGATGGATCGTGGGATTTTGACAACGATTTATGTAAAACTGATAAAGAAAATTAATCTCAAGGATGTGATCGACACTTTTCAAGAGGTATATCAATCCGAACCCTTCATAAGGATCCATCCAGAGGGGAGGCTTCCAGATACAAAAGAGGTGAGGGGCTCAAATTATTGTGATATCGGAGTTGCCCTCAGTGAAACAGGTGATCGTGCGGTCATTGTTACAGCCATTGATAATCTGGTAAAAGGGGCTTCTGGCGAGGCGGTCCAGAATATGAACATTATGTTGGGTTATCCTGAGACGATGGGGCTTGAGGCCATTCCTCTCGTCCCATAGTTTTTTAACTATACTCCCCACTTTTTCTTCATTTCGAGGGATAATTCTCGGGTAAGTCTCAAGGCCTTTTCAGCCAAATCTACTGACACAGAGGCAAGGCCACAACTTTGTGAGATCAGGGAGTTTTTAAGAAGTGTCTCTCTTGGGACTCCCTCTTTTACCAAAAGATCAATCTTCTCTTCCAGACCCATCAACAAGTTTGAAGTGGTCTCCAATTTTAGTGAGTCTTCCTCCGAAGGGACAATTCCCCAACCGATCATCCCTCCGCCCTGAAGGAATCTCTTCAATTCAGGTGCATAAACCAGCATGTTGGGGAAGTAACGATAGGCATCAAAATGGATGACATTAATTGGGGTCTCCATCACGATTGACCAATCGGTTGCCCCACAGATATGAATCCCTGAGAGACCATTAAGAAAAGAGCGAACGGTTTCAAGACATTCAATAATCTCTTTCTTACTTAAATTCATACTTATCGATCCATAACTGCTTAGCAGGGGTTCATCCAAGAAGATCAGGGTTTCAGCCTCTGGAATGATTCTTTTAAACTCCTTCTCCTGCCATCTTGCCTTCTGCCCGAGCACCTTAAGCATCATCTCCTTAAGATTGGGATCGTAGAGGATTGGAATCTTCTTTTCGTCAAGAAGACCTAATCCTAAGGTGATCGGTCCAGTGATCTGTCCCTTAATTAGAAGAGGCTTTTTGCCTTCTAACAATTTCAGCATAGCGTGAAAACCAGAGGCATACTCCTCTCCAATTCTAAAATACTCCAGATCTCCTGATTGGCTGATTTCATAGAACCTTTCCCATTCTAATGAGGGGTTGAAGGGGATACGAAAATAGATTTTTCCTCCTTCACTGACAAGCCCTGGCATTCCTTCGGTGAACTGGGAAAGCATCTCCTCCCTCCATCCCCTGAGCGGGAGCTGAGGCCAGTAGGGAGATTGAGGAAAGTGAATAAGGATGGATTCACTCGCCAGATACGGGTTGGAGTGTGGAAGACTCCCAATTCCTATGGGCAAAAATGAAAGTTTAGAATTCATTCGATGTTATTCTGTTCTTTTAGTATCTGGGATATCTCTTTTAAAAAGTGAAATGCCTTCTCAACGATCCTATCCTCTAAATCAGGAGGTGCACATTGTCCAGTATTCTCCCCTCCAAGGTCTCTAAGACAGCATCTTGCAGGTGCAATCAATGCCTGCTCTGCAATCTGGCTTAGAGGAAGATCGGTATATTCTGAAATTGTGTTCCAGTATTCTGAAAGAAGGGAGGCCAGTTTTTCTGGGGTCTGGAGCGAAAGGGTTATGGAGTCGGTGGGAACAATCCCCCAGGAAATCACCCCTCCATTTTTGAGAAACTCAGAAACGCTACCAACATACTCCTTTGGCATAAATCCGATCTGAAAGGCGTCGAAGGAGAGAATCTCAATTCCCAATTCTAAGAGATAAGGTAAGTTTACATCAGCGCAGAGGTGAAGCCCCTTTGGGCCTTCCAACCCTTGGACAAAATTTTTATACTCTTCCTTTGCCTGTTGATCATTATATCCTGAAAGACCGCTGAAGACATAACCCAGGCCTGGCTCATCTACCCAGACAAAGGCGTTTTGATTTTTCTTTTTTAATTCCTGGTATTGTACATTGACCTTCTTTTGAATAAAATCGAAAAGAATTGGTCTTACCTCCTCATTATAGATGATAGGTTTTAGATTTTCATCCAAGACCTTAAAACCAAAACTCACAGGACCCGTGACCTGACCCCGGATGGCTTTATAATTTTGGAGGTCTTTGGAAAGGAACTTTTTAAACACCCTTGAATACTCTTGGGTAAGG
>JBBIRM010000048.1:0-17028 GCA_037441765.1 Deltaproteobacteria bacterium | reverse complement strand
TTTTTAAATACTCCATAGACTCTTCCTTTCTCAAAGATATTCTTTTGCAAATGGAAGATAAAGCCTGTCAAACCACCTACTACTTGGTCTTTTAGACTTTTGATAATCAGTTTAATCTTCTCCCCAAAAAAGTCAATATTTTTTAAGGAGACCTCTGAAAAAGTATCTAAAAGAGCCTTATAGACTATGGAGGTGAGGGATGCAATCTTATCAGAGAGGGTATGCAGGGAGATTATCCCATTTGATGTCATCTTTAAGTTCGAAACTGTTAAATGATTTAACCACAGACGCTGAAAAAAACAACAAACCCATGGGAATCTATACGAAAATTAACCCACGCTTGCTTAATAGATTTATTCCAAACTTAAAATACTAAAACCAAAGCGGAATTGAGGCCCCTATCATTTCCACCTTCTCGTTTAATGCTATTGCGTCAACTGGAGGGTTGCAAATTTCCTAATTGTTCTATTTTTTTCTTTCCAATCTTATGGAAAGAACGTTATAGCGGTCAGGGCATTCCAACTCGACTACCTCCTGATCCCACCAGGGATATTTCCCGCCAAACTGCATGGTATTGAGATAAGGAAAGATATCGTGGTAGAAAAAACCACAGAGTCCACCAGAATCATAGCAGTTCAGTTCAAACTTCTGTCCCACCTGATGATTTGCATGGCAGGTTCCTTTTAATCCTGTAACGGTAGCCAAAAACTTCATCCCAAGTACTTTTTCCTCTTCCATCTTCTCCCTCCAAATATGAATTTGTCATCCTTTTTTATAATACAAATCAAAGATGAACTCTATCCCTTTACAAAGTTCTGAAATTATTTTAAATTTTTTGTGTTAATTTAGTCTTTTGAAAAAATAAGAGTTTCAAAAAGCAATTAATTGAAAGTATCATTAAAAAATTCCCCCTTGCCCCCCTTTTTCTAAAGGGGGGAGGGAAAGGAAGTCTCTAATAATTTCAATGCGACAACATAAGAAAACCGATTAATTTGTAGAGCTTTGAACAACTGGTGGTTATCATAATGCTCTGGGCCTTCCTGAAGGAGAACTCAAAGGTTTCCTCATCCTTCTTAACGAGGAAATTCCCTTCCTTCTTTCTCAAATAAGAACCTGGTGTATTAATTACCAATTGCATGAGAATAAAACCCTCAAATTTTCTCCAATAATATCCTCTGAATAGAATTGCATACCTCGGAGAAGTCCGGACGCTATTTTTCTTATCTCGGCGGGTAGTTCCCTAAATTGTGGAAACATTTCCTTCCAACTTCCTATTTCCCATTTCCTATTTCCTATTTCTTTTTTTTAGTTGACCACTCATCACTTACCACTCTTCACTCTTTTATTGTCCCGAACACTCTCGATACTTACTTACCAATGCCACAGTAATCAGGAATTTCTAAATTAACTACATCCATTCAATATCCAAAATATCTTTAAATCGTTTATAATCAGGATCTCCTGTAACAATCTTAGCTTTTTCACGGATGGCTGTAGCGATAACAAAACAATCAGCATAAGCAATAGGATGGCTTACCTTAATTCTTGAGGCTTCTATAATCTGATTGAATGAATTTGATATAATATCTATCGGAAGATTGGGGAGAATAGTTTCAATAAAGTAGTCTGCTTGTTTGATTCCTCTTTCCCTGGCAATAATGTAATAAGTTTCTCCAACATTGATTTCATTCATTATAATAGACCAATTATCAGGCGCCGAATTTAGTAATTCCATTACTTTCATATAGTTATCTTCTTTTTTTAGATATGCCAGAAGTGCGTAGGAATCGAGCAATATTTTTTTCTTCAATTTTTCTTTCCTCCTTTCTGGTCTTCAGCAATGTCTTTGTCAGTGATGAACCCTCTTTAAAAATACCACAGAATGCTTGGGCAGGATTTTCTGGCAGTGGAATAATTTCAGCATGATTTTGCACAATTTTCAAAAAAACCTTCTGCTTTGGTCTTATACCAAGTGCATCCCTTATCTTTTTGGGCACAACGATTTGCCCTTTTGATGATACTGTTACTGTAGACATAGTTTTACCTCCAAAAAATGGATTTACTTTTAAGTAGAAGTATAACCAATTTTTTATAGTTTATCAATTTGAAAATTGATTTACCTAATAGATTCGGAACTAACCACTCTTATCCATTTAAATAATAAGATTTGTTTAAAATTATGGTTCTTCTCCAATTTAGTTGCTATTAATCGGAGCAATTAACCCAACCCTCCCGTAGGGCAAGCCCTTGTGGCTTGCCGAACCTTCATTAAGATGTCATTTATTTTATCCTCCCATTAATAAAAAGGATTTTGTAGGGCAAGGCTTTAGCCTTGCCCTAAAATGAATGGTGCAAGCCTGAAGGCTTGCCCTACATAGAAATTGTTAGAATGAAATTCCCAAGATTTTAATCACGTAATAATTATTGCCTTAAGCATTCTTAACCATTTCCCTCGAATCCTTGAATCCTTGATCCCTTTTATCCTCATGATTTTGTCAACTTTTTTGGAGATGATCCATATTTTTTAAGGAGACCTCTGAAATAGTATCTAAATTATTTAACCACAGACGCTGAAAAAAACAACAACCCATGGGAATCTATACGAAAATTAACCCACGCTTGCTTGCATGACAGGTTCCTTTTAATCCTGTAACAGTAGCCATAAACTTCATCCCAAGTACTTTTTCCTCTTCCATCTTCTCCCTCCAAATATGAATTTGTCATCCTTTTTTATAATACAAATCAAAGATGAACTCTATCCCTTTACAAAGTTCTGAAATTATTTTAAATGTTTTAAAAATATTTTGAGAGGATTGAGACAATGAGGATAAGAAGGCCTGGAAAGGTTCGAGAGAAACTCTGGTTTTTGGGTCGGGAGGAATCCGGAATCTATCTCTTAGAAGGGAAGGACGAAAGCCTTATCCTCAGCGGAGGAATGAGTTACATTGTGCCAGATATCCTTGAGCAGTTTAAAGAATTTAGAATTGACGAAAGCAAGATCAAAAAACTTCTGATCCTTCACTCTCACTTTGATCACGTAGGGATCATTCCTTTCTTTAAACGGCGACACCCTGATATGGAAGTTTACGGTTCAGAAAGGGCCTGGGAGATTTTAAGAATGGAGAAGGCTATCTCCACCATCAATGAATTCAGCAGGGGAGTTGCTAAAAAGATGAAAAAGGAGGATGTCTACGAAATCTATGATCTCGATTGGCGAGACGATATGGGAGGAAAGATTGTTCGCGAAGGAGATCAGATTAATTTAGGAGACCTAAAGGTCTCCATCATTGAGATTCCTGGCCACTCCTCATGCTGTATTGCAGCCTATCTACCTAACTGGAAGGCCTTATTTCCGACGGATGGAGGAGGAATTCCATTTGAGCAGACGATCATCACATCCGGGAATTCCAATTTCACCAAATATCAGGAAAGCCTTGAGAAGCTTAAACCCCTGGAGGTGGAGATCTATGGCGCTGACCATTATGGATATGTGATCGGAGAGGAGGCCAGAAATTTTATTTCAGAAACTATCAAAAAGGCAAAGGCCTTCCGAACCCTCCTGGAAGAGGCCTATATCCAGACAAAAGATATTGATAAGGCTGCTCAAAAGGTGATCGACTCTTTTTATTATGAAAACCCATCTTACTTCCTTTCAAAAGAAATATATTTAGATGTCCATCGCCAGATGATCAGGCACATTGCCAGTGTGATCGAAGGGAAGGATTAGCAAAGGAAACTATTGGGTTAAAACCTCATTTCAATAAATCCTCGAGAATAATTTTCTCTTTCTTTTTGGAGGACTTCCTCTCCTCAGATCCCTGTCTCTCAAGAAATCTTTCCAAACCCCTTTTAAAAATTGGACCAATCTGTTTTACCAATGCCCCTTCATCAAGACTGACCTTTGGTTCATCGACCGTTCCCTTGATTTTAAGAGGAATGGTCTTCCACCCTTGTTCATCCTCGAGAAACTCGATCGAGGCAAATTTCTTCCTCAGCCCTTTTGTGAGACTGGGAGAAATTTTAAGCTCGGTTGGCAATTCCAGTATCTTCTCAAAATTAACCCATCCCCTAGGTGAGATTTTAAAAAGGCCGGACTTAAGAAAGCCATCCAGGTAGACCTTCTCCTCCCTTATATCAAAATGGAATAGCCCTTGGTCAAAGCCAGGGTTCTTCAATTCTCCAATTCCGGTAAGAAGGGAAATGGCATCAAAAATCTTAGATTTTTTGATTACTCCCTTCCCAAGATTAGCCACAGCCTTCCCTCTTAAAGTCCTCTGAATGGTAGAAACCTCTTGGCCCACAAACTGAAGATTTCCATTCATAGAGCCATCTGTGTTGAAGGAATTTCTTCCCGAAAACTTGATATCAAAGGGTTCAATCTTCATAACCCCCTTGGCATACTGATAATTCATGCGAAAGTCTTTAAAGGTGTAGTCTTGGTATTTTCCAACATCGACCAGAACCTGACCTCGGGCCTTAAGTTTTTTAAAAGGATCGCTTTCTAACCTCTCAGCCTCTCCTTCCTCTCCTACCTTTTTTGATATCTCCCTTCTTTTCGGTTCGCTTTCAGTTGCCTTCTTTTCACTGCCCAAGGCCAAAAATCTCTCAAGATCGAGCGTCTTTGCATGGAAATTGGCAATGACATCGGGCGTTGAGAGATAATCTTTAACCGTAGTGGAGAGGCGGAGGCTGTCCTCCCCGATCAGGGCTTCAAGATCTGCCCGGATGGCTTTCGAATCAATCTCGATCTTTCCCGATGCCTTAATCACCATATCCTTTAAATTCGCCTTCATCTCCTTCAGGAGGAAACGTCCAAATTCCAATCGTGGAGTCCCATCCTTCTCAATTGCTCCCTTAAACTCTGCATCGAATGCCACGGTGAAATCTGGAAATTTCCTTTCCTCATCCATCCATATCACTCTTGCATCTCGGATAAAAAACTTGTCTGCAACCACTGAGATAGGAAGCCCTTGACCTTTGGGAGGAGAGGGCGCTGGAGGTCCCTCAGGTCGCCTCTTCATCATATCGCTGAAGTTGTAAACTCCCCCTCTTTCTCTCAGGATCGTTAGGGAAGGTGAACCAATCGTCACTTTACTCAGGACCAGTTCTTTTTTTAAGAGTGGAAGAAGGCGATAGGAAAGAACAAACTCCCTGATCTTAAGAAAATCCCTCTTTGCATCTCTCTCTTTAATGCTCAACTCTTTTGCCACAATCCCCTTAAAGAGCGAGACTTGTATCTCCTGCAGAGTGACCTTCCTGCCAGTCAGGGCTTCAGCCTTAGGTAGTATGATCATCTTGAGTTTATCCTTAGAGAGATAAGCCTTGATGAAAATATTTAATCCAATAGCCAATACAATTAGTATTACAATGACGATGATGGATATCTTAAACACTCTTTTCATCTCTTTCTCTCCTTTGACCAAGATGGGATTAAAATCGATAAGTCTATTTCCTAATGGATTCTATATCACCTCTTTAAGTCTTTTCAAGGAATCTTTCATATTCCATCTTCTCCTTTTACTAAATGGTTGAGTTTTTTTAGGGCTCATTTTAGGTTATAAAATATTTGATGAAACAAGAATTCAAAGAAAAATTTCTTGGGGCGATGGTGGGAAGTGCACTCGGAGATGCAATAGGGGAACTTGCCTTCAGATATCGAGAAAAGGAGCATCTACTTAAGGTGATTGAAAAGGCTGAAAAACTTTCCTATACCGATGACACTGCAATGGCAATAGGGCTTGCAGAATCAATTCTGCAGAGAAAGGGGATTGACCAGCAGCACCTCGGGGATACTTTTTGTAGAAATTTCTATCAGGAACCCTGGATAGGTTATGCCTCTGGCCCTCCAACCATCTTCTCGATAGTCAAAAGCACGGGTTTATCTTATGTGGATGCAGCCAGAACCCTATTTGGTGGAATGGGGTCTTTAGGAAATGGTGCAGCGATGAGGATAGCCCCTGCTGGTCTCTTCTTTCACCACTCAGAAACTCTCTATGAAATGGCATGCGCTTCTGCTCAGGTTACTCATTCCCATCCTGTAGGAATGGACGGTGCGGCTGTCCAGGCATGGGCCATTGCAAATGTTGTGGAAATGGACCCTGAAAAAGACTTCCCCTTAGAGAGTTTCATCCAAGGGCTGATCTCGTTTTCCCGAACTGAAGAAATCCAGTCTAAGATGGAGAAGTTAAGGGATCTCATTTCAAGAGACATTCCTCCAAAAATAGCAGCCGATTGTCTTGGCCGATCTGTGGCTGTAGACGAATCGCTCCCTTTTGCAATCTATTCTTTTCTCCGCTACCCTAAATCCTTTGAGGACTGTCTATTTTGCGCTATTTTAAACGAAGGGGACCGTGACACCCTTGGTGCAATGGCCTGTGCCATTTCTGGAGCCTACCTGGGGATTAGTCGCATCCCTTCTTCGTGGAGAATGAAACTTGAAAACCGAACTCTTATAGAGGGCCTTGCCTCTTCTCTGGCTGAGACATTAGAAAAGGATGAAAGTAGGAGTGGCTAAGTCTATAAAACTCGTTTTAAAAAATTTTTCAGAAATCTCACCATTTAGTCTTGACAGGCTCTTCTTACAGTGGCATGAATATGTTGAATGAAGTGAGATAAGGATCTCATGGATGAAGATCGACTATTCCCAGATCGATCAACCCTTCTTCCTACAATTTATCTTTTATCCTCGTGAGGATTTCACTCCCTGTCCAGAGAATGCCTTTGACCTGATGATAATGGTTGAAGATAAAATTTCAGTCTCCTCTCGTTTTTACATCGGCCATCTTCAGTGGCCTTGGATCCTGTTTTTTCATGGAAATGGAGAGGTGGTGAGTGACTATGATGGAATTGCACCCCTTTACCATAAGATTGGTCTGAATCTGGTGGTTGCGGACTACCGAGGATATGGTTCAAGCAACGGTGTTCCAACCCTTACTCATCTTGCCCAGGATTGCCACCTCATCTTTAAGGGGGTGAAGGAAGAGATTTCAAGAAGAAACCTCAGAGGAGACCTCCTGGTGATGGGGAGGTCTTTGGGAAGTATTTCGGCAATTGAATTGGCTTACCACCATCAAGACTCTATCAAGGGTCTTATCATCGAAAGTGGATTTCCAAGCGTGGTTAGGCTCATATACCATTTTGGAATCCCTGCCTTTGGAATAGACCTAAAAAGGATTGATCAGAGTTGTATGGAGATGATCCAGGGGATATCCTTACCAAGCCTGATAATTCATGGAGAGGAGGATCAACTCGTTCCCCTTGAAAATGCAGAGGAACTATACCACCATCTTGGCACAAATGAGAAAGAACTGCTAATCATCCCCGGGGCAACCCATAATGATATCATGGTGGTTGGGTTCAATATCTATTTTGAAACGATGAAACGATTTATGATGAAGATCGTAAAAGGTTCATCCACAAACTAAAAAAATAAATTAATAATACCTTTCCTGTAGGGGAGGCCTTTAGGCCTGCATAAAGCAAGGCAAAAGCCTTGAATCCTTTTTAACAACTAAATTGGAGAAGGACCAGTTATTTTTAATCTTATATTAAGTGGGAGGAAAAGAGATGGAAATTAAGGCAAATGGAATCAAGATTTATTATGAATTAAGTGGTAAAAAAGGTGCTCCTTGGGTGGTTTTAAGCCACTCCCTTGCCTCAAGCCTGAGAATGTGGGAACTCCAGATGGATGCCCTTGAATCCTTCTTTCAAGTCCTCCGTTACGATATCCGGGGCCACGGAAGAAGCGAAGTGACTGAAGGGGCCTATAGCCTCGACCTGCTTGCAAATGACGCTATTGGTTTACTGGATGTCCTCAGCATAGAAAAGGTCAACTGGGTAGGGCTATCGATGGGTGGGATGATTGGGCAGTCGATTGCCTTGAATCATCCAAAGCGTCTTCAGAGTCTTGTCTTATGTGATACTATGGCCATCTTTCCTGAAGACTCTTTGCCCGTATGGAAGGAAAGGATGGAGTCTGTTAAGGCCAAAGGCATGCAAGCCCAATTGGAAGCAACCCTCGAACGCTGGTTTACCCCATCCTTTCTTCGTCTGAATCCCCCTATCCTCGAGGTCATCCGGAATGAATTTCTCTTAACCCCCGTTAAAGGTTATCTTGGCTGTATTGAGGCAATCTGTAAACTCAATTTCCTAGAAAGGCTCTCAGAGATCGAAATTCCCACTCTGATTATGGTGGGAGAAGACGACCCAGGGACACCGGTTTCAGCCTCTGAAGCCATGCATCAAAGAATACGAAACTCCAAATTAATAATTATTCCATCCTCCCGGCATCTCTCCAATGTGGAACAACCAAAAATTTTTAATACGAACCTGATAGAATTCCTAAAAAGTATAGGATCGGTAATTTATTAAAAAAGAAGGAGGGTAACTATGTCTGCAAAATTAATGGAATACTTTAATAAAACACCAAGGCTTGGCACTCTTAGCACCTCAAGTAAAGATGGTAGGGTCAATGTGGCTTACTTCGGCTCCCCTCGAATGGTGGATGAAAAAACCGTCTTTATGGGACTTGGGAAGAATCGCACCTTTGCCAATCTTCAGGAAAACCCCAATGCGGTCTTTATGATTATGGAACCAGGTAAGACAATCTCCGAATGGAAGGGCGTGAGGGTCTACTTGAAGATGACGAAATGTGAGACCTCTGGTGAAAGGCTGGAGCAGATCAAATCCCTTATTGCTAAGGCTGCAGGGGAGACGGCAGCCAAGATCATCTATGCAGCAGTGACATTTGAAATCATAGAGGTAAGACCTCTCGCAGATTTTGGACAGGGATGGGAGAAATCGATTTAAAAAATCGGGGAGGCGGAGGATGAAAACGGGGGTCTTCTTTCATTATGAGTTTGCCAATGGGGATTAGCCCATCATAGGAAACAAGTACAGAAATTTTCCAAAGGTGATAGAACACCTATTTTCTCTCGAGGAGGTAAGGCTTTTTGAATCAAAGCCAATCTCAGAGTCATTGCTTCTCAAGGTCCATACGGAAGCACACTTAAGAGAGGTAAAAAGGGCCTGGTATTATAAAGGGGCCTCTCTGGCAGTAGGAGGCTGTGTTGAGGCCACTGAGAGGATCGCAAAAGGAGAGATTCACAATGCCATTGTCTTTGCGGTTGCTGCAGGTCACCATGCAGATCCTTCATATGCATGGGGTGGAACCTACCTCTCCTGCACAGGCCCTTCTGTAGTCAATATAAGGGAAAAGTTTGGATTAAGACGCTTTGCAATCCTCGATACCGATAGCCATCATGGCAATGGCACCCGTGCAGTCTTTCGAAATGACCCCGACGTCCTTCATGTCTGTTTCTGTGATGAAGATAGGATCGAAGACAATGGAACAAAGATCGATGTCGATGTGGGCTATCAAACCAATGATGAGTCCTATCTCGAAAAAGTCCGTATCGAGTTTTTTACAAGGGTCAGAGAGTTTTGCCCTTTTATGATCTTTCATAACTTCGGGCACGATACCTGTCAGGGAGACTATGGAGACAGAGGCCTCACCCCCTACTTCTTCATCCGCTTAACCAAAGAGGTGATTGATGTGGCAAAAGAGGTTTGTGAGGGTCGTTATCTTATCATCACTCATGGAGGTTACCTTTCTGAAGTAGCGGAATATATCTTTCCCCGGATTCTTGAGATACTTATAAAGGGTTAATATATTTTTTATGAAAAAAGATCTCGAAGAAAGAATAGAGACCTTTGCCAAACTGCTATATAAGTCTCGTTACCTTGTTTTCTTTACAGGGGCAGGGATCAGTACAGAATCAGGCCTTCCAGACTTTAGAGGTCCGGACGGGCTTTGGACCCGACAGGAAAAAGGCCTTCCCCCAAAACCCATCTCCAAACCTTGGGACGCCTTCGAACCCAATTCAGGCCACCTCGCCATTGTGGAACTTCAAAATCTTGGAAAATTGAAATTTTTAATCTCCCAGAATGTAGATAACCTCCACCTAAAATCAGGAATTCGACCTGAACTCTTAGCAGAACTTCATGGAAACATCACAAAACTTCGATGCACCTGGTGTGAAAAGACAGTGGATCGTTCAACTCAAAGGACGAAGTGCGATTGCGGTGGACCTCTGGGTCCAAGTGTCGTCAATTTTGGCGAGCCCCTTCCCCAGAGAGACCTCCTCCTCTCTTATGAACACTCCCGTAAGTGTGATCTTTTTGTTGTGGTGGGTTCGAGCCTGGTCGTTACCCCTGCAGCAGATATGCCCAGAGAGGCTCTTCAACACGGTGCAAAATTAGTCATCATCAATCAGGGCAAAACACCCTTTGACCCCTATGCCCATCTTAGATTCTTCGAGCAGATTGGTGATGTCCTTCCAAAGGCTGTCAGTCGGCTTAAGATATTGATGGGGTTTGAATCAAAAGAGAAGAAAGTGAATTGACGGGCTTAAATGAGCTCAGTTTGAGTATACCTCTATTTCTTTAATAACACCCATAATCCTCCTTCAGAGATAAATTCGATCTTTCCCTTAAAGCAACTCTTCTCAATCTCATCTCTTATCTTATCCTGGCTCACCACCACCTTACCGATTCGAAGGTTGAGATTTCTTGACCTATCGCCGATCTCCTCCCTTACCTCCTTCGGTGTCCGTCTTCCAAACCCTCCTCCAATGAAAGCCACTCCCCCCTTTCTAAGGACACGGTCAATGGCAGAGTAGTTGACCTCAAATAGAGATGGGAAGAAGAAGGCTCCTCGAAAGATTAGGAGATCGATCGTCTGGTCTTCAACTGCCCGAAGTGAAGAATCTGTCTCAATGATTCTGACTTCATTTAGTGCTCCCTGCTTCCGGGCCTCTTCCCTAAAAAACTGACCCATTTCAAAAGGAAAGGTTGCAATTGTAAAAGAATTGCCAACCCCACTTTTGAGTAGATAAAAAATTACTCCGCAAAAGGGTCCCATTTCTAACACACTTCCATCCTTGCGACCATAGAGTTCTGAAATCTCCTCTGCAAGATAGGGATAGACAGTATGCCAGAGCTGATCGATCTCCTGGATAAGGGTTAAATCTACTAAGCCTTTTGACAACTGGTTCATCAATCCTCCTGTTTATTTTGTAATCCTCGTTTCCTTATCTTCAGACCCTCTAAAATATTCTATGAGGATAGCGATCTAACCGATTAACCCTTAATACGCCACTAAAGATTTAATTCGGCATTCTAAGAACAGCCGCTCCTCGAATCCTTCCTTGCTTTAAAAGGTTCAATACCTGATTGGCCTCTTCTAAATTAAACTCTGAAACCTCTGGAAGGATAGGAATGACCTCAGCAAGGGAGAGGAAGGCCTCAACATCCTTTCTTGTAATATTGGCAACACTCTTTACCTCTTTCTCGTCCCAGAGGTGACGGCTATAGTCGAGGGGAGGAATTGGGGTTCTCTTCCGAATGACAGCCAAGACCAATCTTCCTCCCTTCTCCAGGACATTTAATGCATGGGGGACAGTCTCCCCCACAGGTGTAAAATCAATAGCACAGTTTAATCTGCCGGGTGGTTCCTGATCAGGCCTTCCTGTCCAGGTTGCCCCCAGGTTTCGGGCAAGGATTCGATGTTCCTCACTCCTTGTAAAGACAAAGACCTCGCATCCCCAATACCGTGCAACCTGAATGACGATATGGGCAGAAGCCCCAAATCCAAAGAGCCCAAGGGTCTGACCCTTCTTAATATTAGAGAGGACCAAATCTCGATATCCAATGGCACCAGCGCAGAGAAGGGGCGCTGCTTCAGAATCTGAAAACCTTTCGGGGATTGGATAGGCAAAATCTTCAGAAACAACCGTATATTGGGAATATCCGCCATTGGCATGACATCCTGTGGCCTGAAAATCAAAGCACAAATTTTCTTTTCCATCCTGACAGAAATGGCATTTTCGGCAGGCCGAATAAATCCATGCAATCCCCACTCTATCTCCAGGTCCAAATCTTTTCACCTCGGGCCCGATGGCGACCACCCTTCCCACCACCTCATGGCCAAGAACGATGGGAAGCCTTGGTTGAAGCCTCCCCTCAATCTCATCCAGTTCGGTATGGCATACCCCACAGACAGAAACCTTCACTAAGACCTCTTTCTCCGTCGGTTGAGGAGTAGGCAGGTCGTCCATCTCAAGGGGGTTACTCTCAATAGGAGAAATTTTTTTGAGCACCATGGCCTTCATCTTTGATTCTCCTTCTCATCTTCCTTGGAAATGAAGGAATTTATCTCTTTAACCCGCTGGAAAGTCAAAGACTTTCTACCGGGGTTTACCATAATGGCACTCCAACAATACGACGGATCGATGTCTGACCAAAATAGTGATTCTCCATTGGCATACTCCTATTATCCCCCACCACATAGACAGACTCTTTCTCTACCTTTCGAGCAGGTAGGTTCCAATCACAGGGATAACGGAGATAGGGTTCTTCCAGCTCCTCGCCATTGATGAGAAGTTTACCTTGACGAAACGCTACTTCCTCCCCTTCAAGGGCTACCACACGCTTGAGAAGCATCACCTTTTGACCTGCTAATCGTATGACAACTATATCGTAACGATTAGGTTTTGAAAAGAGGTAACGGAGCCTCCAGCAAAAATTAAATTTCCCGGTGTGATAGGTCGGCTCCATGCTTCCACCTTGAATCCGAATAGGAATGCAGAGATAACTAAAAAAGAGATAGGCAAGAAGCGAAACCAGAGCAACCCTGGCCAGAAATTTACGGGTCAGGGGAGGAAATAGGAATTGTCGAATCTTTTGATTCATATCTATGGATGAAGCATGATAAGATTATTCAACTTCTTTTAATGCCTTCTTTAGGGGAATATTGGTTTGAGGGGGAGTCCATATTCTCTCTCCTTTGGCTCCCCTCTCCTTTTTGACTTGTTTTAAATTTTAACCTATACTTCGACTGACTTAAAAGGGTATTTATTAATGGGACCATAAAATAAATGACATCTTCCAGTCTGAACCCCTCACCCTAACCCTCTCCCCAAGCATTGGGGAGAGGGAGGGGTGAGGGGATAATTGTAAAGGATTAATTGCTCAGAGTAATAATTATTTTTAAAAACGAAAGGAGTCGACTATGAGAAGCAATCGAGGAATTGCCTTGGTTACTGGTGCAAGCAGTGGAATAGGGTGGAGAACGGCTCAAGATCTTGCCAAGGAGGGATTTAAAGTAATCGCTGTGGCAAGGAGAGATGAACGTCTATCTGAACTTGCCACTCAATCTAAGAACATTACCCCCAAAAGAGTAGATCTTTTGGACTCCCAAATGTTGGACCATTTCTGTGAGGAGATTTCAAACCTCTCTGAACCCGTCACAGTTTTGGTGAACAACGCTGGGTTTAGCATCCGTGGGGCCCTTGAAGATGTGGTTCTATCCTCCATCCGCCAGGTTTTTGAAGTCAACCTTTTTTCACTTATCAGACTGACTCAGGCCTGTCTGCCTGGAATGAGGCGGATGAGAAAAGGAACCATCATCAATATCAGTTCTATTGTTGGAAAGTTTACATTTCCTCTCAACGGAGTCTATTCTTCCAGTAAACATGCTGTAGAGGCAATCAGCGATGCCTTGCGAATGGAGGTTCGACCATTTGGCATCCGGGTAGTGACCATTCGGCCAGGGGTGATTGCAACCGAATTTAACGAAACCGCCAATCGAATCACCGGTGACCTCTTATCAAGAACCCACCCTGATTATAAACCTGTATACAAGGCCTTTGGAGAAGGGATGGCAAAATTATTTTCGAATGTCTCCATCCCTGGGCCAGAGGTCGTCTCCAAAATCGTCTTAGAGGCTGTTCTCTCGGATTCTCCCAAACCAGTTTATTGTGTAGGCCCTTTTGTTGAGGAGATCTTATCTCAGAGATATCAAAGAAATGATGAGGATTTCGATCTCTTTATGAGCGAAATTTCTGGGCTCAAAGACCTTAAGGTTTAAAACCCTTCATTCCAATTGAAAATTTATTGATTGGGGAGATTTTAAAAAAGGACAAAATCAATTCTCTTTACTTTTTTTCATAGATTCATTATTATAACTCACAGTTTTAGCCAAAATATCGGCAGAGAATTAAGGGAATTATAGGAGGAAGCAAACCATGCGGAATTCAAATCGAACTCTACTCTGGCATACAATGGAACCTCTACAGGTCATAAAAGAATTGAATACAGACCCCCATCAAGGTTTGAGTGAGGAGGAGATCAAGAGGCGAATTGAAAGATATGGTTACAATGAATTGAAGAAGGAAGAGAGAGTCTCACCCTTTACGCTTTTTATCAACCAATTCAAAAATATTCTCATCATCATTCTCTTGGTCGCCACTGTTCTCTCAGCCCTAGTTGGCGAAATATTTGATGCAGGGCTTATTCTATTAATCGTAGTCTTTTGTGCAGTTCTCGGATTTATTCAGGAGTATCGTGCAGAACGAGCACTCGAGGCACTAAAAAAGATGCTCTCACCTACCATCACTGTCTTGAGGGGAGGCAAAGAAGAGGAGATTCCCTCAAAGGAATTGGTTCCTGGGGATATCTTGCTTCTCGAGGCAGGAGACAAAATCCCTGCAGATGCTCGTTTGATTGAAAACCACTCATTGAGATGCGACGAAGCCCCCCTTACAGGAGAATCTGTCCCTGTAGGAAAAGATATCAAACCTCTTCCTGAAAATGTACGTATAAATGATAGGAAGAATATGGTTTTTACTGGCACAACTGTTACCTATGGTAGGGGCAAAGCAGTTGTAACATCAACAGGAATGTCAACAGAATTTGGCAAGATTGCCGAAGAGGTAATGGCTGTTGAAACAGAGAAGACCCCTCTTGAAAAGAGGACGGATGAGATTGGAAAGTGGCTTGGCATCATTTCCCTTGGTATCTGCTTCCTTGTTGCAGGGATCAGTGTGATCAGAGAAATTTTCATGGGGAAAATTGATTTCCCGTTTATAGTCACAATGGTTATGTTCGCTGTCTCCCTTGCCGTAGCAGCAGTTCCCGAGGCACTGGCGGCCATTGTGACAGGCGCTCTGGCCATCGGGATGCACCAGATGGCAAAACGTAATGCCCTGGTCAGAAAGATGCCTGCTGTAGAGACATTGGGCTGCACTACGGTCATCTGTTCGGATAAGACGGGAACATTAACCAAAGGAGAGATGACGGTAAGAAAAATATTTACAGGAGGAAAGACCATAGAAGTGACAGGGGCTGGATACGAACCCAAAGGAGAGTTTAAAGGATCTGAGGTCGATATTAAAAATATAAAATCCCTCCAGTTACTTCTTCAAGGAGGACTCCTCTGCAGTGATGCTCTCTCGGAGGAAAAAGAGGGCAAATGGCTGATCAAAGGTGATCCTACAGAGGGTGCCCTTGTTGTGGCAGCGGTAAAAGCAGGATTTCATGAAACTGAATTAAGGCTTCAAAACCCAAGGATTGAGGAGATCCCATTTAGTTCTGAACGAAAGAGGATGACCACCATCCATCAATTGGCTGATGGTAAAAGGATGGCTTTTATGAAAGGGGCGCCAGAGGTTGTTCTGGAAAGATGTTCTCATATTTTGGAGGATGGGAACCTGAGGGAACTTAAACAAACAGATAGAGAAAAGATTTTAAAGATGAACGAAGATATGGCCCAGGGGGCGTTAAGGATTTTAGGATTTGCTTATCGGGATTGCCCAGATACTATTGCATGCACAGAAGAGCATCTCGAACATGATATGGTCTTCCTCGGTCTTGCAGGAATGATAGATCCTCCAAGAGAGGAGGCCATCCAAGCCACAGAGATATGTAAAAGGGTGGGGATCAAACCCATTATGATTACTGGAGACCATAAACTCACAGCCGTCGCTATCGCAAAGGAGATGGGTATTTACAAAGAGGGGGATATAGTATTGACTGGTGAGGAATTAGAAAAAATACCTGAAGAGGAACTTGAAAAGATTGTCGATAAGGTGACGGTCTATGCCAGGGTGTCTCCGATGGATAAGTTAAAGATTGTTAAGGCATGGAAGGCAAGAGGTGAAGTAGTTGCCATGACAGGCGATGGTGTGAATGATGCTCCAGCTCTGAAACATGCTGATATTGGGGTGGCAATGGGCATCAGCGGGACAGAAGTGACCAAAGAGGCATCAGATATGGTTCTTAGCGACGATAACTTTGCAACAATTGTGAAGGCGATTGAGCGTGGTAGATGGATTTACGACAATATCAAAAAATATCTCACTTATCTTCTCCGTTGTAATATTACAGAGGTAGTGGTCATCGGAGGGGTAGTGTTGATTTCTGGTCCAGAGTATTTGCCTTTGTTGCCTGCAGCAATTTTGTACATCAATTTGGTAACGGATGGACTTCCTGCACTTGCCCTTGGAGTAGCGCCCCCCGACCCAGATATTATGGAGAGGCCACCGAGAGATCCCAAAGAGAGTATCTTTTCCTGGGATGTAAGGGCATTTATTTTACTTGCCCTCTTTATTGAGATCCCATTCTTCTTTTTTCTATTCTATCACCAACTCTCAGATATTGCTCATGCAAGAACTGAACAGTTATTTCTTTTTATCATCATAGAACTAATTATCGCCCTCAATTTTCGCTCTATGAGATACAGTGTATTTAAGTCACCCCCGCACATGTGGCTTATTATTTCTATTATATCACAATTGATTTTAACCGCGTTACTTATTCAGATCCCATCGATTCGGGATGCCTTTGGAATAGTTAAACCGTCATCCTCTGATATAGGGATCATCTTGACCTTTGGCATTGTTGTATTTATATCAATGGAGGTCGTAAAGGCAATTTTAAGAAGAAAGATGATAGTGGGAAGAAAAATATCAGTATAAATAAGATACGCTAAGCGATCTCCGCATAGCGATACCCTCTAAGCCCTCTTCATTGGAATTCGAGAGGGCTTTTTATTCTCTTGTGAAAGGGGAGGAAATTTTTTAAGATAATCTATGAAAGAACAAATTCGAAATCCCCTCACCCCATCCCTCTCCCCGAGAGACTGTGTCATAATGGGAAGGAGAGGGGTAAAAAATAAGCTAAGTTTAACCT
>JBBIRM010000047.1:0-17320 GCA_037441765.1 Deltaproteobacteria bacterium | reverse complement strand
ATAAGATTTTCTCCGACATCCCTACCCGATTCCCCGGATGAGTGAGGTGTTACTGATAGTTACATAAATTGGTTGATTTTTTATGGGAAGTGATGTAAATTAATTTCCAAGGTGGAGGGGGAATGAAACCGAAGTGGATATGGCGTAGGATAAAGTTAAAACGATATTGCCCAGTACCCCTGTACCCATAATCTCTTTTAGGGGAAAAGGAGGCCATGGGCAATATCCACCCATGGCCTTTTTTTTAATTATGGTTAGCGCTATAAGCATAGCGAACTCATTTCGGGAGGAGTTGAGTTATGGATCGAATCTTCAGTGGTATTCAACCTTCAGGGGAGATCCACATCGGAAATTATGTTGGGGCCATTAGAAACTGGGCCCGGCTCGTGGATAGATACGACTGTATATACTGCGTGGTCGACTACCATGCGATCACCATTGAATATGAAGTAGAGTTAATGCAGCAGAGGATTCTTGAAACCGCCACAATCCTTGTGGCCTGCGGATTGACCCCGGATCGATGTATCGTATTTGTCCAATCTCATGTTCCCGAACATACCGAACTGGCGTGGATCTTCAACTGTGTGACCCCAGTCGGGGAACTCGAAAGGATGACCCAATTCAAGGAGAAGGCAAAACAGCACAGGCAGAATATCAACATGGGTCTTCTGGATTACCCTGTCCTTCAGGCGGCCGATATTCTTATCTATAAGGCAGGATATGTGCCTGTGGGAGAAGATCAGATTCAACACGTGGAGCTTTCAAGAGAGATTGCAAGAAAATTCAATGCTCGCTTTGGAAATACTTTTCCTGAACCTCAGGTTATTCTCTCCGATGCGCCAAGGATTTTAGGAACAGATGGAAATGCAAAGATGTCCAAATCGATGAATAATGCCATTGGGCTTCTTGAGCCTCCCGAGACCATATGGGAAAGGCTGAGGACAGCGGTAACTGATGTGAATCGCAAGCGTAGGAGTGATCCAGGTAACCCTGATCGTTGTAATATATTTACCATGCATCAGGCCTTTTCAAAATCCGACCAAATTGCATACGTCGATCATAACTGCCGAACCGCTGGGATTGGATGCATCGAATGTAAGGAGATCCTCTTTAAGAATATGATGGAGGAACTTGCGCCCATTCAGGAGCGAGTAAAGGAGATTCGCGAAAAACCCGGATATATCATAGAAGTATTAAGATCTGGAGCCACCCGTTGTAAGATGATAGTCAAGGATGTCATGGATGAGGTAAGAACAAAGATCGGGGTCAAATCTCCCTGGATGTAAATTTGGAGTCAGAAAATGGGAAGGTCAAGGATGATCAAAATGATTTTCATCCTTTGTTTTTTCATCATCGGTTGTGCCACAGAGCGATCTTTAAAGGAGGAACCTAAAGTCCAAAAAATCATCCTAAAAGAAGAGTTTACTTGGAAGCAAGAAGAATTGGAGAAAAAAATAATAGATCTTGAAGACTCTATCTTCAAACTTCGCTCCGAGATTTCCTCCCTGAGAAATCATTTGACAACTATTCAGGCCCGTCCTCCACTTTCTTTCTATAAACTTCCCAAAGAGGTCACCTTATGTGGAGAGAGGATTCCATTGGAAGATCGCAATGTCTGGGAGAACCTCGATCGGGAATTTCTGGTTGCGTTGGACAGTGAGGCTCAAATCCTTTTATGGATGAAAAGGGCCCGTCGCTACTTCCCTCATATCGAGAGGAGGTTAAAGGAGATGGGACTCCCTGAAGACTTAAAATATGTGACCATTACAGAAAGCAGCCTCAGACCCTATGCGGTTTCCCCATCTGGAGCCTCGGGAATTTGGCAGTTCATCCCTTCTACAGGGGAGAGATTTGGGATGAGAAGAAATAGAGGAATCGATGAGCGGTTTGATTTCTTTAAAGCAACGGAGGGTGCGCTGGCCTATTTAAAAAGTCTTTATGAGGAGTTTGGAAGCTGGTTGCTTGCCATGGCGGCCTATAATGCAGGAGAGAATCGTATTCGAAAAGAGATCGAATTGCAGAAGACGAGAAACTATTTCTACCTTGAACTCCCAATGGAGACAGAGAGATATATTTATAAAATTGCAGTCGCTAAGATTATCCTTTCTGACCCCAGGAGGTATGGATTCTATTTAGAAGAAAACCAACTTTACGATCCCATTCGAGTCGAGCGAATCCAGATTGAACTTACTCAACCTCTTCCCATCATCGAGATTGCGAGGGCGATCGGGTTCACTTATAAAGAGATCAAGGAAATGAATCTTCACCTGATCGAAGATACACTACCACCAGGGATTCACGTTCTCAATCTTCCTCCAGAGACCATGGAAAAATTCTGGTCCTTTTTTGATTTATGGAAAAAGAACCTTGAGAACAGATAATCCATTATACCCGCTTCTCCCCTCTTTATATATTTCAAAATTGGAATATAGGAATTCAAAATTTTGTTGAAATATTTCAATAAAAAGAATATCTTTTAGAAGATGATCTAAGGAGATCATAATAAAGGTCAATCAAATGGAAAAGGAAAGGATTTTAGTGGTCGATGACGAAGAACCCGTTCGCCAAATGGTTTCCAAGATTGTCAACCATATTGGTTATGAGGCAGTCACTGTAAAAAATGGGAAGGAGGCCCTGGAGGCTTTAAGAAAAGAGCCTTTCTCCATTTTGATTACAGATATCAAGATGCCTGAAATGGATGGTTTCGAATTGACCAGAACAGTTCGAAAGGAGTTTAAGGATATCCCGATCATCTGCATGACCGCTCATGGGGCTTCCTATATGTATACGGATGTAGTCGCAGCAGGAGCCACAGACTATATTACCAAGCCTTTTACCATTGATGAGATGAGAGCGAAATTGAGCCGTGTGATCCGCGAGAAACACCTCTTCGAAGAACTTACACAAAAATCTTTTGAACTGGAAAGGATGAACCAGGAACTAAAAAGGCTTGACCAGTTAAAAACGACCTTCATCTCCAGTGTCTCCCATGAACTTCGAACTCCTCTCACTGTGATAAAGGAATTTATCTCTCTTATCCTCGAGGGACATGCAGGAGCCCTCACAGATGACCAAAAGGAATACCTTGGCATCGCTAATAAAAACATCCAACGGCTCACCAATTTAATTGAGACGCTCCTTGATTTTTCAAGGATTGAGTCTGGAAAGGGATTGAAATTAAAATTTGAGCCTCTATCCCTTACGGAGGTTATAGAAGAAGCGTTAATGACCCTATCCCAGCAATTGGAAGAAAAAAGGATTACATTTGAAAACAGGGTCGACCCCGATACCCCTTTAATGCTGATTGACAGAAATCGATTGGTAGAGGTCTTCATCAACCTGATCGGCAATGGGATTAAATTTACCCCTCCAGGGGGAAAGATTACAGTTGGCTCAAGGGGGCTGACAGAGAAGAGAGATTTTTTAAAGTTGGTGGTGGAGGATACAGGGGTTGGGATTTCCCCTGAAGACCTGCCAAAAATATTTGATCGGTTCTATCAGGGAGAGAGGACCCAGACAGGAATGATCATCGGGACAGGTCTCGGGTTGGCCATTTCAAAGGAGATAATTGAAGGCCACCAAGGTTTTATCCAGGCAGAGAGCAGGGCAGGGGGTGGAGCTTCATTTATCTTTTCCCTACCTCTCTTCATGGTGGAGAATATCTTCAATCTCATCATCCAACCTATGTTAGAGGAAGCGGATAGGGATAAGATGCCCTTTTCCCTGATTCGGATCGAATTCTGGGACCAAAGGACCAAAAGAGAGGTGGGCCTAAATCACGAGCATTGGGAAGGGGTGATGTATGCCCTCCAAAAGATGGTCCGCTCTGTAGATACCATCCTCCCCTTTCAAAAGCGATTGGTCTATATCTTCTCTTTTATCGACAAGAAGATGGCGAAGGAGATCGGGGAAAGGGTTCAAGTAAAATTGAAACAAGGAGGGTATATCCCTAAAGGGATTGATGTTCAATTTAGAACCTATTCTTATCCTAAGGAAGCGCCTGTTAGAGAGGATTACCTCAAGGGGTGCCGCCTCTTACTAAGAGAGGATTGATGTATTCTTTCAGAAGGAGTTAAGGGCGATGAGATACCAAATCGTTTTTTTTATCCTGGTCGCTTTATTCATTTTAGGATGTGAGAGAGACTCTCCATCTCCGCAGGGGAAATCAGAACCCCCTCCTACCAAGGTGACCATAGAGAAGGAGAGAGAAGAAAAGGAACGACCTATTCCCCCGGAGGTAAAAATAAAACTGAAGAGAGACGGGAAGAATAACTATTCCTGGGAACTAAGTGGCTCGGATGTGGAGCAAATTTTAAGGGTCGATGATAAACTGAAGAAAAAACTGGGAGGCGAGTCATCCAAATAAAAGGATGGGTGAGGAAAGGAGATTCGATGTGAACATGGAAGGATATATTGAACAAATATTTAAGGAACTTCCATTTGGGATCGCTTTAGCAATGGTCATCTTTCTGGCCATTCTTTTAATCATATGGCTTCTTCTTCCACTCTGGGTTTTGTTCATCCAGTGGAATACAAACAAAATTCGAGATGAAATTCGAAACCTCACAGAATTGATCGAAAAGAGGGGATTGGGTGAGAAAGAAAAAGGGGTTTCTGAAGCGAAAGAGTGAGTTGGTGGTTCTTCCCATCTTCCTTTTATTAACCTTTACAATCCTCTATGGCCAATCTCTTCAAAAGATTCCGCTCTATATCAAAGAAAAGGAAATCTGGGTTGAAGTGGCAAAGAGTCCGGAGGAGAGGGCTCGAGGGTTAATGGGAAGAAAACATCTGGGTAAAGACGAGGGGATGCTTTTCATTTTTGAAAGGGAGGACTATCACGGGTTCTGGATGAAGAATACCTTCATCCCACTAAGCATTGCCTTTATTGATAGGAAAGGTCGGATTGTCGGGATAACTGATATGAGGCCATTGACCCTCGAATCTCATCTTCCCCCTCGACCTATTCTCTATGCCCTGGAGATGAATAAGGGTTGGTTCTCAGCCAATAAGATTCGGTTAGGGGATATTGTAAGGTTTTCGAAATAAAGGAATTGCAGGACGCAGGGTGAGGACTGTGGATTTAAATTTTATAGTCTCCTATCCAGCAGTAAAGGCATAGTTTTTCTTTGGGTAGGCCAATGGCCTTTATCATATTTTCAATCTTCTGGTACCTCAAGGTGGTCACCCCTAATTCTTTCTGAATCCAGTTGACCATTTGTTGATACTTTCTGGTCCGATGATCAATATATTCCCTAACATCCTCGATATCCTCCCCTTCGATGGCACGAATCGCCCTTCGTGCGGCCAGTTCTTGGATGGACCGGGTGGAGAGGGCAAATCGGCATGGAAACATTAAGGGAGGGCAGGCTGGACGGACATGGATTTCCTTGGCTCCACATTCCCAGAGTTTTTTTATCGTATAGTTTTTTAATTGGGTACCCCGAACGATTGAATCCTCGCAGAGGATTATCCGATTTCCATGAATGACCTCCTTGACAGGTATAAGCTTCATAGTTGCCACCAGGTCACGAATTTCTTGGGAGGGAGGGGTATAGCTTCTTCCATATCCTGCTGAGTATTTCACGAGGGGCCTCCGGTAGGGAAGGCCTGATTCCATAGCATATCCAATGGCGTGGCCAACTCCTGAATCTGGAACACCGGATACGAGGTCGGCCTTAACCCGGTCATCTTTAGCAAGAAATCTCCCGCATCTTTCCCGGACCAACTCCACGCTAATTCCCTCATAACTTGAAGCAGGATACTTTGTATAGATCCAAAGGAAGGCGCAGATCTGGTTTTTATCCTTACCTGGGGATTTCTCCTCTAACCCATTTTTTCCAATCAAGATAATCTCCCCTGGGGCCAGATATTTCTTAATCTTGAAACCGAGATTTAGAAAAGAACAGGTTTCTGTGGCAATGGCGTATTCTTCATCCTTCTGACCGATGACAAGAGGTGTTCGTCCCAGGCGATCGCGGGCTGCAAGAATTCCCTCACTCTTTAAGATGAGCAGGGAGGCTGACCCATTTATCCGATCATACATACCTTCAATTCCCTCTGGAAGGGTTCGGCCTCGAGTGATTAGTTTTGCAATCAATTCGACTGAATTGATCCCCCCAGAGGACATTTCACCAAAGATTTCACCTTCTCGAAGAAGTTCTAAGCCTAAGGCTTCAGTATTTTCAATCAGTCCTGCCACAGCAATGGCAAAAGTTCCGAATTTGGAGCCAATGATTAGGGGTTGAGGTTCTCGGTCGCTAATTACTCCAATGCCCATCCTCCCTTTCATCATTTTATATTCATCGAAAAATTTCGATTTGAATTGAGATTTACTAATGTCATGAATAGAGCGATAGAATCGTCTTCCCAAAACCGCCAGGCCTCCGTACTCTGTTCCCATATGGGAGTGATAGTCAGTTCCATAAAGCAAAGTATCCGAACAATTCCTTTTTGATACGATCCCGAAAACTCCGCTCATCTTTCCCCCTTTTCCTTTACCTTTTTCTTTCAATAACAGAGGGCGATTTTCTTGTCAATGATTAAGTGTGAGGTGGGAACCATTGAACAACTAAGGCATCTTCATTTCCGTAATAGTTTGAAACCTCTCCAATTATCTGGAACCCCATTCGAAGGTAGAAACTTTGAGCTCCGTAGTTACTCCTCCTCACCTCCGCCCATACCCTTTTTATCCGAGGAGACTTCAAGACCTCTTCCACCAATTTTTTCCCAATTCCCCTTCTTCGATGTTTTGGGTCAATTGCGATGGAGATGATATGGCCATCCTTAGAAAAAACGATATAACCCAATATCTCCTCTCGTTTCGTTTTAGGGGAGGCCTCTATATAAACCAGAAAAGTTTCGGGATAAAGTGCATAGAGTTGAAGGAAGGTTGCCCAGTCATAGGGAGATTTAGGAAAGGATTGATGCTCGATCTCCAAAATACGATTTAAATCATCAAGAGAAAATGTGCGAATCATGAACCCTTCTTTATTCCTGAAATTATGGAGACGATGCCAAAGGTCAGTTTCCGGGTGGCAACCTCTCCCAATCCAGATTTTTTTAACAACCTCTCGTAATCTTCCGGATCAGGGAAATGAGAAACCGATTCCGGAAGATAAGCATAGGCCTCTCGATCCCCTGAGATAAGTCCACCCAACCATGGAAGGATTTTCCGGAAGTAAAGAAGGTAGAAGTGTTTCATCATCACATTTTTGGGGAGGGTGAATTCTAAGATGACCACCTTTCCTCCAGGTTTGACCACACGAATCATCTCCTCAAGGGCCTGTTCTTTGTGGACAATATTCCTCAGACCAAAAGCAACCAGAGAGGCCGAGAAAACCTCCTTTTTAAAAGGAAGGTAGAGGGCATCTCCATGTCCGAGCATGATATTATTTGAAAAACCTTTTGACAGAATCTTTCGATGGGCAGTCTGAAGCATCGGCCTTGAGAAATCAATTCCTACAACCTTCCTCTGATTTTTGCCGAACTGGACCAGTTTGATCGCCATCTCTCCTGTCCCTGTGGCCACATCCAATATCCATCCATCGACTCCCTCGAGTTGCCGAGCCACCCCCTCTCGCCAGTAGACATCCCTCCTCAGGCTTAAAAGATGGTTTAGGAAGTCATAAGTTGGGGCAATATGGTCGAAGAGATTCCGTATCGATTCTGAATGAAGAAAATATTTTTTCATTCTGAAAATTATAGCAAAAGCAATTCGAGAGGGCAATTGACAACCCCTTTTATAAGAAGTAAAATTTTCTATTATTCGGAGCAATTGATTTATTTAATGCTTCCACTGATAACTTTCGAAATTTAGTTTGATTTTTTTGGTTATGAGAGCGAAATGCTTAATTCTCTTCTTTTATCTTTTGATCTTATCGGCCATTCCCTGTAATGGTCAGATGTACAAATGGGTAGATGAAAAAGGAACCATCCATTTCACAGATGACATCTCCAATATCCCCGAGAGATATCGCCCTGATGCAGAGACACGAAAACCATCTAAGGAAACAAGGGAATCCTCCCCACAGGTAGTCAAAGAGAGGTCCGCACCTTCCCCTTTACCAAAAACCACTGAATTAGAGGGGAAGGAGGTAAGCCTATATAGACGTCATGAATTGTTATTAACGGAGGTGGTTTTAAACTATAGGGTGAAACGATATTTTGTTGTAGATTCAGGGGCAAGTTTTACATTGATTAACAGAGAGACCGCAAAGGAATTAGGTCTTACGATTGATGAGAATACCCCTTTCCTGCCCGTGGCAACTGTGAGTAGCATTATATTAGCCCCTTTGGTTACCTTAAAGTCTTTAAGGGCGGGCAATGTAGAAGCAGAAAATGTGGATGCTTTGGTCTATACCATGGCTTCTGATAAAGATGGGCTATTAGGAAATACATTTCTGAATCGTTTCAAGGTCGTCTTGGATTCAGCCAATGCAAAGATGACGCTTTTCCCAATGCAAGGAACTCCATCCCCTGACCGTCCAGGAGGATACAGTCAGGACTACTGGGTTGGCCAATTCCGATTCTACCATCGAGTGATTGCAGAACTAAGAAAATTAAAGAAAAGATATGAAACCCGGGGAACAACTTCGGAGATTAATCAAATCAACAATGCGATTCGATATTTTGAAAATCAATTAAGTGAATTTGAAAGAAAGGCCTCTTATGCTGGAGTTCCAAGGAATTGGAGGGAGTAATCCAATTACAGATTGACGATGGCAGGATGTAGATTGATTTCCTATAGAAATTTTTTAATCCGAAACCCTAATTCTAAATTCCGGAATAGAATTAGGGGGTATAAAGGACTACCAAAAGTTTAGCCTCCTCGTCTGAGAGGTTTCGGAGTTTGTGGGGGATCCCTGAATCAAAATGGAGGGTCCCCCCCTTCTTCAGATGGTTTTGATTTTCACCTACCCTGACCTCCACCTCCCCTTTTAAGACATAGATGAACTCCTCTCCCTCATGGCGGTACTCCACCATCCGATGGTCCTGCCGGGGATCGATAGTTACCAAAAAAGCCTTCATGTGTTTTGTCTCTGCATCGGGTGTGAGGGTCTTATAAGAGTAAGCCTGGGTGCGTTTGTAAAAGCTTTCTCTTCTCCTTTTGGCTAAGGCCTCTTGCTCTTCAGCAGATAGAAAAGAGCCAGAGTCAACAGAGAGAGCCTTAGAGATTTGGATGACAGCGGAAACAGGAGGAATGATCTTCCCCTCCTCAATCTCTCTAAGATAGCGATTGGAAAGGCCGGTCTTGTTAGCAAGGGATTCAAAAGAGAGTTTCCTCAGTTGCCTCAGCTGTCTCATTTTTGCCCCAAACGATTTTTCGTCCACCTTCTTCGTTACCATCTTTCACCTCGTGATTGGTTTGAGATTTTATATCATTATATGCCCTTAAAATTATTTTTCAACTTATTTTTAACTTCTATGAAAATGGTCTCACAGAAACGTGAGAGATCGAATGGGGAGGGGAAAAAAATAATTTTGGGTTATTTTCAATTTCATTATATAATAAAAAAGGAATGAGTCGGTGGGTGAAAGCAGGGGTGGTTGAGAGTAGATTTGAGTGGGATCGAATCGCCCAGGCCTTAGAGCGGGCAGGGATCCCTTACATGATGAAATCTTTTTTGGACACGGCCTACGATGGGCTTTACCTGCCACAGAAAGGTTGGGGAGCAGTAATGGTTCCAGAGGGATTTGTCGAGGAGGCAAAGGAAGTCCTTTTTGAGGTCAAAGAAAATTTTAGAGAAGGAGCAGAAGAGGATGAGGATCGATAGTTTGGAGGAAATCTTAAGATTTGCTATAAGAAAGGAGGCGGATGCGTCACTTTTTTATAAGATATTGATGGATCGATCCGATCAAGGAATGAAGAAGGCCTTTCGGGAATTGGCAGAGATGGAAGAAGAGCACCGGAAGAAACTCGAGGGATTTGATTTGAAGAATATAGAGGGAATTGAATTGGAAGAGACGAGGGGCTTGGGGATTGCCGAGATGATGGAGGACGTTCCTTTCAGTTCCGAGATGAGTTATGCAGACCTTATCCGGGAGGCGATTAAGCAGGAGGAGAGATCCGAACGTCTTTACCGCTCAACAGAGAAGTTGGTCAAAGAACCGAGGTTAAAGAGATTGCTATTGATTCTTGCCCAAGAGGAATCCACCCATAAAGAACGCCTGGAGAAGATTTACGACGAAGAGATATTGAAAGAATTTTGAGCGATGAAGGAGAGAGGAGATGGTACCTGGAGTAACAGGAAACTCAGAGATGACCGTAAGAGAGGAGGATCTGGTCAGCCAGTTGGGTCTTGTAGACCTTAAGGTTCTTTCCACCCCGAGGCTCGTTCAACTACTCGAGACAGCGGCCATTGATGCCATTCAAGGGTTCATGGGTCAAGACCAATGTAGCCTTGGAACTTTAATAAAGGTACAGCATTTAGCCCCAACCCCCCTTGGGATGAAAGTGATGGCCAGGGCCCTGCTAAATCGGGTTGAAAAGAACCATCTCTATTTCTTAGTTACCGCCTATGATGAAAAGGAAAAAGTGGCGGAAGGGGAGCATGAGAGGATCCTTGTATCGAAAGAAAGATTCCTTCAGAAGATTGAGAAGAAGAGATCTGGATGAGTGCATTTAAATTTATTTGGGATACCCGGAAAAGATTATTAACATTTAACTGGAATCGTCTCTTCTCTGTAGGCTGGGAGGGGGGGAGGAGCATTTTAAGAGTCTTGGGGATTCCCATTCGCTTTCGTCCCAAACTTAATAGGGTAGGACTGCCTATCAGGTGGTTCTATATCAAAAATGTCCTCTCTTTTCTCACCCAATGGAGGTTAGAGAGGTTAGAAGGCACGATTTCATCAAAAGACCCTATGTTCAATGGAGTACTCTTTGGTTTGCTGAGTGCTATCGAGGGGCTCAGACCGAGAAAGAGGTTTAGTTTAACAATCAATTTTTTAGGAAAAAACAACTTTTATGGACAGGCCTCTATTCCTCCCAAGGTACTTTTCACCCATTTGAAGAGGTGGATTCTTCCGCTCTTTTTTGAAATGAGGGAGGTAAGGAGGAAACAGAGGAAAGAAGAGGGGAGGTGAATGAGAGTGGATGCGACGGAATTGATAAAGACACTTTTAGATGGATTTAAGTCAGTGGCCAAGACAGAGACGATTGTGGGAGAGGGAATTAAAGCAGGAGAATATACTGTTTTACCTGTCTCCAAGATATCCCTGGGTATAGGTGCAGGAGCAGGCACAGAGCAGATTAAGTCTTCAGGCGGAAGCGGAGGCGCAGGAGGTGGAGGGATCTGTGTAGAACCAATCGCTTTTCTGGTGGTTAAGGATGGGGAGGTTTCCATTTTAAATCTTAGGAGAATGCCTGCAATGCTTGAATCCATACTCCTTAAGGTTCCAGAGATGGTTGAAAAGGCGGTCAATATAGTTAAAGGAAAGAAGAAGAGCGAAGGATAAGAGAGGGGATGAAACGATTTGAGCTCCTCGACCATACCGCAGATATAGGGATCATCGTCCATGCTGAGAGCCTTCAATCCCTTTTTGAAACCGCCGGAGAGGCTCTTTTCCATATTATCACTGACTTGAAGAAGGTGAGGCCGAATATCGAAAGGGATATAGAGGTAAAGGCCAAACCCCTCGAGCGTTTAATGGTGGATTGGTTGAGCGATCTTTTATATCTCTACGATGTGGAAAACCTTCTTTTTAAAGAATTTAAAGTGGAGATTATTTGCGAGGGAAGTCTAAAGGCTAAGGTGAGAGGGGAAATCTATCAGGAAGGCGTTCATATTATCAAAACGGGTGTGAAAGCAGTCACCTATCACCAGATTGAGGTTTGTAAAGAGAACAGTGGCTGGAGGGCTAAGGTTATCTTAGATCTCTAAGAGATGACAATGGAGGATGAATGAAGAACGATGAACGGTAAACAATTTTAGGGGGAGTAGAATCCTATGGCAGGGGAGGAAAAGATTAAGGTTCAAAAGATCGATGATTATCGATGGAGGATCCCTCGAGAAGGGAAGATGAGAACCGATGGAGTGGTGTTTGCGAGTGAGGAGATGTTGGCCGATATCCGAAAAGACCAGTCTCTCCTCCAGGTAGCCAATGTGGCCTGGCTTCCGGGAATTGTGGGCAAATCACTGGCCATGCCTGATATTCATTGGGGATATGGCTTCCCCATAGGAGGGGTGGCAGCCTTCAACCTCCGTGAGGGGATCATCTCACCAGGAGGAGTGGGTTATGACATTAACTGAGGCGTTAGACTTATGCGCTCAGGTTTGAGCCGCTCCGAAGTAGAGGGAAGGATGAGAGAATTGGTGGAGGCACTATTCATCAACATTCCATCAGGGGTGGGGTCACATCGAAAGGATTTGAAGTTAAATCGGGAGGAACAAAAAAAGGTCCTCATTGAGGGAGCGAAATGGGCAGTGGCAAGGGGGTTTGGTTTAACCGAAGACCTCGACCACATTGAAGAAAGAGGATGCATTGAAGGAGCTGATTCAGAGAGCGTGTCGGAGAAAGCGATGGAGAGGGGAAGGGCCCAATTAGGGACCGTTGGTTCTGGAAATCACTTCGTTGAGGTGGGGTATGTGGCTGAGGTTTTTGACGAGAGAATGGCTCAGGCATTGGGTCTATGGAAAGACCAGGTGACGATTTTTATTCATACAGGATCAAGAGGGTTGGGACATCAAATCTGCGATGATTATATCAGGGTAATGATGGATGCGGCAAAAAAGTATCAGATAGAACTTCCCGATGCCCAGCTCTGCTGTGCACCGGTAACTTCTCCCGAAGGTAAGAGGTATTTTGAGGCCATGGCCTGTGCTGCCAATTTTGCCTTCACAAATCGGCAAATGATCACACACTGGGTAAGGGAGACCTTTGAAAAATTTTTTAAGATGAGCCCAAAAGAACTCAAATTAGATTTGATCTATGATGTCTGTCATAACATTGCCAAGATTGAGACCCATGTGATCAACGGAGAAAAAGAGAAGGTTTGTGTTCACCGCAAGGGTGCGACAAGGGCCTTTCCACCTAATCACCCCGATATCCCCGAAGACTATCGTTATATTGGCCAACCTGTCCTCATACCTGGGGATATGGGGAGGTGTTCCTATGTCTTGGTTGGGACAGAGAGGGCCATGAGAGAAACATTTGGAAGCACTTGCCATGGGGCAGGTCGGGTAATGAGCCGTCATCAGGCGATAAAGGCTGCAAAGGGGAGAGCCATTGCAAGAGAATTGGAAGATAAAGGAATCATTGTAAAAGGGGCGAGCAGGGAAACGATCGTAGAAGAGATCCCAGAGGCTTATAAGGATGTGAATGATGTCGTCAATGTAGTTCATCACGCAGGCATAAGTCTTAAGGTAGCAAAACTCATTCCCATGGGGGTGGTAAAAGGGTGACCATAAGTCGGGGGAGTGACGTAACGTTTTATATACGGATATAGGTTCCCTAATTGATGAGATGATTCAATATGAAGATTCTGGCCATTGATATTGGGGCAGGCACTCAGGATATTCTAATCTTTGATTCGCAAAAAAAGATTGAGAATTGCATCAGCCTTGTCCTGCCCACTCCTTCAAAAATTCATGCTGAAAGGATAAAAAAGATCGATGGCCATCTCTATATCCATGGGGATACCATTGGAGGGGGATCTCTTACGAGGGCTATTGTCAACCACCTAAAGAAGGGATATCGGGTGAGGATGGAAGAGTCTACAGCCTATTCTATTCGGAACGATCTCAATGAAGTCCGATCCATGGGAATCGAAATCGGGGAAAGGCCCGAGTTCGATCATTTTCATGACTTAAAAATCAAAGAGATTGACCTTCCCCTCCTTCGACAATTCCTGATTCAGTTTGGAGAGGTTTTCAACTTCGATGCTATCGCAGTAGCAGTTCAGGACCATGGGGTTGCTCCACAGGGTGTTTCGGATCGGGCCTTTCGTTTTGAGCAGATGGAGGCCATGCTGAGAAAAGACAACAGGCCTGAGTCATTTCATTTTATAGAAGGCTCTGTCCCAAAATATTTTATCCGAATGAACTCAGCAGTCAATGCCATAAGGCGGGATACCTCTTCACCACTTTTAGTGATGGATACCTCATTTTCTGCCATTCTTGGATGTATCGATGAGAACAAGGGACCCTCCCTTGTCGTCAATGTTGGCAACGGTCATACCATTGCTGCCCTTATTGTTGGCAGAAAGATCCAGGCCCTCTATGAACATCATACCCATGAGTTGACTCCGAATCTGCTTGAGAAGGATCTTAAACGCCTGGTACGGGGAGAACTGAGCAGGGAGGAGGTTTTCGAAAGGAATGGGCATGGCGCAATTACCCTTAGACCTTATGATGGAGATTTTTCAATACTTGTCACTGGTCCAAATAGGGACCTCTTCAAGGGGACTTCCTTCAATTATGTCAATGCCTCCCCTGCTGGGAATACCATGATGTCAGGGCCAATGGGATTGGTGAAGGCTGCCCTCTACAGGTTCTGGAAAATAGAAGATGGTATTCAGATGGGACGAAGAGAAGGGGAGTAGAAATGGGAAAAATCTATTACGCTTCATTTATATCACCTTGGTTAAAGAGGGTATTTGTTGCCTCCACAGAGAAAGGGGTCTGCAGGGTGGACTTTCTCAAAACAGAAGAAGACTTTTTGAGAGAGTTGAGAAAGAGACCTCACACCCAAATCATTAAAGACAGACTAAAGAATAGAGATGTCCTGAACCAGCTTAAAAAATATTTAGGGGGTAAACTCAAGAGGTTTGAATGTAGATTGGATGTCAAGGGGACTCCATTTCAAAGGAAGGTATGGAAGACATTATCCAAAATCCCTTTCGGAGAAACCAGGTCCTACAAGGAGATTGCACGTAAAATAGGCCAACCCAATGCCTTCCGGGCAGTTGGAAATGCAAACAGTAAGAATCCCGTTCCATTGATCATCCCATGTCACCGGGTCATTGAGAGCGATGGGGGCTTAGGTGGATTTGGCCATGGGATTAAGATTAAGAAAATGTTGTTAGAGTTTGAAAAGAGGGTGGATTGAAGATCTGGTCAATCTCACAACAAATCAACCCCGAATATACAATCCTTTAGCTCCATTTATGCTTCTGCGAATCGGTATTGAAGCCACCTTCCAAAGAGATATATAAGGGGAATGATACCGAATCCGAGAACGAATGTCGCTGTCATGAATCCTACCCATATTGGTTTCATTCTCTTTACTCCTTTAAGGCCAAGATTTTCAAATAAAAAACCCGTAGTTAATATGAACCACGGGTCCGCAAAATTCCTTTTGCTTCGGCAACCCGGCTATCCCTGAGGGACCCGTGCCTGCACGCCATAGTCCTCCCAAATCTTTAAGTTTGCCGATGAAGATAGGAGGTATTTAACTAACGTGCAGGCACGCCTACGTTGAGGCACGCAGGCGTGGCTTTCCGTCCCACGATTGCTCGTGGTTTGGCTTTATCGGCAATGATTAATTTTTATTCTTTAATAAGCAATTTAAATGCCAATATTGATTTGAAATCGTAACTAATTGATTATTATTGATTTTTTAATATTTTTTGCAAGGGGAGGATTCTTAAATGTGACCTTTTTGGTCTCAAATTTTTAATTTTTTTAAAATTTGGCAAAGAGGGCATAGATGATAACGCCGTCTCGAATTCTGGGACCTCCAACTAAGATTGTCCTCCCTGGTGTGAGTCTGACCTGAGTATTGAAGGTCTCCCTCCCTTCACTGACTACTCTAATCCTAACCTCAGCGAGGCCTCGATGTAAACCCACTAATGTAGCCTCCCAAATTATCCTTCCTTCGCGGGCCGTGATTGAGACAGGTTTGTTAAGAGAGAGGGTCAGATTTTCCTCTCTGAGTAGCCGATAGGAGGTAAAGCTGAAGAAGGTTTTTAATTCTTTATGCAGTTCTTTTAAAGAAGGGTCAATTTCATGCCCGATACTTGATGCACGGACTACCCTCAATCGTGTCTGGATTTGAGCATAGGTGATAGATGATAGTGATAGGAAGAGAATAGAGATAGAGATTAGGATGAAAAAGATCTGCCTTAAAAAGGAGGGGTTTAGCTTTCTGATTCTTCGAATAGCCATATTATGGTCACCTTCTGCTTTTCTAATTGATAAACCATTACATCGTAAATAGGGCTCTCAAGATATTTTACAACAGTTCCTTCAGAATAAGAAGTGATTTTTTTAAATAAAACCGAGACGGTGATAAGAAGGAGAACCATAAGGGTTGCCAGTGCGGGGATCCAGACTTTTTTTCGAAAAAGGGGGGTTGGTTCCAGCCATAAACGGAACGATTCCCACCAGGAAGCCTTCTGCTCTCTTTTGATTCCCATTTCAATCTTTTCCCAAACCCATGGAAAGGTCTCCTTTTCCATGGCTTCTTCGACTGGCTTTTTGATGGCTTCCCGGAGTATTCCCATTAATTTCAGTCTTTCATGACAACTGAGACAATGGATTAAATGGTTTTCCAATAAGGTTCTTTCTTCGTCGGAAGCCTCTTGATCGAAATACCTTTCCAATAGTTTCGGAGATGGACAGTGATTTTTCATTCTTCCACCTTTTTCCCTAATTCTTCACCTAACAATTGTTGAACTTTTTTTCTTCCATAATGGAGACGGGACATAACTGTTCCGATAGAACATCTCATTGTTTCAGCCATTTCTTTATAAGAGAGGCCTTCGACTTCTCTAAGGACAAGTGCTATTTTCTGCTCCACTGGAAGTTTTTTCATTGCCCAATTTACCCTTTCTTCCAACTCTTTTTGGATGAGGAGACGGTCAGGCCCTTTTTCGGTACTATCCGGGAATTGAGCCAACTCCTCCTCAGTTTTTAACTGTGAGGACTTTCCAATTTTTCGTGAATGGTCAATAGCAGTATTCATAGTCATACGGTATAGATAAGTATAGAATTGAGACTTTCCTTTAAAATTCCTAATTGATCGAAATAACTTAATAAAAACCTCCTGTACAATATCCAGGGCATCTTCCCTCTGTCTTAACATTCCATAGGCAATTCGATAGACCTTCTTGTGATACCTATCAAATATCTCTTTGAATGCATCCTGATCTCCTTTCTGACATCGCAAGATCAGGTTTGCCTCCTCCTGATTCACAGCCCTTAACTCCTTTAGACGGGGAAAAAATAAAAATATTCATACGCCAAAATTATGCCAATTTCTTAGAAGAAGGGCAACATTTTTATTTTTCTATTGAGATTGATTTTATCTTCAGATAAATTATCCTTGCTCTAGTTTTGCACCTTTTTGGCGGCTATGAATTGGTCAAGCAGCCAATTTTAAA
>JBBIRM010000046.1:0-17836 GCA_037441765.1 Deltaproteobacteria bacterium | reverse complement strand
TTTGTCCTCTCCCCAGGGGGAGAGGAGATCAGAAGTGGTGGACTTTTAAAACTTATAGAGTGCACTTTTAAATTTTAGCTAACACAGGGAAAAATTTTTTTAAATTCTTTGTTCGTATTTTCACAAAATTGGATTTATTTATTGAGGTAGAAAGAAGTTAGGTTGTGAGAATCTCTATTTTTTCTCTGATTTTTTGCCTAAGAGAGATATGAATTGTTCCACCGCTAAATCAGCAAATTCTCTGGTATTGAGGTGGAGGTCCACTTCAATAAGGGAAATCTTCTGATCAAGATGAATCTTTAATTCGTCAACAAAAGCACGATCTGCCTCAGGATCATAGAGAGGCATTCCTTCTTTATCGAGAGAGGACCACCCTTTTAAAGGGATAAGTATGGAGACAGGTCCTCTGGATTGATTTAATTTCCTGGCGACCTCTCTTGCTACTACTCTCAGTTCCTCGGGAGTTGTGCGGGCTTGAACCCTGAAGGCATCAGGAAGGTAGAGTTTTCGGTCTTTAATATTTTTTGAAACCCAGAGGGGGTCTCCCTTCTCCCCTCTCTCCACTGGTCCACAACTGAGCATATCAAATCCACAGGGAGTGATGATTTGGGGAATTCCCATCTTGCCAGCGGTCTCTAAACGGTTTGGGCCTGCGGAACGGTTACCTCCAAGAAGTTGTTCACTCACTCCGGCAGGGACGATGTCCATCACCCCTTGAAAATGACCCTCTCCTATCAATTCTTCCATTGCCCTATCGCCAATGCCTTGGGCATGAAATGGGATGACTTCGAATCCCTTTTCTTTTAATAAATTTCTAATATGGAAACAGCATTCCTCTGAGAACTTAAATTCGGTCAAAGCAATGAACCCATCTTTAAGTTTGGTCTTGGATAGGGAGGTGTCTTCATCTCCCATTTCAACCATCCCGCAGATTGCACCTGCAGCCCTCGTCAGAGCCACTTTGACGAGAGGGTTCCATCCAGCAATATCCACCACAGAGTGGATAATCGTGATGTCTTTTGTGCCAAAATATCCTCCTGCATAAGCAGGCATAGCAGCAGAACTGGAAAGCATGACCTTCGGCATCCCGAATGGAAGTGCCTTCATGATGGTTGTGCCCATGGTCGTGTTACTTGCCCCACCAATAGAGATGATTCCATCCAGTTCCCCTTTTTCAAAAAGATTTTTCACCTTTGCGATAGCACCCTCAATCATAATTGATGAGGCTTTTCCTGTATCCTTTATCTTCCTGACCTCTTCAATATCCCAACCACCTGCTCTTGCTACCTCCTTTGAAGAGATATCAGGTGGGGTAGAAGGTTCTCCACCTGTATTGATGTCAAGAAGGATGACCCTGTGTCCTCTTTCTTGAATAAGGGTCCTTAGAAAGGCAGCCTCAGAGCCTTTCGTATCCAATGTCGCAACGAGCACAATTGTCCTTTTCATCAATTCCCTCCCTTTAGATTCCCTCTCCTTTCCACCAAAGAGAGATTGGATAATTCATTGTGAGTTATGGTATGATAATTTTACAAGTGAATCAATATGAAAAAGATATTTCTGGATAGGCGAGTGTGGAGGGAGTCCCGGGACAACTGGGTAAGTTTTGAGAGCGATCCCAAACTAAGGGTCACTAAAGGCAACATCTACGGGCGGTGCGTCCCATGTATTACCCGTCTTTATCAGCAGTTGCAAGAGGGGAGAGAAGAGATTGAATTGAAAGAGGCATACCATTGTTGGAAAGTGGTTGCCGTCCTTAAAGATAAAGAAGAATGCCTGGAGGTTTTAAGGGAGTATGAAGAGAATTTTTTGGGGGATCATTATGTAAAGGGTAAATTTGGTTCAAGCCTACCTTCAAAGTCCACCAAGGTTTTGATGTTTCATATAGAAGAAGAGGAGGAGAGGGACCGTATTTTTAAAGAGCTTCAGGTCTGCGCCCGGAAGGTGAATCCAGATGCAAAAGTCTTTTATCAGAGGGCCTGCGCCAACCTTTATTATGACCTTCTGGGTGACTGGAGGGATTGGAAGGAGGTGACCCCCATAAAAAATCCCAAAGTTCGTTTGGCCCTGCTGGAAAGGATCAGAAAGTTACTGTATTGGCAGAAAGGAGAGTGAAGATAATTTTCGAGAAGGAGAGACAAAGATGATGGAACCGGCAAAGGATTCGTTAGACCTTGGCATTTTGGTCAGTAATATTGAGGCCAGCCTCAATTTTTATCGAGATCTACTGGGCCTAAAATTTGTAGAGAAAAGGGCTTTATGGTTTGGAACGATGTATCGTCTACGGTTTGGGAATAGTGATTTTAAATTGATTGTTCCGAAGGCAGAAGTGCCAAAGGGTCCTATTGGATTGGAAAGCCAACTGGGTTTCCGCTATGTAACCTTTGTGATTAAAAATCTTTCGAGCCTTTGCAAAGAACTCAAGGGCAAAGGCGTTGAATTTACTGTGCCCGAAAAAGAGCTCCGGCCAGGAGTCCGGATCGCCATGGTCAAAGACCCCGATGGCAATATCGTGGAATTTGTTGAGCGAGTTTAGAGTTGAGATACTATTTTATGAGATGAAGGTTAAGAATTTCTACTTCTAAGTTATCTCCTGTTTTTAATGATAGGGCACCTTTAATATTTTCAGAGGCGATCAATTCCATCTTATTCTCTGGATAGCCTTCGACCAAGGGATAGACAATGGCCCCTTTTATCTGAGCATTGATAAGGACAGGGTAACATCGGGCATGGCAGAAGGAAGGGTCTTCAGGTGTGATCTCAATTCCTCTCATAGATTTAAGGTTCTGAAACGCCTTAAGTGAGTCCAAATCAACAATCTCTAAATTTAGAGTCCCTGGATAGGGATCAATGGATACCTTTTCGATAAACTGTCTTTTTACCCAGGGGATCTGAGTAAAATGACCCGCCTCTCTTAGTCCCTCAACAATTTTTCCTCGGATTTTAATCTTTTTCCTCCAATAGACTCATTAGGTGCGTCGTTTCCTCAATAGAGATTGCCACGCTCCCTTCGGTCGCTCGCAATGACGAAGGTGGCTCATAACGTGTTCTCATGGGAATAGGGTAGGTTGACGGTTTAATCCTTGAATCCTTTCTTTCTTAATCTTCTCTTCACTCTGTTGCTTCCCCATCGGTTGAAGAGATTATGGTTGATCCCAAAGATGTCAAGGACCTTTCCGATGGTATGATTGACGAGATCGTCAATACTCTTAGGATGAAAATAGAATGCGGGGAGAGGTGGAAGGAGGATTGCCCCCATTTGAGTTGCCCGAAGCATCAATTCAAGGTGACCCTGATGTAGTGGGGTTTCACGGACACAAAGGACAAGCTTCCTTCTCTCCTTGAGCATCACATCAGCAGTCCGTATCAAGAGGTTCTCATTGTAAGAGTTTGCCACTCCAGAAAGGCTTCTAATGGAACAGGGGATTATCACCATCCCTTCCGAAAGAAAAGATCCACTGGAGATATCCGCTCCTAAATTCTTTATATCGTATGAGACCCTTGCAAGGGATTTGACTTCCTCGACCTTCCAATCGGTCTCCATAAGTATCGTTCGTTCCGCCGCTTCCGTGATAACGAGATGGGTTTCGACCTCAGACTTAGAAAGAACTTCGAGAAGTCTGATTCCATAGATTGCACCTGTGGCTCCGGAGATTCCTACGATCAGCCTCTTCATCAATGCCTCCTTAATAAGTTTCTCCCAAACCAGAGGAGAAGGCACTCCCTCTCATTGACATTACGCTACAATCTCTCAATGGGAGAATATTATTCACCGATGATTTTTCAGCCCATCATAAGAAATTTTGTTAAGTTTCTTAAAGAGAGGCATTAGTCTCCGCTTCACTCGGTCTGGGACATCTACCCTTTCAAACCCCTCTTTTTTGGGCCGAGTGGCATCGATTCCTATTTTTGTGGTTAGAAATCCTTCCTGAGAAGAGGGATCTATGGGCTGACCCTTAAGTTTAGGGATAAGGATTAGGTCTCTGTCTCCTTGAAAGCGAGTGGCCATTGCCCACTCGACCTCCTGATGGTCTTCAGGGTCGACATCAGAATCGACCAGGATCGCCTTTTTTATATTGGTAAAGGAGAGGGCGAAAGTTAATGCCTTTCTGATTTCTTCCTTATCAACCATATTAATGCTCATCACCACATGGGAACCGAAGGTCCCTGGAATAAAATGGATCTTATTTATGGAGGGAAATTCCTCTCTCATTTTTGGGACAAAGTCAATCCCATGAATGAGGTAAAGAAGGTTATCAACCTCAAGACTCCAAGGAAGAATAGCGTGATAAATTCCTTTTTTCTGAAGGGTAATGGCAGTGACATGGATTGTCGGGCTTTTAGAAAAGCTCATATAGTACCCACTTGATTCTCCAAGGATACCATCCTTCTCTTCTCCCATTGGGTCTATAAAACCTTCAATGACAATCTCTGCCTTTGCAGGGATATCAATATCAACAGTATGAGCCTTTACCATCTTTAAAGGTTCACCCCTTAATCCCCCTGCGAGGGAGAGCTTATCCACCCCAAGTGGAATTTTTGAAATTGAGGCAACCAGAATGGCAGGATCCACACCAATCACAGTGGCTACTTCCATCCTTCTTTTCTCTTTTTTATAGTGGCTATAAATTTCAGAAAGCGGAGGATTAAGAAGTGAGATACCAAGTTCTCTCCTTCCCCTTACTTCCATTCTATGAAGTCCACGGCCAATCGTTCCATTTAAAGGATCTTTTGCAGAGGTTAATCCAGAAGTGATATAAGGGCCTGAGTCTTTTGAGTAATGGGTCAAAATGGGGAGAAGCCTTATGAGATCAACCTTTCCCTTTGTGGCAATGATCTCTTTTGACAAATGGTTTTTTACAAGGACAGGGGGAATTCTCCTTTCAAACATCTTGAGGGCATTTTCAAAAAAATTCTCCTGATCGATCCCCAAGGCCATTGAAAGACGCCTCTTCGTTCCCAAGACATTCCCTGCCACTGCCATTTTATAACCTTTTACTCTCTTAAAAAGAATTGCTGGGGCTTCTTTTTTCCCTAATTGTGATAGAATGGCTGAGATTTCAAATCGGGGTGATAGAGGGGTTGTTAAGGTGAGAAGGTCTCCTTTTTCTTCCAAATAACTCAAGAAGCCTCTTAGGTCTGAAAAGGCATTCAACGATTCTACTCCTTTGCAAATCCCATATATCCCTACCCGCAGAGCCTACCTTCACCGAAAGGCTCCGGGATTACTCGGTAAATTTATTCATCTCTTTCAATATCTTGATAGACCAGGGTTTCTCTTGAAGCTGGCCCCTTCCCAACCTGATCCATAGTCGGTCAGGATATTTTGTCTCTGACCTTGAAAGAAGGGCCTTTGCATAGAATCCCCGATATTTATATCTTCGGTCAGTGGGAGTGAGATCTCGAAGGATCAACTCAATCTCTTGGTCTTCTATGAGTGTTTCAGGATCGGACAAGACGAAGGTATCGTATTCTTTCATTCTCAGTACTCCTTTTTTCTATTCTTTAAACCCATACTCTTTCCAGTTTTTAATTACCCTTTCCTGAATCTCTTTAGGATAGACATTATTGAAAGAGACCTTAATTGGCAGGTCAGACTTGGACCAGTGGAGGGGGAAGGTGCAATCAAATAGAACCTGTGCTCCTCGACTCCATATTCGATCCTCTGGTTCTGCAAAGGGGTAGAGAGGGGTTCCAACTGCGTGTTCATATTTTCTAATTCCACGAATTGGATGACATTTTGTTGCCAGGGCATGGATCACATCATCTTTATTATAGATGTCGGTCTCATCATCCACTACGATTACCATATGAAACCAGGGACTCAATTTGCTCCCAAAGATCAGGTTCGCAATCTGGGTGGCAATCCCACTATAAGCAACCTTTGTCCCCACCACAACAAGGTGATGGGTTGATTCAGGCCACATAAATACACCTGTAATCGGAATGCCCTGACTCTCCAGAAGCCTTCTCATCTCAAGACCTAAGGAGAAAGAGCGAAGAAGTTGTCCTTCGTCAGTAGGAACCCCCATGTTGGAAACGGTCAGGATAGGATTGTTTCTATAGGTAATTGCTTTGATTCGATAGACCGTTCTTGGCTCCCTTGGAGAGGTTCGATAACCAGTATATTCTCCAAAAGGGGCTTCCTCAATCCAGACATTTGGTACCACCTCTCCTTCAATGATGATCTCAGCATGGGCAGGGACTTCGAGATCACAAGTTTCACACTTAACCAGTTCAACAGGGGCTCCCATTAGCATTCCTGTAAACTGATCTTCTGGAATGGGAGAAGGAGCACAGGCTGCCACTCCAGACAGGGGATCACAACCGATCACGGTTGCAAAAGGCATGGGTTTGTTTTTGGGGACATACTTTCCATAAAACATCTTTCCCATATCAGAAAATGGGAGGACAGGGCCGACCATTGTCTTCTCATCAAAAACCATCTGGCGATACATTCCCCAGTTAATTGCACCAGTGTTGGGGTCTTTTGCCACTATAAAATGCCAGGTTGCCAGATACCTCCCTCCATCTCCGTCATGGACCATGGGTCCTGGGAGTTTAAATAGATCGGCATCCTTCCCTGTAAGGATATTCTCTTTACAGGGTGCTTTTCCCCGATCTACCAGAATCGGCTGGATAGGCCTTCCACTTGTTCTCCGCACATATTCATCGCAGATTTCTGGAACCCTTGCCTTGGGGTCCATCCCCATGGCAATGGCAAGCCTTGAATAAGTAGCCAGAGGGGCACCAAGTGCTTCAAAGTTGGGGTAATCCCTAATTCTTTTAAAATAGGGGGCAGGGGCCTTCTTCTCACATACCCTTCTTACAATGGCCCCCATCTCGAGGTCCCAGTCCACCTCTTTTTGGATGGTCACCAATTCGCCATATGAGTCCAATGCCTTGATGAATTCTCTATTGTCCTTATAAAACTTATAGGACATCCATTTTCCTCCTTTCTAAGCAACACCTTGTTTTCCAGTGGAAGCATCAAATCTGAATCTTATCCTGACTTCGTTATCCTATCGATCACAGAGTCCCACTTTCCCTGAGCCTTCAAGATGAATTCTGCCAGTTCCCTGACCACTCCCTTACCTCCACCTGCCCGGGTGATATAAGTGGCCACTTCCTTTGCCTCAATTGACCCATCCGATGGGGCCACTGAGAAACCAACCCTTTTCATTATTCCAAGATCGATCATTTCATCACCGACATAACAGATGTCTTCATCTTTAAGGCCTGACTCTTTTTCAAACTCATCAAGCTTTGACATCTTGGCAGAAGTCCCCCATAGTTTTTCGAGGGGGATTCCCAAAATTTTCCCTACCTGTTCATCCGTTCTTGTGATTTTACTGGTTAAGAAGGCAATACCGATCCCACCTTCAGTGAGGGCCCTGCAACCTAAACGATCGCGTAAGGAGAAGCATTCAGATTTCTTCCCATCGTCTGTATAATAGAGGGTATTGTCGGTCAATATTCCATGGATATCGAGAATAACGAATTTGACCTTTTTGGCCTTTTCAATGGCTATCTCTTTTGCATTCATCGTTTCACCTCATTTTTCCAATTTTTTTATTTGTAGCCCATCCTGGTGACTTTCTCGACCCATTCTTCCCATTTGCCCATCGCCCTCAGTATGAATTCACAGACCTCTCGAATAGGTCCCCTACCACCTGGGGCTGTCGTAATATAATGGGCAATCTCTTTAACCTCGTCAATCGCATCGGCTGTGGCTACAGCAAACCCAACACTCTTCATCACAGAGATATCCGTCACCTCGCAACCTATGTAACCGATATTTTCGTATCCAATTCCTAATTCTTTTTTTAGTTCCTCAAGTTTGGCCAACTTGTCGGAAACCCTGTAGTAGAATTTGTCAAGTTTTAGTTCCCGGGCACGAACAAGGCCTTCCTCATCGATAGAGGTTGTATCTAAGAAGGCGATCTGAATTCCATTTGCAGTGAGGGAGAGATCTCCAAAGCCATCCATATGCCAGAAACTATATTTTCGCCTTCCCTCCACATCACAAAGAAACGTGTCGGGGGTGAGCACCCCATGAACATCATGGGCAAAAAGTTTCACTTTTTTTGCCCTTTCCCGTGCCTCTTCAAGATTCTTTTCGAATGCCATGCTCCCTCCTAATGAACAATTTTAAAAGGTTTATGTTGATGCTCAGGTCAAGGGTTCCTAAACCTCGACCTTACTCTTTAAATTTAATCAATCCAGCCCGTACTCTTTCCATCGGGATTTAACCTTGGCCAAGACACTCTCTGTCAACTTGATCTCTGTGGGTTTGACCTTCCATTCAAAAGGAATGGTTGCATCCAAGATTATCCTTGAGGTAATAAATTTATTTTCATCTGGCCCAATGGATGGATCGAGGGGGGTCGACCTTCCTCTATGGATAATCTGGGTTCCACGTGCTGGGTTATATCGAGTTCCAAGTGCCCACCATACCCTCGGAAGATCGTCAGCCTCAATATCATCATCCACAATGATTACCATCTTAACCCCATAGGTTCCTGTATTGCTCGCAATGACTGCTGCACCCACCTGATCCGCATGACCTGGATACATCTGCTCCACAGAAACAACGACGATGAAGCGTCCAGAGGCCTCTGGTAATGTATATACCGATTTTATGCCAGGGATCTCCATCTTGACCAGATCTGTCCAAAGACTCGCATTGCGTGTAAAAGAGTAAAGGATATGCTGATCTCCAACAGGTCTCCCAACACTCGTCTCCCAGAGAATGGGGTTATTTCTATAGTAAATACGTTTTACTTCAAGTGCTGGTTTTGGAATGGGTTTAATCAACTCCTCGGTATAATAGCCTGTGTATTCGCCAAAGGGCCCTTCATTTCTTAAATTTTGTGGATCTATTTCCCCTTCCAATACGATCTCAGCGGCTGCTGGAATTGGAAGTCCTGTGAGCTGGGCCTTCACGATTTCAACGGGTTCTCCTCGAAGAGAACTTACCACATCATATCCACTCTTGGCTTTAACCGTTGTCGCAGCACTTGCCAGGACATGGAGAGGATCACCCCCTATGATGGCGCAGGCAGGCATCTTTTTACCTGCTTTTCCATACTTCTTTAAAATCCGATCTCCCTTTTTGCCTTTTAGGATCTGAACACCAATCGTCTTTTCATCAAGAATACCCATCCTGTAGGTTCCAAGGTTAATATCACCTGTTTCAGGGTCTTGAAGAACCATAAAGACCGCTGTGCCAAAATATCTTCCACCATCAAGTTCATAAAATTTCGGAGACGGGAAGGCGAAAGTGTCCACCTTATCACCATCGAGGATATTCTCAAAGATGGGGCCATCCTTCATTTCCTTTGCCCTAATTACTTCCTTCACAGCCATATTGACCCATTCCTTGGTAAGTTCGACCATGGAGAGATTTGGATCATTCCCGAGGATGATGGCGAGCCTTCGGGTTGTCCCGAAGGCCCCTGTTAAGACTGGGCTTTTATATCCCTTCACATTCTCAAAGAGAAGTGCCGGACCGCTCTTCTCTTCAACAAGTTTTGCTATATGAGAGATTTCAAGGTCCCAGTCAACCTCTGCCTTAATCCTTTTTAGTTCCCCTACTTCTTCACATCTTTTTATAAAATCCCTAAGATCCATAAAACCCTCCTTCTAAAGAGTTAGACAAATGAAATTATCCTTTTAAATTTTCCTCTTGTCAATTGATTTATTATTATGTTTAAATAACTTAAAGTTATAAGGGGGACTAAGATGAATAAGGCTAAACTCTTTCCATCTTCGATCAATTCTCTGCTTGTTTTTCACGAGGTGGCAAAACATCGAAGTTTTTCTAAAGCCGCTGAAAAACTTTTCATTTCCCAACCTGCGGTAACCAAACATATCAAGGAGTTGGAATTGGCAACGGGATTGGGGCTTATTCAGAGAGGGAAGGGAAGGTTTGCCCTTACTGGGGCGGGGAGAATGCTCTTTAAATATACCCATAAAATCTCTTCCCATCTTATGGAGATTGAAAGGGTTTTGGGGAATCTTAAAGAGGAGCATCACGGAACTCTAAAAATCGGGACCACTGAATCCTATTCGAAATGCCTTATGCCAAGGCTTCTTTCAGAATTTCAAAACCTATACCCCTCTATTAAGATCAATCTGGACGTAGGCAATTCTGAAGAAATAGAGAGAAGCCTCCTTACCTATAAGAATGACCTTGGTTTAATCGCTGTAACAAAGGTTTCTCAAAGATTTGAGTCGATTCCATTTCTTAGGGAAAAGCTTGTCCTTATCGTTTCCCCCAACTCCACTTTGGCCAAGAAAAAGAAGGTTTCTCTTAGGGAACTTGAAGGATTCCCTTTTATCATCCGTGCTAAAGGTTCTACAACAAGAAATATTTTACTTCAGGCCTTTAAAGAGGTGAATACCCAACCTTCCCTGATGATCGAAGCAGCCAGTTCTGAGTTCATTAAACAGTGGGTCTCAGAAGGGAAGGGGGTATCAATCATTATCAAAAGACTCATTGAGGATGAGGAAAAGAAGGGAATCATTAAAACCATACCTTTATTAGAGAGACTCTATCTTGAAGTAGTAATTCTCTTTTTGAAGGGGGAACGGTTTAACCCTCTTATCAAGAACTTCGTTAATTTTATTGAAAATAAAGGTAAAGATCTGGTGAAATCTGAATGATCTTTTTTGATGCCACCATCCTCTTAAACCATTAAAATCTCAATTTTCAAAAAATGGGAAATAACCTCTGAAGAATTTAAGGGGGATTTTAAAACCATTCTTTAAAAAAATTGCATAGGTGGATTAATTTAATACCATGTGAATTTTTTCTTATTGACATTAGGGAAATCTATATATATAAAAAAAATTATTTTAATTTAAGAATTTTAAATTTAAAATTTCTGTTTAAAAAATTCCATTAATCAAAGGAGATGTTTTTTTTAATCTTAGTATTTAAAATAAAAGAAAGGAGGGGTTATTATGGCAAAAGAAAAGAGGTTTCCGTTTGCAAGGGAGGTGAAGATACCTAAGGAACTTGAAGGCTGGGAGGAGATGTATCCACCTCATCGTCTTTTCTCATCCGAAAGGCAGGAGTGGGAAGATACCCAGTTCTGGTATCAGGATAAAATCCATGCTCCAGAACCCATGCCTCCCCTGGACGAGATATTCCACCAAGCCTGGCAAATTTCCCTTTCCCAGCACACGACAAGAATCTTCTGTATCCCGCCCGCACAGGGGATCGCCCAAAGAATGGTTGGCTGTTATATGTATATCTGCGCAATCACACCTCCTCCGGAAGAAGTGATTAAGGAGAAGGCCGAGTTGTTCCCCAAAAGGACTTTCCCGCTCTTTGAAAATTACGACGGCCTTTGGGATCAGTGGCTACACAGGTTTCAAGCCCTGGGTCGTGAACTGAAAGAAGTAAAAGTGCCCAGTGAGCTACCAAAATATATGCCAGATTTTGACTCTGCTACTACCCTCCCCAGTGTTTCTCCTGCTCATGAGTTACTCGAAGCCTTTAATAATTGCGTAAATATCATGTATCGAGGCTGGCAATATCATTTTAACCTACTTAACATCACTTATCTGGCATACCTGATGTTTGCGGATGTGGCTCGAAAGCTCTTTCCAGGGATTAGTGAGAGTGCCATTGGTAAAATGGTAGCAGGGGCTGAGGTCTCCATGTTTCGGCCTGAAGAGGAGCTCTGTAGATTGGCCCGAATTGCGCATGTTGAGCCAAAAGTTGCTAACATTCTAAAAACCGACCGTCCGGCTGCCAGCAAGATCGAAAGCCTCAGGGAGATCGATGCTGGAAGACACTGGCTGGATGAGTTAGAAAGAATTAAGGACCCATGGTTCTATGTCTCCTGTGGTAGTGGCTGGTTTCACCATGAAGGGGCGTGGTATAATAAACTGGATGTACCTTTTGGCTATATCAAAAGCTATCTGGAGAGGCTGGATAAAGGAGAGAAGATTGAGAGATCCCTAACCGCAATTGCTGAGGCTCGAGAGGCGTTGGTCAATGAGTATCGAAAACTGATAAAAACAGACGAGGATAGAAAGTCATTCGAGGATGCCTATAAAAATGTCAGGACCATTTATAGATATGCGGAGGACCATCTCTTCTGGGTTGAACACTGGTTTCATGCTATCTGGTGGGACAAAATGAGAGAGTTCGCAAGGCTCTTTGTCAAGCAAGGGGTGCTGAAAGATGAGGGAGAATTCTTCATGTTCAACCGGCTCGAGATTCCTTATCTTATAGAGGACCTTGCAAATTCCTGGGCATTAGGTGAAAATATTCCTACACTGAAGTGGTCTGAAAAAGCCCAGAAAAGGAAAAAGATCCTTGAGGCGGCAGCCAAATGGAATCCCCCACCTGCCTTAGGGGTTCCACCGGAAGTAGTTGCGGAACCTTTTACAGTTATGCTCTGGGGAATTACTACTGAAAAGGTTCAGGACTGGTTGGCTGGAGTTTCAGTCCGGCCTGAAGAGGTGACTGAGTTGAAAGGGTTTGCCTCTTCTGCAGGTATTGCGGAAGGAAAAGCTCGTGTCCTTAAACTTCTCGAAGAGATCGCAACCCTCGAACCCGGAGAGATTATGGTTGTGCCAAACACAAATCCTGCCTGGGCACCTGTCTTCTCCAAGATTAAAGCCTGTGTCACTGATATCGGCGGATTGACATGCCATGGAGCCATCGTCTCTCGGGAATATGGGTTGCCTGCAGTTACCGGGACAGGTACTGCCACATCAGTCATTAAGACAGGAGATATCATCAGGGTAGATGGAGATAGGGGTATTGTCACCATTGTCAAAAGGGCGAAGTAGTAAAGAAAGAACTTATTGTATTGCTTATTCCATACTACGGGAGGTGGAGAATGAGGTATATTTTAGGATTTGAGGAGATTAATAAGTCTTCACTTCCCGTAGTAGGAGGCAAGAACGCAAGTTTAGGAGAGATGTTAAGGGCGGGCATCAGTGTTCCCCCTGGATTCGCTTTGACTACGGATAGTTATCTTGAATTTATAACTAAAGCAGGTCTTAAGAAGGATATTTCTAAGATACTCTCTGGTGTCCACCCAGAGGATACAAACTCTCTGAATGAAGCCAGCACTCAGATTCGGAGATTAATTGAACAAGTGAGCATGCCACCTCCTATAGCTCAGGCTATAGGTGAAGCCTATAATTCACTCTGTAAAAGGTGCGAGGTTCATGAGATTCCAGTAGCAGTGAGATCAAGCGCTACAGCGGAAGATTTGCCTACAGCGAGTTTTGCTGGACAGCAGGAGACTTACCTGTGGGTTAAGGGCATTGGTGAAATAATTACAAGGGTGAAGTCCTGCTGGGCGAGCCTCTTTACCCCCAGAGCGATCAGTTATAGGGTGAAGATGAATTTCCCACATGAGAAGGTTTTAATCAGTGTGGGTATTCAGAAGATCGTGGATGCGAGGTCCGCGGGGGTGATGTTCACCCTTAATCCAGTGAATGGAGATCCATCGAAAGTCGTGATCGAAGGAAGCTGGGGTTTAGGAGAGACGGTGGTCTCAGGCGCTGTCAACCCGGACAAATTCGTGGTCGATAAGGTGGTCTTTGAAATTAATGAGAGGTTTATCTCATCAAAACAAATTGAGTGTAAATATGAAGAAGAAAGAGGTATCATTCATAGTGATGTTCCCCTGACTCAACAGAACATTCCTTGCCTGGAGGATAAAGAGGTTATAGAGTTAGTCAAGATCGCCAAGCAGATTGAAGAACATTATGGTTCTCCCCAGGACATAGAATGGGCTGTTGAAAAAGACAAACCCTTTCCTCACAACATATTCATTTTGCAAAGCAGACCTGAAACTGTATGGAGTCAAAGAGAGAAGGCCCCTGTTCTTGGGAAGAAGACCGTCTATGAACTTTTGATGGAAAAGGCCCTTTCTCAGATAAGAGTGAGAAAGTAAAGTTTTGTAGCCAACCTTACAACCCCAATCTTAAAAATCGAAAAGGAGGTGTACTTTTATGGGAAATGAAAAACCCCCAGAAAAGATCGGAATTGGTCCATCTGGGAGAGGTGGAGGAGTGGTTCAATTCGTTGTATTGGTCATCCTTGGAATCCTCATCTTTGTCTACGGTATCTCTTCTTCTGCCATTGTTTTAAAGATCATACCCGCTACACTCATCATGCTTATTGCACTTGGCCATCTTGTTCTGTTGGGGGACAATTGGCCCTGGGCTCCTCCTGCTGGTAACTGGACACCCGCCAAATCTCGGCTCATCCCAGGAATTGGAATGACTATTCTATGGGCAATTTTTACATTTGCTATGTTGCTCTTTATGAAATTTATTTACCCCAAATGGCCAGTGGGCCCCCTATACCTCTGGTTTGGAGTGATCGGGTTCTGGGGAACCCTTCTCTATGGAGTAGTCTGGGGGGGATGGCCTTTCAAAGGGAGACTTCATCCATGGGGAACCATGGCAGTAAGTTTTATCATTATCATGGTCATCTCCATTCTGATATGGAATTTCTTAACCAATCTCGATGGGACACCTCTTGCAGACACCCCTATAAACCATAAAGGCCCCTTAAATGTGAATTGGTTAACAGGATATCTGGTCTGGTCAATTGCATGGTTCTTTGTCTTCAGCCCTGTCTTTACCACCCAGGGATGGCCATTTTATAAATGGGGTCAGCCTGCCATGGCAATCAGTCAAACGATCCTCGCCCACATTTTGGGCTACATCTTTTGGCGGGTGAGTTTAGGGATTGGACTCAGCCCCACCTTCTCTTTTGCTGCAGTAGGTTCATCTCTCATCTTTTGGTCTCTGGTCTACTGCTGGCATTTCCAATTCTGGGGAGTCACCGGGTATACCTTTTTTAAAAGAGCCCTTTCAGCCTTTATCGTTCAATGTATTATCATCTTTATCTGGGTTATCATCTTAACCGTAATCCTTGGTCCTAAAGCCCGTGAGATTGAAGTGGCAAAACTTCCTGCGGATGTCAATATTCTCATCATCTATCTAAATCTATGCATCGTTGGCCCTGCTTTGATTGCACACAATGCCTTCTGGCTTAGATGGCCACTTACACTTCCAAACCCACCCGGAACACCACCTCCAGACCAGGCTCAATAATTAAAAAGAGCCCTGGGAGAAACTCCCAGGGCTCTTTTACTATGTAATCATGGCCTGCTTTAAAGAAGCGATTCGGGAAAGGAAGGGGGGTTGCTTTACCTCTGACTCTGGATCATTTCATCCAAAAGGATGACAGCCTTTTGTGCAAAGCCGGGCTCACTGATGTGAAGATCTATCTCTTCAATCGGGATTTTTGGGTTGATTATCCTTCTTAGTTCCTCTACGAAGATCTGATCTGTTTCTGGCTCAAAGAGTTCCATCCCAGGCTTGTCCGCCTCTGACCAACCCTTCTTAGGGATGAGCACACATGTTGGCCCATTTGATCGGTTTAATTTTTCTCCAATCATCTTTGCAAATTCTTTCATCTCCTCAGCACCCATCCTTACGCAGAAGCGTGTGTCATGGTAATGAATCTTTCTTCCTTTTAACTGGTCAGGCATTGGATAGACAGGGCTGAAGACAGCATTATCAAGCCCTCCTGGGACAATCACAATGGGGATACCTTTCTTACCTGCAGTTTCAAGTCTCTGAGGACCAATCCCCTTGCAATAACCTCCATACTTTTCATCCGCTATTTCGTGAAGGGTGAAATCAATCACCCCAACGACTAACCCTTCCGAGATGAACTCCTCCATGGCCATTCCACCACAGCCATTCGCATGGAAGGCAATCATTTCATATCCTCTTTCTCTAAGAAGAGGCTCTGCATTCATTGCACAGATGGAGTTGATCCCATAGGCGGTCACAGCCACCATCGGTTTTTCCTTTCCCATTATGCCCCCTTGTTCGATCATTCCACATATGGCGTATGAGGCCTGTTCAAGAATGAGGCGCATAAACTCATTTAGCCCCAAAATGTCGGCAACTGAGTGGAACATCACAATATCCTTGGTTCCTACATATTCCTTTACATCCCTTGAGGCAACTGTTGAGAGCACTAATTTGGGTAGTCCGAAAGGGAGGGATCGCATGATGTAAGTGACGATTGCTGTTCCTGTTCCTCCCCCCATCCCGAAGACCCCGTGAAGTCTCCCTTGCTCAAGCAGGCGTCTTGCCAGAATTGCCCCTCCCTCCTGAACTGCTTTCACAGCCGAGGAGCGATTCCTCTCTTTTATTATCTCTTCAAGTTTGTAGCCTCCTGCTCCTGCCACCTCAAATCGTGTAATGTCAGGATAGGTTAAGGGTTCCCCGAGGGTTCCCACATCCATGACCACTGGTTGGATCCCAAGCCTTTGAACACAGTTCTTTATATAGGCTACTTCTCTTCCTTTGGTATCCAGAGTTGCCACAATGAGTAGTTGCTTCTTCATATTTGCTCCAGGTATAATGATTTTTAGTCGCCGAGTCCCTGAAGAAAACTCTTTACATTTCTTCCAAGGACAGAGTGATTGTAACCTCCTTCAAGGACAGCAAATCTCCTCCCATTGCATCTTTCAAAAGAGACCTCTTTTGCCCATTTTCCAATGGTATAATAATCTTCACTCTTAAGTAGTCCTCCCCAGTCCTCCTCATGACGATCAAATCCTGCAGAGATGGCAATTATATCAAAAGGTCTCTCTGTCTGGAGAGATCTTTGAACCTCCTCCAAAAAAACCTTACGATTTGTCCCTTCTGGGTGGAAATAGGCGATGGATTTGGAATCGCTGAATATATTTGCTGTTCCATCCCCAAAATGGAGGTCAAAGTCAAGGATAAGGGCTGTTTTAATCTTCTCCTCACTGAGAAGTTTTTTAATGGAAATAGCGATATTGTTAAAATAACAGAAACCCCAACAGGAATGAGGGCTCGCATGATGACCTGGAGGTCGAATCAATCCAAAGGCAGGATGACCTTCAAATGCCAGTTGAGCAGAGAGGATGGCCCCTCCTACTGCAAGGAGAGCAAGTTCATAAACTAAGGGTTCTCTTTTTACATACTGAATATGTGACCTTCCGTGAACCCTTTCAAGGTCACTTTCTCCTGCAGGTTGTGGTTCGATAAACTCAAATTCTCCCTTCAATTCTCTTATAATGGCCTCCATTCTTCCTTTAGCAGCGGCAGGATCAGAGGTATAGACTTCATAAAATCTTTTATGAAAAATAACCTTCATATAACTCCCCAACCCAAATATATTCCTTTAAAATTTGGCTTCCTATTTAATAAACTTTTCAGAGGTGAAAGGCAAGAGTTAAATCAGATGGTGGGAGAATTGATTGAAGATGAAAGGTCAAAATTAGAAAAGCAAGGCATAGATCCATATTTTTTACATAGATTTATGACATTTTGTGTTTTTTGAAATTTTTTTCAACCAACCCTAAAATTTAAAATACATTTAAATTCAATAACTTATAATCAAATAAACAAATTGGCATAAGAGTTGCTTAAAAATTAATAAAAATCAAAAAGGAGTTAATATGAATTTAATGATTAACGAATTGGCCTCCATCAATCTATTCGTAATTTGGATAATTATTATGGGAGGTTACGCCTTTTTGAGATATATAAAACGAAAGTTGGCTGAATAGGTTAAGAAGTTTGTTATTAGACAAATTTGAACATCTATTACAATTTTGTAATCGAGTAGGATGATGAGTTTAGATAGAATTCTCGGGTTAAGAGAAATTGAGGGGAGAAGAAAGATCGAGATCAGTCTGAGAAGGATTGCCCTCTGGGCACTCATTTTCTCAAATGCCTTCTATATTTCCTATTTCTTTGCAAAACTCTTTAGACTGGTTTAAAGGCGGGTTATACTATTTAA
>JBBIRM010000045.1:0-17979 GCA_037441765.1 Deltaproteobacteria bacterium | reverse complement strand
AAGATTTTCTCCGACATTCCTACCCGATTCCCAGGATGAGTGAGGTGTTACGTGGGATTTAAAATTTTTCTTGCATTTTGTTGGATTTTGTAGTATATAATAAATTAGTTAAGTAGTCTGCTGAAAAGCGGGCTTAGTTGCCCGCTTTTTTTTTAAAATACCTGAAAGGGATACATTAGGTGAGACAATTGGTCAACGGTATCATAGAACGGGTGAAAGGGATCGTAGGCCCAATTCTTTCAAATGAAGGGATGGATTTAGTAGACATTGAATACCGAAGGGAGTCGAGAGGATGGGTGTTACGACTTTTCATTGATAAAGAAGGGGGGATCACCCTTGAGAATTGCGCCCATATCAGTGAGGAGTTAGGAAGAAACCTGGATGTAGAAGACTTTATCCCCAATCCTTATATCTTAGAAGTTTCATCGCCAGGTCTTGACCGGCCTTTAAAAAATGAAAAGGATTTTATAAAATATCTTCAGCACAGGATAAAGGTAAGGACATTTGAACCCATTGAAAAAAGAAGGAATTTTAGTGGTAAATTGTTGAGGGTCTTAGAAGGCCGAATCGAGTTGGATGTGGAAGACCGAATCATTCAAATTCCTCTTTCCAACGTGGCCAAAGCCAATTTGGAAATTGAATTTTAGAGGGGAGAGACGAAGCGATGCCAACCAATCTTAATTATGTGATCGACCAGGTGGTCAAGGAGAAAGGGATTGACCGAAAGGTGATCATAGAAGCCTTAGAGCAGGCTGTTCTCACTGCCTCCAGGAAAAAATATGGCCACCATGGTGAGATTGAAGTTAGATTTAATGAAGAGATCGGTGAAGTGGAGTTGTTTCAGTTCAAACAGGTGGTGGAGGAGGTAAAAAATCCCGATTCGGAAATTAGCCTCGAGGAGGCAAAATCCCTTGATAGCGAGGCAGAGATCGGAGACAGTTTGGGTGTAAAATTGAATACCGATTTTGGTCGAATAGGTGCACAGACCGCAAAGCAAGTCATCATTCAAAAAGTAAGGGATGCGGAAAGAGAAAATATCTATAATGAGTTTAAGGACCGAAAGGGGGATATTGTCAGCGGAACCGTCCAGCGAATGGAAAAGGGTAATATTTATGTGAATATTGGAAGAGCGGAGGCTGTCCTTTTGGCAAAGGAGCAGATCCCAGGGGAGACTTACCGACAGGGAGATAGAATTCGGGCCTACATCCTCGATGTCCAGAAGAATTCCAAAGGCCCTCAGATCTTCCTCTCAAGGACACATCCTGGATTCCTGATAAAACTATTTGAGTTGGAGGTTCCAGAGATTTCCGAGGGGATAATTAAGATTATCAGTGCTGCCAGAGAACCTGGGGAGAGGGCTAAAATTTCAGTTTATAGTTCTAATCGGGATGTCGATCCGGTTGGGGCCTGTGTGGGAATGAAGGGTTCCCGCGTTCAGAATGTGGTTCAGGAACTTAGGGGAGAACGGATTGATATCATACCTTGGTCGCAAGACCAGACCAAATATGTGTGCAATGCGCTTGCCCCTGCAAAGATCTCAAGGGTCTTCATTGATGAGGAAAATCGTCATATGGAAATGGTCGTAGCTGACGATCAACTATCATTGGCCATTGGCAAGAGAGGGCAGAATGTTCGCTTGGCATCCAAACTGACAGGCTGGAAATTGGATATCAAGAGTGAGTCGAAGATGGAAAAAATTTCAAGCGAGATCTTGGAAAGGTTTAAAGACCTTCCACATATTGGAGATGTGAGTAGCCGTATTCTCTATAACGAGGGATTTCGTTCAATCAAAGAATTGGCAGAGGTAGACCCAGAGGAGTTGGCCAGACTCTTGGAGATAGAGAAAGAAAAGGCTGTGGAGATTGTGGAGTCTGCATTCCAAATGACCCAGAAAGAGGGAGAGGCTGGAATTGAACAAGAAGCCTTACCTGAAGCCTCATCTCATGGGGAACCCCCTCTCTCAGATGGCATTGAACAGATTGAAGGAATAGGGGATAAGACTGCTGAATTATTGAGAGCCCACGGAATTAAGACCATCGCTGATATCCTTGAGGCTCAAGTTCAGAGGCTTTCAGCCCTCCCAGGAATTGGTGTAAAAAAGGCAGAGAAGTTGATTCAATCTGCAGCCCAATATGTGGAAAGAAAGGGAGATGGGTAGATCAAAGCATGTCCCAATAAGAAGTTGCGTTGGGTGTAAAAAGAAAAGGAGTAAGGAAGAGTTGGTTCGATTAAAAAAAGGAAAAGATGGAACGGTCGTTATCGATTGGATGAAAAATCTTGGGGGGCGAGGATTTTACCTTTGCCCAGATGAGGACTGTTTTAAAAAGGCGGAGAAGAAGAGGTGGATTGAATCATGGGAAATTATCCCAAAACAATTTCTTTCTATGGAGGATTAACTCCAGAGAGGAAGCGTTGAGCAGGAGGAAGGTCGGTAATGGCTAAAGTAAAACTCCTCGATCTTGCACGAGAAGTTGGGATGGAGGATGACAAACTCCTTCTCAAGTTGAAGCGGATGGGTGTAAAGGTAAAAAAACCTACCGAACCCGAAAAGAAAACCTCTCCTTTAGAGGAGAAGGTCATCGAAAGAGATGGTGAGAAGGAGGTCGTAGAAAAGAGGATAAAACCAACGGTCATCCGAAGAAGGGTAAGACCCCTTGAGGTTAAGGCAGAGGTTTCTGAACCCTTACCTCCCACACCCCCTCCACCCCCCACAGTAGAACCAATCTTAACGGAGGAGGCTATTGGTAAGAAAGTTAAAAAGAGACCTGTGAAGGTAGATGAAGGGAAGAAAAAGGAAGAGAAGGAAGAGAAGGAAGAGGAGGTTAAGGAGGTAAAGAAAGAGAAGAAACCGAAGGCTAAAATAGGAAAGAAGAAGAGCAAAGAAACAGAACTTGCCCCTACCTTAGAACCATTCCATGAGACTGAACCTCCAATCATCGAACCTGTGAGTAAAAAAGAAGAAGAGATTCCCTCTCCCCCTCAGGCCATAAGGGGTGAAGAAGTTCAAACCCCTATTTCTTCCCAAAAGGTTAAGGAAAAAGAAGTAAAGAGGACAGAGGTAGTAGAAGAACCTAAACTGCCAGAAATAAAGATTATAGATGAAGATATGATCGGGAAGAAGAAGGGGTTTATCAAGAAACGGAGATTGATTGAGGAGAGGTTGATTATTGAGAAGGCCTCTGAGAAGGAGGTTTTCATAGAGAAAGAGATTGAATTGGCGCCAAGACCATACCGGCCAATGAAGAAAAAGGTAGTTTTAAAAGCACCCAAGAAGACAGAGGTGACGCTTCCAAAGCCAATCAAGAGGATTATTCGAATCGCTGAGGTGATTACTGTCTCAGACCTTGCGAAAAGAATGGGTGTAAAGGGTGGAGAGGTGATTAAGAGATTAATGGACTTAGGGGTTTTTGTCAATATCAATCAGGTGATTGATGCAGATGTGGCCTCTTTAGTTGCCAGTGAATTTGGCTATGAGGTAGAAAAGGTTTCACTTGAAAGAGACGAAATTTTACAGAGGAAGGAGGACCTTCCAGAGGAGTTGGAACCAAGACCCCCAGTGGTTACTATTATGGGACATGTCGATCATGGAAAGACCATGCTTCTCGATGCAATTCGCAAAACCAATGTGATTGGAGAGGAGGCAGGGGGGATTACACAACACATCGGGGCCTATGATGTTATGCTCGAAAATGGTCAGGTTGTATTCATAGATACTCCAGGCCATGAGGCCTTCACCGCATTAAGAGCAAGGGGGGCGAAGGTGACGGATATTGTGGTACTTGTGGTCGCCGCCGATGATGGAGTGATGCCCCAGACACGAGAGGCGATTGATCATGCTCGGGCAGCAAATGTTCCTATCATCGTGGCTATCAACAAGATTGATAAACCCAATGCAAACCCTGAAAAGGTGAAGAAGGAGCTTTCAGAATATGGCTTGGTTCCAGAAAAGTGGGGAGGGAACACACTCTATGCTGAGGTCTCTGCCAAACAGAAAATAGGTATTAAAGACCTTTTGGATTTAATCCTTCTACAAGCAGAGGTTTTAGAATTGAAAGCCAATCCGAACAAACTCGCCCGAGGGACGATCATTGAATCTCGATTGGACAAAGGGAAGGGTCCTGTGGCCACAGTTATCATCCAGGAGGGAACCTTAAGAACAGGAGATGTTTTCATCGCTGGCTCTCATTATGGTAAGGTTAGGGCCATGTTGAACGACCGTGGTCAAAAGATTGAAGAGGCTAAACCCTCCATTCCTGTTGAGGTGGTTGGGTTCAATGACATTCCTGAGGCAGGTGATCCCTTCATTGTTGTCCCAGAGGAGAGGGTTGCCAAACAGATTACCCTTTATCGGCATGAAAAGATGAGAGAGAAAGAACTTTCAAAATTAAGTAAGGTCTCACTGCAAGAGCTCTACGAGAAGATTAAAAAAGGAGAGGTAAAGGAACTGAACGTTATTATAAAAGCGGATGTTCAGGGCTCGATTGAAGCAGTAAAAGAATCTCTTAATAGACTTTCTACTGATTCTGTTAAAGTGAATATCCTTCACGGGGGAATAGGTGGAATTACGGAGACGGATGTGAACCTGGCTTCCGCTTCCAATGCGATCATCATCGGTTTCAATGTAAGGCCAAGCCCAAAGGCCCAATCGCTTGCAGAGCAAGAACATGTGGATGTGCGAACATACTCTGTGATCTATGACGCCATCGATGATATTAAAAAGGCTCTGGAAGGGTTACTGGAGCCCACATACAAGGAACGTATCTTGGGAAGAGCCCAGGTCATTCAACTCTTCAATATTAGTAAAGTTGGGACGGTGGCAGGCAGTTTGGTGGTGGATGGAAAGGTCGTCAGAGGTTCCCATGCCCGACTCCTTCGGGATAATGTAGTCATCTACAATGGCCGAATATCATCTCTAAAAAGATTTAAGGATGATGTGAAGGATTGTAGCCATGGCCTTGAATGTGGGATTGCAATAGAGAATTTTAACGACATCAAACTTGGAGATATTATAGAATCTTATGAGATTGAGGAGGTTCGTCCTCGATTGTCATAACCTGGGTGAAGGGAGAGGGGAAAATGGTTGTTGGAATTTGTCAACTCGATATCCGAATTCCCGAAAACCATTCATTAAAAGGGAAAAGGCAGGTCATACGGAAGTTGATCGATAGAGCAAGCCATCGGTTCAATGTGGCCATCTCAGAGGTGGGGGATAATGACCTGTGGCAACGTGCCCTGATCGGAATTTGTACGGTAGGAAATGATAGAAGACACATCAATTCAAGTTTGGATAAGGTCATTGATTTCATCGAAAGGATGAACCTTGTGGAGGTGGTCCATTCGGAGATAGAGATTCTAACGGTCTGAGTATTGAGAGTTTTGGGGATGGAAGCAAGATGGAAGTAAAACGTTCGGAGAAAGTGGCAGACCTGATTCAAAAAGAGATTTCTGAGATGTTGACCAAAACCCTTAAAGATCCCAGAATCGGTTTTGTCACCATCACCCGAGTTTCGGTCTCTGAGGATTGTCGAAGGGCCAATGTCTATTTTAGTGTGGCTGGGGGCATTGAGGAAAGGGAGAGTTCACTGGAAGGACTTAACAGCGCAAAGGGATATGTCCGAAGGGAATTGGGTCGGAGAATCAGGCTCAAATATACACCCGATATCTTATTTCACTTCGATCCATCGATCGAATACGCCATCCATATTGAAGAAATATTTCACCGGTTAAGAGAGGAAAAGGGGAGAGATGGGGAGGATTGATGGCCTTCTGGTTGTAGATAAACCTGAAGGGATCAGCTCCTTTGGAGTAGTAAAGGAGATCAAATATCGTTTTAAATTTAAAAAAGTGGGACATATTGGAACGTTGGACCCCTTTGCTACGGGAGTCCTTCCGATTGCAATTAATGAAGGGACAAAATTGGCACCTTTCTTAAAGGAGGAGCCCAAACAATATGAGGCAATCTTAAAATTAGGAGAGGAAACAACTACAGATGACCTGACTGGGAAGGTGATTTGCCAAAACCCATGGGAGGAGGTAAAACCAGAAAAGGTCCTTTCTGTCTTTCCACTCTTTTTAGGGAAGATTAAACAGAAGCCCCCTATGTTTTCTGCCATCAAATTAAGGGGTAAACCGCTTTATAAATTGGCGAGAAAGGGAATTGAGGTTGAACGCGAGGAAAGGATGGTCGAAATTTTTAGTCTCGAGGTTAAAGAGACCTCTCTTCCCCTCGTTCGATTCAATGTCTCTTGTTCTAAGGGGACTTATATCCGATCCCTGGCAAAGGATATAGGTCAAAAGATCGGGTGTGGCGCACATCTGATTTCACTTAGAAGAACCCAAAGTGGAACCTTTACCATCAAACAGGCTATATCCTGGGAAGAATTAAAAAGAATAAATAAAATCGACGAACTGCTCCCATGGCTCATTTCACCCAGAGAGGCATTGCCAGCCCTACCAGAGGTGGTGGTGGAGGAAAAAATCGCCCGCAAGGTCCGTTTTGGAAAAACCCTTACGCCCTTTGATTTGCCTTATCATACGCTTCGTTTTATTCAGGAAGGAGAGTGGTTTAAGATGTCTTCTCCAGGTTCAGGGTTGGTGGCAATCCTGAGGGCAGAGAAGGGAGAGAAGAAGGTGGATGAAAACGATCTTAAAAACTTCGTTTTTCGTCCTCTAAGAATATTTCATTTCGATGAAAAATATGCTTAGCTCCAAGGAGGGATTCATGGCACTTCAACAGGAGAGGAAAAAGGAGATCATTGAACAGTTCAAACTCCATGAAAAGGATTCAGGGTCTCCCGAAGTTCAAATTGCCCTTTTGAGCGAAAGGATCCAGTATCTTACAGATCACTTTAAAGTACATAAGAAGGACCATCATTCTCGAAGGGGGCTTCTCAAACTTGTTGGGAGGAGAAGAAAACTGCTTAACTACCTAAAAGAGAATAACATCGAAAGATATCGGGTAGTCATTGATAAATTAGGACTTAGGAAATAGAGTCCCAAACTAACTTCCCTTGCTTCCTTTAATGAAAGGAAGGGGGGTACAAATTTTTATAGTTTGAGATTTTCTTATATAAATGGAAGGCGATGTTAATGTCCTGTAATATTTTTTAAAGGAGTGAGGCTAATTTTATGGTTCAGAGTTTAGAGGTCGAATTTGCAGGGAGGCCAATTTCGATTGAAACTGGGAAAGTGGCCAAACAGGCCAATGGTTCTGTACTGGTTCGATATGGCGAGACGGTGGTTCTGGTCACCGCTGTTGCTTCAGACAAGAAACGCGAGGGCTTGGATTTCATTCCCCTCACCGTCAATTACCTTGAGATGACTTATGCAGCAGGGAAAATCCCTGGAGGTTTTTTTAAAAGGGAAGGGAAGCCCAGTGATCACGAGACGCTCATCTCAAGGTTTATTGATCGACCGCTTCGCCCCCTGTTTCCCAAAGGATTTCAAAACGAGGTACAGGTCATCGCTACTGTTCTTTCTGCTGATCCAGATAATGATCCAGCCATCTTAGGGATGATTGGAGCATCTGCTGCCCTTTCCATATCTGATCTACCCTTCCTTGGCCCAATTGCTGGAGCGAAGGTAGGGAGGATTGATGGGGAATATGTGCTCAACCCTGCCCCTGGGGAGTTAGAACTAAGCGATATAGCCCTTTTTGTTGCAGGAAGCGATAATGCTATTATTATGGTAGAGGGGAGTGCCAAGGAGGTAAGAGAGGAGGAGATTTTGGAGGCCATTATCTTTGGACATCAATCTCTACTTCCGGTGATCAACCTTCAAAAAGAACTAAAATCCATCGCCGGTCATCCACCGAAGGAGTTTGAACTTCAAAGACCTAAGGAAGATCTTTTTGAGAGGGTCAGAACCTTTGCCGAGGGAAAGTTGGCCGAATCATTCTATATTCAAGAAAAATTAAAGAGGAGGGAAAGGTTAGAAGAGATTTTTCAGGAGACCCTTAAGGAGTTGGGGGCAGAGGATGAGAACGCTAAAAATATGGTGAAGGTTGCCTTAGAAGAGATCCATCGTAAAATCATGAGGAAGTTGATTTTGCAACATCGGAGAAGAATCGATGGAAGAGGCCTCTCAGAAATCCGACCCATCTCCTGTGAGGTAGGAATTCTCCCCAGAACACATGGGTCAGCCCTTTTCACAAGGGGAGAGACCCAGGTTTTAGCAGTGGTCACCTTTGGTACTTCTGAGGATGAACAGAAGATAAACTCACTGTTGGGAGAAACCTATAAGTCCTTTATGCTTCATTACAATTTCCCACCTTTTTGCGTGGGCGAGGCTGCTCCATTAAGGGCACCTGGTCGGAGGGAGATTGGGCATGGTGCTCTTGCGGAGAGGGCAATACTTCCTGTTCTCCCCTCCAATGAGAAATTCCCTTATACCATTCGAATTGTCTCCGAGGTTTTAGAATCTAATGGTTCTTCCTCAATGGCGACTGTTTGTGGTGCCAGCCTTTCGCTGATGGATGCAGGTGTCCCCATCAAAGCACCAGTGGCTGGAATTGCTATGGGGCTGATCCTCGAGGATGATGAAGTGGCTGTTCTCTCAGATATTCTTGGGGACGAAGACCATTTTGGGGATATGGATTTTAAGGTTGCAGGAACATCGAGTGGGGTGACAGCGATCCAGATGGATATCAAGACTCAAGGCCTCACCAAAGAGATATTGCAACAGGTCCTCAGTCAGGCTCGCGAAGGGAGGCTTTATATCCTTTCGAAGATGAACGAGACCATTTCCGAACCTCGAAAAGACCTCTCCCGCCATGCACCACGAATCATCACCATGCAGGTCAAACAGGAAAAGATTCGAGATATTATCGGTCCAGGAGGAAAAACCATTCGAAGCATTATTGACCAAACAGGGGTTAAGGTGGATATTGAAGATTCTGGGATGGTGAAGTTAGCCTCTCCCAATTATGAAGCCCTCGAAAAGGCGATCAAACTGATCAAAACCCTTACCCAGGAAGTCGAAGTGGGGGGCCTTTATAAGGGGAAAGTCGTTCGGATATTAGGGTTTGGCGCCATTGTTGAGATATTTCCTGGGACCGATGGGCTGATCCACATTTCTCAATTGGCCGAAGGTCATGTGAGATCTGTCTCCGATGTACTAAAAGAGGGAGAGGAAGTTTGGGTAAAGGTAATTGACATTGATCCCCAGGGTAGGATCCGATTGAGCAGAAAAGCAGCCCTTAGGGAAATGGCAAGGAAGTCAGGGACAAAAGGCAATTAATGGATGAATCAATTAGAAAGTCACAAATTCTTCTAAACTCTTCTTGGATGATTTCAGGAGAGGGATATCGGAAGACGGTTTTGAGCAACGGGATCAAAGTGATAACCGAGGAGATCCCTTATCTTAAATCGGTTTCAATTGGCATTTGGGTTACCACAGGATCCAGAGATGAAGCACCTTCTGAAAACGGAATCTCTCATTTCATAGAACACCTTCTATTCAAAGGGACCGAACGGAGGACAGCCTATGAGATTGCCAGGGAGATCGACTCCGTTGGTGGGACCCTAAATGCTTTTACCGGAAGGGAGTATACTTGCTTTTATGCAAAAGTGATCGATAAGAATCTACCCCTGGCCATTGACCTCCTTTCCGATATCTTTCTCCATTCGGTCATGGACGAAAAGGAGATAGAAAAAGAGAGGATGGTTATCCTTCAAGAGATCAAGATGGTGGAGGATACTCCTGACGATTATATCCACGAACTTTTCAACCAGATCTGTTGGGGAGACCATCCCTTAGGTTTTCCCATCTATGGAACATCGGAGAGGGTTCAATCGTTTCGTCGTGATCAGATTATTCAGTTCTTTCAAGAGAACTATCAGCCAAATCGAACCATCATCTGCGCCGCTGGAAATCTTAGGCATCAAGAGGTGGTAGATCAAGTTGAGGTTTCCTTTGGTCAAATCCCAAAATCTAACAAGACAAGGGAGAGAAAAAAAGCAGAGTCTATCTCAAAGACCCATATCTGGAAGAGGGATCTGGAACAGGTCCACTTCTGTCTTGGTACGCGGGGCCTTCGTTACAATCATTCCAGGCGTTTCGCCTCCTATACTTTGAATACGATTTTGGGAGGGGGGATGAGCTCCAGGCTCTTCCAAGAGATCCGCGAGAACCGTGGATTGGCCTATTCTGTCTATTCCTATCTTCCAGCCTATTTCGACACAGGGCTGATGGTTGTCTATGCAGGGACCAGTGAAGAATCCTTCCAGAAGGTGGTTGACCTCATCCTTAAGGAATTTGTCTACTTGAAGACAAAACCTTTTAAAAACAGGGAGCTCGAAACTGCCAAAGAACAACTTAAGGGAAACCTCCTACTTAGCCTCGAGAGTTCGGATAGCCTGATGACCCGTCTTGCTAAAAATGAGATTTACTTTGAGTCCTACCTCCCTGTAGAGGCAGTCCTAAAAGGGATTGATGAGGTGAAGGAAGAGGAGGTAAGAGAACTTGCTAATGAGATCTTTAATGAAGAGTTTTTCTGTTTGACTGTCATGGGTCCAGTGGAAGGGAAAGATTTCGATAATGTTTTAAAAAGATTTGAAAGATGGAACGAATAAAAATCTTTGTCAAAAGGCTAAGAAGAAATTGTTCGGTCTCCCTTCCCCGGTACATGACCGATGGATCCTCAGGTTTGGACCTTTTTGCATGCCTTGATGAAGATGTAGTTTTGGGTCCTGGTGAGAGGCGACTCATTCCCACAGGGATTATGATCGCGATTCCAGAAGGTTTTGAAGGACAGATAAGGGCCCGAAGTGGATTGGCTATCCAAAAAGGAATAGGGATTATCAATGGGCCAGGGACCATCGATTCAGATTACCGAGGAGAATTGGGGGTAGTATTGATCAATTTTGGAAAAGAGCCTTTTGTCGTTCATCATGGTGATCGAATTGCTCAGCTGGTAATCTCCCAGGTTTTTCGAGCAGATCTGGAGGAGGTCGATGAGCTACCTCCGACTCAAAGGCAAGGAGGAGGATTTGGGCATACCGGGATTTGATGAAGAGTTACATTAAAACCAACCTATTTAAAGCAGAGGGCTGTATCTATCCTAAACTTTTATTCGGGAAACCTTACCACTCTTAAAAAATGGAATGAACCATTACTTAGACCAATATCTACACTACCTTTTTATTGAAAAAGGACTTGCCCGAACAACTATCGAAGCCTACAGTCAAGGGGTAAATCGCTTCTTTAACTTTTTAAGGAAGAAGGGAATTTCGGAAGTTCAATCCGTCACCAAACTTGATGTGAGGGCTTTTCTTCTTTCCCTGAAGAAAGAGGGGCTTTCAATAAAGACAGTGGCTCGGAATCTGGTGGTTCTTCGGACCTTCTTTCGTTTTCTAATACAGGAAGGGGTTCTTAAGTTTAATCCGGTTGAAGAGATTGAATCTCCAAGGGTGACAAGGTCGTTACCAGAGGTTCTGACATTGAAGGAAGTGGAATCTCTTTTGGAACAGCCTGATCTCAAGACCTCATTAGGTATTAGGGATCGTGCCATGCTGGAGATGCTATATGCGACCGGGATGCGTGTTTCTGAATTGACCCGGCTTCCAACACATCAGGTGAACTTAGAGGGAGGATATGTTCTTCTTTTTGGAAAGGGTTCAAAAGAAAGGGTCGTTCCTCTCGGTAAAGAGGCCATCCGATGGGTCAACCTATATTTGAAGGAGGTGAGGGGAAGACTATCAAAGGGGAGGGAGAGCCCATTTCTATTTATTAACCGCATGGGCAAGGAGATGAGTCGACAGATGTTCTGGAAAAATATCAAGGCCTATGCCCGAAAGGCAGGCATCCAGAAGAGGATTACTCCTCATCTGCTCCGGCACTCTTTTGCCACCCACCTTCTTGAAAGGGGAGCAGACCTCCGTTCTGTTCAACTGATGCTTGGGCATGTGGATATCTCTACCACCCAGATCTATACCCATATCACAGGGGAGAGGTTAAAAAAGGTTCACCAGAGATATCATCCAAGAGGTTGATGTGAGAATAACCAAATTCAAAATCCAATAATCGATTAATGGCCTAAATCCCAATGACCATTACTTGAAACTATTTTTGGGTTATCGGTGATTGGGTCTTATTTGGGATCTGTTGATTGGAATTTTTTTATGGAAGTCATCACCACCCATACTAATGCGGATTTTGATTCCTTGGCTTCAATGTTGGCTGCAAAAAAACTCTATCCTGAGGCAGTATTGGTATTCCCAGGTTCTCAGGAGCGAAGCCTTCGAGACTTCTTCATCCATTCAACCATTTACTCCCTTGAAGTGGAGAGGATAAAAAATATCGATCTGAAAGAGGTTACCCGGCTCGTATTGGTGGATACCCGACAAATCAGCCGAATCGGAAGATTTTCTGAGATCGTATCGAAACCTGGCTTGGAGATTCACATCTACGATCATCACCCTTCCTCTTCGGATGATCTTCATGGTGCCATTGAAGTGATCTCAGAGGTAGGGGCAACCGTTACCCTTCTCATTGGAATATTAAAAGAGCGGAAAGTTGAAATTACTCCAGATGAAGCCACAGTGATGATGCTCGGTATCTATGAAGATACGGGTAACCTCACCTTCCCTTCCACTCGAGAAGAGGATTTCAGGGCAGCGGGTTATTTGTTGCGGAAGGGAGCCAATCTAAGCATCATTTCCAATATCATTACAAAAGAACTTACTGCTGAACAGGTTTATCTCCTGAACGAACTGATTCAATCCGCCCATCGATACCACATTCACGGGATTGATGTTGTGATCGCTGAGGCCTCTGCAGATCGTTACATTGGAGACATTGCAGTTCTGGTTCATAAGTTGAAGGATATGGAAAACCTCGATGTCCTTTTTGCCCTGGTCCGAATGGAAGATCGGGTCTACTTGATCGGAAGGAGTCGTATTGAGGAGGTGAACTGTTCAGAGGTGGCCAGTGAGTTTGGGGGTGGAGGGCATCCAACCGCTGCCTCTGCCACTATCAAGGGGATGACGTTGACAGAGGTCCACCAACGGTTGGTCAAGATATTGAGGGATTTGGTCAAGCCCAAAAAGAGTGCCAGGGATATGATGGTTTACCCGGTGAAGACCATTGAGTCAGACCGAACCTTAGAGGAAGCAGGTGAGGTTCTTGCTCGATATAACCTAAATGTCCTTCCAGTAATAAAGGATGGAAGAGTGGTCGGATTGATTTCCAAACAGGTGGTTGAAAAGGCTACCCACCATGGACTCCAAACCTCTTTGGTCAAGGAGTATATGACCACGGAATTCTCAGTCGTCTCGCCCGAAGCCCCTTTTTCGAAGGTTCAGGAATTGATCATAGGTCATAATCAGAGCCTTCTCCCTGTGATCGAGAATGAGAGGCTGGTTGGAACCATTTCGATCGGCGATTTCATGCGTTGCCTTCAGGAAGAGATGTTGAAGTCATTGAAGGGAAACACCGCCATTGAAAGCCACCCTCTCTATACTCGAAGAAAGATGATCACCCAATTGATGAAGGAACGTTTTCCAGAACGAATCCAGAAATTGCTCATAGAATTTGGAAAGGTGGGGGACGAACTGGGGTTCTCGGTATATGCGGTGGGAGGATTTGTTAGAGATCTATTAATGAGGATTGAAAATTTTGATGTGGATATTGTCGTCGAGGGGGATGGTATTCTGTTGGCAGAGGAATTCGGAAGAAGGGTCCCATGTCGCGTTCGATCCCATAAAAAATTTGGCACCGCCATTATTCTCCTCCCCGATGGCCTTAAGATTGATGTCGCAACTGCCAGATTGGAAGTTTACGATTCTCCAGCATCCCTTCCCATTGTGGAGAAAAGTTCAATCAAGATGGATCTCTATCGGAGGGACTTCACCATCAATGCATTGGCGATTCAACTGAACTCGAAGTCTTTTGGAGAGTTAATCGACTTTTTTGGTGGAATGAAAGACCTCAAAGAAAAGGTGATCAGGGTTCTTCACAATCTCTCTTTTGTGGAGGATCCGACACGTATCTTTCGAGCGATACGGTTTGAGCAGAGATTGGGATTCCAAATTGGAAAACATACTCAGAATCTCATGAGAAACGCAGTCAAGATGGGGTTTATGAACCGCCTTTCGGGAGGACGGCTTCTTTCGGAACTCATCCTTATCCTTCAGGAAAAAAATCCTTTTTCTGCTATCAAACGAATGGAAGATTTTAACCTTTTTCCAGTCCTTCATCCAGAACTTAAACTGACAGAAGAGATAGAAGTGCTATTTGGAGAGGTTTATCATGTGGTCTCCTGGTTTGACCTTCTCTTTCTGGAGGAACGATATGAACGCTGGCTGATATATTTTTTTGCCTTAACCGATTCCCTGAAAGAAAAGGAGATTGAGGAATTCTGCGAGCGTTTATCAATGAACAATAAACTTCAGAAAAGGGTGATCGAGGGCAAGAGGCAAGCCAACCAGACGCTCCTTCAGTTTTTTTCCTGGATCAATGCAGGTCAGAAACCCAGGCGTTCGGAGATCTATACTCTGCTCGATCCGCTCCCAACAGAGGTGAAGTTGTTTATGATGGCCAAAACCACTCAAACGGCCACTCGCCGTTATATCTCCCTCTACTTCACCCAACTCAAGGATACAAAACCGCTCTTGACAGGATCGGATTTAATTCAGATGGGCATCAAACCCGGCCCGATGATCAAAGAGGCTCTTACCCTTTTGTTGAAGGCTCGACTGGATGAGCAGGTCATAACTCGAGAGGATGAGATGGATTTTCTTTTGAAGGCAATGGAGGGGTGATGGAGAAAGATTTATCCCAAGAGGAAATGTCTTCATATACCATTCGATTGGAGAAGTTTGAAGGACCGCTCGATCTTTTACTCCATCTTATCCAGAAAAATGAGATAGATATTTTTGACATCCCCATCGCCCTTATCACTGAACAGTATCTGGAGTATCTCAAATGGATGAGGGTCCTCGATCTGGATGTTGCTGGGGAATATCTACTGATGGCCTCCACGTTGCTTCATATCAAATCGAAGATGCTCCTTCCTTCCTCCCCCGAGGAGGAGGAAGAGGGAGGAGAGGATCCGAGGGCTGAACTGGTTCGAAGGCTGATAGAATACCAAAAATATAAAAATGCAGCAGTCGATTTGGAAAGAAGGCCTCTCTTAAACCGGGATGTGTTCATTCGATTAGCCTCAGACAATGAAGATGAATCTGAGGAGGAAAGGATTGAGGTTAGTCTCTTTGAACTCTTAGAGGCATTCCGTAAGGTTCTAAAAAACGTCAAGCCCGAAATGGTCCATGAAGTGGTATTGGAGCGAGTGACGGTTGAAGAAAGGGTTCAAGAAATCCTTTCTATCCTTCAGAGAGAGAAAAGGAGCATGGCCTTTCATCTATTCTTTCCAGGGGGGGCTTCACGCAGATTGATCATTGTCACATTTTTGGCGATTCTCGAATTGGTCAAGTCGAAACTCATTCGTATCTTCCAAGCCTTCCCTTTTGAGACGATACGGGTTTCTCCTTTATAAAGGTCGAGGGAGGAAGATATAATATCCCCCTCACCCTCCACTCTTCTCGATGCTTGGGGAGAGGGTTAGGGTGGTGGGTTCAGGCCGGGAAAGGAAGAAAAAGGTGGATTAAAAATCTATTTTCTAAGCAATGAAGAGGGAGGTATCTATGAAACGTAAAAGAATTCTGATGGGGCTTGGGGCAATTGGGGTTCTTCTGCTCTTTTTCTTTTTCATCCTTTTTTATATTACTCAATCGGCTGGGAAGCCAGGTAGGTTTGCTTTTGGTGATAAGATCGCCATCGTTGAGATCCGGGGAATAATCACGCAATCCCAAGGGATTATTGAGGATATCCATCAATATACGGAGGACGATGGGGTGAAGGCCATCATCCTTCGTATCGATTCTCCAGGGGGAGGGGTAGGGCCTTCCCAAGAGATTTACCGTGAGGTCATTAAGGCCCGAGCGAAGAAGAAAGTATTCACTTCTATGGGGTCTGTGGCTGCCTCAGGTGGGTATTATATTGCATGTGCATCAGATAAAATTCTGGCTAACCCTGTAACGATTACCGGCTCAATCGGGGTAATCATGGAGTTTACCAATCTCGAAGAACTTTTCAAAAAGATTGGGGTTAAGGGGATCGTCCTAAAAAGCGGGGAACATAAAGATATCGGCTCACCCTTTCGCGAGATGACACCGGAAGAGAAAAGGATCATCCAGATGGTGATCGACAATGTACATCAGCAATTTGTTCAGGCTGTGGCAGAGGGTAGAAAGATGGACCGAGACAGAGTGGCACAGATTGCCGATGGCCGAATCCTCACAGGAGAGCAGGCCAAACAGTTAGGTTTAGTAGATCATATTGGTAATCTGCAAGATACCATCGATTTGGCCGCAAAAGAGTCGGCAATAGTGGGAAAGCCAAATATCATTTATCCTAAAAGAAGATTTTCTATCTGGGACATCCTTTTAAAAGAATCGGCCTCTGTGGTTTTGGAGGTTTTAAAAGAGAAAGGTTTTGAACTGAATTATCGTTTATCCTTGCCCTCCAGATAGGCCATTTCGATTTCGGACATGAGTTGTTGAATCTTTTTCATGTCATCCCAGACCTCCTTCTTCTTATCCGGATTCCTCAATAAAAAGGCAGGGTGGTAGGTTGGGATTACCTTGATTCCATCGAAATCGTAGACTTTTCCCCGGAGGGCCGTAATCTTTGCATTGGTTTTAAGCAGAGTCTGAGCAGAAAAAGTTCCCAGGGCACAAATGATTTTAGGCTGGATCGCCTGGATCTGTTTCATTAGAAAGGGGGTGCAGGTTTCAATTTCATCTGGTTCCGGGTTCCGATTTTGTGGAGGTCGACATTTAATGATATTGGTGATATATACATCCTCTCTTTGGATGCGGATCGATTGAATGATTTTGGTCAGGAGTTGGCCTGCCCTTCCCACAAAAGGTCTTCCCTGAACGTCTTCATCATAACCAGGACCCTCTCCGATAAACATCAGGGTCGCCTTCTCATTTCCTTCACCAAATACAATCGTCCGCCTGGTTCGATGGAGTTTACACCTTCTGCAATCTCCCAACTCCATTCGGATCTGGTGAAGAGTTATATTTTGGCCTCGATTTCCTGCTTCAGAGGCAGTTTCTGAGAAAGGTAATGAATCAATACCCATCCCCTTAAGATATTCAAGGTAGGTCTTTAGATCGGTAATCAACTCTTTTAGATTTTCATCCATAAACATTAATTCTTCTTCCAGGTAATAAATAATAATGGTGGGTATTTATTTTCATTTATCTTTTTTCTCCCTCCCATGTCAAGGATAAATTACCAGGACTCTGAAAAGTTATTTAAAATGAAGAGGCTTAATGGAAGTGAATTTGTGTGCCTCCCCGGTCTTCCAATAAATTTTTTGGAGATTTCCTTATGTTTACCCCATAATTGACATACAAAAGACGTGATAGTATAGTTATTCCAAAGTGGTATCGAAGGAATGTTATTCGATATTTGTTAATAAAAAATATTTCTTTATGTAATGCCCTTTTATGAAAAAACGATTAGTCATTATCTTCCTAATTGGACAATCTATTTTTGGGGGATATAGTCCAACCTTGGGTGCCGATTGGAAATTCTTAGAAGAGAATGATAAAGGAAAATTTTTTTATGATGGAGAAAGCCTTGTTACTTCATCCGAGCAAACCATTGGTGTATGGCTGAAAGTTATTTATTCGGCCAAATTTAAGGAGCAGGAAGGGCTTAAAGATCTTCATCATACATTGGGTTTTTGGGAGATTCATTGCAGGGACAAGATGATCCGTTTATTATTATCGTCACACTTTTCAGAAGAAAGACATGAAGAAGTCCTTTCGACCCCGCGAGTTTTTAAAACTCCAGACTGGGAGCCTATCCCTCCTGACACTGTCCTGGACGCACTACAAATGATCATTTGCAAGTAATGCAAACGCAATAAATAATTTGACAAAAGAGTTATGTCATGATATTGTGGTT
>JBBIRM010000044.1:2790-18436 GCA_037441765.1 Deltaproteobacteria bacterium | reverse complement strand
TCCATGAAGGTTTTTTAAGAAGACTAAGAGTGCACTTTTAATTCTTAAATGACAATCTCCAAAAAATATTTTGACAACACTGATTGAATAGGATAAAAATTTTATGATGAATTTCTCAGGAAGAAGTCGAACTCTCAGCGAAGCGAAATCCTTTCCCATGGAAGGAATTCTTGAGTTGATCGGGGATGACCTCGAAAAAGTAGACCAAGAATTTAGGAAGAATTTAAAGTCAGAAGTCCCGATCATCTCGGCCATTGGAGAATATCTTCTCCTGAGCGGAGGGAAACGGTTTCGTGCAAAGCTCCTAATCCTCTCAGCCAAATTGTGTGGCTATCGAGGAGACCATCACATCTCTATGGCAAGTCTTGTCGAATTCATACATACCGCTACCCTTCTGCATGACGATGTAGTGGACAGAGCAGAATTGCGAAGGGGTATGGACTCCGCCAATGCCATCTGGGGTAATGAGGCCTCCGTTCTAGTCGGGGACTTCCTCTTCACAAAGTGTTTCTCTTTGATGGTAGAAAATGGCAACTGGAAAATCCTTCAAACCATGGCGAAAGCAACCACTCTTCTCGCAGAGGGGGAGTTAATGGAATTGATCAGAACCAATGACCTAACCCTCAGCGAAGAGGCCTATCTCTCCATTGTGGCCAGAAAAACTGCCTCCTTAATTTCAGCCGCTACCCGGATCGGTGCGATCCTCGGAGAGGTTCCAGAGGAGAAGGAGAGGGCGCTATCCGCATTTGGAAGAGATGTTGGAATGGCCTTTCAATTGATTGATGATAACCTTGATTACACCTCCAGAGAAGAAGAATTTGGGAAGAAGATTGGAACGGATCTACAAGAGGGGAAGATAACTCTCCCCTTGATCTATACCCTTAGTCAATGCGATCCAGGGGAGAAGTCACTGATAGGAAAGATCGTTGAATCCGATCAAATCACCCCAGAGGATTTTTTTCGTGTTGTCGAACTAATCGAAAAATACCAGGGAATTGAATATACCCTCTCTAAGGCCAAAGGATATATTGAAAATGCCAAAGAACAACTTCGTCCTTTCAACCCATCAAAAGAGAAAGAAGCTCTTATGGCAATGGCAGATTATGTCTTGGAGAGGAGATGGTAATCCAATTGGAGGGTTGAAGAGAAGGAAAAAAGAGGTTATGTTTTTAAAAAGAGGTTAAAATGGAGAAAGAATCGTACCTTATCCCTATTAATGACAATAATTTTGCCACAGAAGTTCTTCATTCAGAACAACCTGTTCTGGTTGAATTCTGGGCCACCTGGTGTGGGCCATGTCGCAGTATACGTCCGATTGTAGAAGAATTGGCCAAAGAATACTCTGGCAAGGTTAAATTTACAAAACTCAATGTTGAAGAAAATCCAATTACACAGACTCAATACGGAGTGAGGGGTATTCCGATGCTAATTCTTTTTAAAAATGGCAACCCTATTGATCAAATTGTTGGACTTGTGCCAAAGATCCGTTTGAAGACCTTGATTGAAAAGGCCTTTCAAGATTAAAAAAATCCGACCTGCCCCCCTCTGAATCTTTTTTTCATTCATCTTCGCTCTTACCAGCGAAGGAGAAAGCCAGGAAAGGTTGGGTTTTTAGGAAAGATCATAAAAAGATTCAAGATTTAAAAGTGAAACATTTATCAAATCTCATCTCTATTCTTCTCATCCTCTGCATCTTAGCGGCAATTTCTTTTACCCACTGCACCAAAGGGAAATCGGATTTGACATATACCCTGGCTCCAGACTTTACACTTAAAACCCTGGACGAAAAGGAAATCACCCTTTCCAAACTAAAAGGTAAACCCATCCTTCTTGATTTCTGGGCAACATGGTGTGGCCCCTGTCGGGAGTCAATTCCCCACCTGATCTCTCTCTATAATGCCTATCGAGAAAAAGGGACCGAGGTCATTGGAATAAGCATGGATAAAGGAGAGATTGAAAGGGTTAAGAATTTTGTCAAGTCCATGAATATACCCTATCCCATTGCGATTGCCTCCTCTGAAGTGGTTCAGAAATATAGAGTGACCAATCTTCCAACCACCTTCATTATCGATAGGGAAGGAAAGATTCGGGAAAAGATTGTTGGATTTAACACAAAGATTGCTCAGCGGATGAAAACCATTTTGGATGAACTCAATTCAGAGAAACCCTGAGAGGTTAGGGGAATGTCTACTTTTTTTTCTCTCCAGGACTGAATTTTAAATAATCTTCCACCACCCTCTTTGGATCGAGGTTTAGCAATTGAGCATATCCCTTTAAGAAGCCTTTTAGATAGACAAGAGGTGGAAGTCTATCCCACGCCTCCTCTTCGATCCATTCGAGGATTTTTAAGTTGATCTTTGTCTCTGAGGAGATGACCCTTAATTCAATGCCCATCTTTTCACGAATCTCCCTCAGAGTCTTCCCCCGATAACACTCTGCCTCTATAGGAGCCAAAAGTCCTCTAAAGGAAAGCGATGTCTCCTCCCCTTGAATGTCCTTCTTTAAATTGTTTTTTCCCCCACCCTTTCCAAAACTGGCTTGAAGATTGAATCGGTCATAGTTTTTTCTCAGATTTTCGTCCATCAATACCTGATATGCCTCTTATAAAAATTTATTCCCAGAGGCCATCCACTTTCGCATGACAGTGACCACAAGCCCCGCTTACAATATCATTTTTTACCACTCGAAATCCCACTCTCTGAATCACCCTTCTTCCACATTGAGGACAAAATGTATCTTCCCCCTCCTCCCCTGGAATGTTGCCGCAGTAGACATAGCGAAGGCCTGCCTGGATTCCAATATCTCTGGCCTTGTGAAGTAAGGAGGCAGGAGTCCTCGGAAGGTTTAACATCTTATAGGTGGGATAGAAAGCGGAGATATGCCATGGAACCTCTGGCCCCAGAGAAAGGATGAATTGAGCGATCTCCTCAAACTCCTTTTCAGAATCGTTCAGGGTTGGAATGACAAGGGTGGTAATCTCCACCCAGATCCCCATCTCTCGCATCATCTTCAGATTATCTAAGACAGGCTTCAGCCTGGCCCCGCAGACCTTTTTATAGAAATCCTCACGAAAGCTTTTTAAATCAACATTGGCTGCATCCAGATAGGGTTGAATCTTCTTAAGGGCTTCCTCTGTCATATAGCCATTGGTGACAAAGATATTTTTAATACCCTTCTGTTTGGCCAAAATCGAGGTTTCATATGCATACTCGAAATAGATGGTGGGCTCGGTATAGGTATAAGAAATGGATCGGCACCCATAATCCTCTGCCAAGGAGACAATTTTGGAAGGTGGAACATTTGACCCCTCAATCCTTCCATAATCCACTGGCATTTGGGAGATTTCATGGTTCTGGCACTGGAGACATCGAAAGTTACACCCCACCGTGGCAATGGAGAAAGAAGTGGAGCCTGGAAAAAGATGAAAGATGGGTTTCTTCTCAATCGGGTCTACATTGAGGGAGATGGCTCGGCCGAAGACAAGTGTATATAACCTTCCATTCCGGTTCTCCCTCACCCCACAAATACCTCTTTTAGAAGGGGAGATGATGCAACGATGATTGCAAAGGAAACATTTCACCTTTCCTTCTTCCAGAGGGCTGTATAACATTGCCTCTTTCATTTTTTCATTTCCTATCTTTTTGTTTGGAGGGATTTACCCCGTAAGAAACCTCACAGTTCTCTTGGGGTGAAAAATCCCTGTGCCAAGATTTAATCAGTTGATAATATTTATAGATCGAAATGTGGAAGCTGGCTTAAGACATATTCCCGAATTTCCTTGGGGGTAGGCATATCCCAGAGTATCTTTTGATCCTTAATCAGGGGGACCAGGAGTTCTTTAAAACGGCCCCCACAGGAGCAACGGGATCTATCCGAATTGGAGGATCCTTGGACTTTTTTGAGAGGAACCATTCTGTCCTGGAAACATTTGGTACATCGAAGTACCCTTTTTGACCCTGACATCTTTCCCCTCTTTGCCAGCGGTTTGCCATCAATCTCGATGATGTCCATGGCAAAGTCAATCACTCGAGCATTGGTAATCGATGTTCCGACCCCATAGGCATCCACCACTGGATTGAGGCTTAGGATTCTTTTCTCATCCAATCCCCCGCTAACAAAGATTTTCACATGTCCATACCCCCTTAGGTCCAGTTCCCACCGAATCTCTTCGATAATCTTTTGAAAGTCTCCCCTCCTTGAGCTGGGCGTATCGAGCCTTACTCCAAAAAGCCTCTTCCCCAAAGCCTCAGCGACACGGATGGCTTCGATTTTTTCATCATTAAAGGTGTCTATCAAGGAAACCCTTTTCACCTTTGGAGGAATCACCTCATCAAAGGCCTTTGTGGCCTCAACCGTATCTCCCATGAGAAGGATCAGTGCATGGGGCATAGTGCCAGAAGGTTCGATCTGAAGCATCTCTGCATTTCTCACCACAGAAACCCCATCACAGCCCCCAATGAAAGCGCTTCTCTCGACCATTGGAGCAATAATGGGATGGATCCTTCTGGCCCCAAAACTGATCACATTCCGCTCTCCTGCCGCTTTCTTACATCGGGCAGCCTTTGTAGCCACACCTGAGGCCTGGCAGAGCAGACCCAGGATCGCAGTCTCATAGAGACCGAAATCTGTATACCTTCCCTCAATTTCCATCACAGGTTCGTAGGCGCGAAAGATTGTCCCCTCCCTCATCGCTCTTACATTGACCTTCAATTCCTTAAGGAGATGGGCTGCCTCTTCAATGCCTGCGAGGACTCCCCATCCATAATCTTCAGGGAAACGTTTGGCAATGAATTCCGCCTTAACCCATCGATCAATCTTCTTCGCTTTAAGGACCTCCATCGTCCTGACAAAATAGATGTCAGTCATCTTCCCTTCTTTTACGTCCTCAGGCTCTGCCACAAAAAACATATCTTTCTCCCTCCTAAAGTAAACCCCTTAGAAAATCTTAACATTTCTAATGAAATATCTCATAATGGGCTTTAAACCAAGCATTAACTCCAAAATGAATTTTATTATCAACCCACAGCATAGTTGTTTATTTTTCTAACGGGGTAAATTAATTTTTTAAAATCGCTCAATTTATTTTTATATAACAGAAATTTATTTCATCTGTCTACAAAAATATTTGAGATTTCTAAAAAAGTATTTAAAAAAGGTTATCAGAAGTCTCTATTTTCCACTTTGTAATACCTTACTTATGGGTGGGAAATTATAATAGTTGGTATTACTCCCTTTGGGGGTGAGGACTCCCAAGGCGGATGAGTTTAGAAGAATAAATCTTTTTTTGAAATACTTTAAAAGATTTCCTACTGAAAAGATTCTATTAAGAAGTAAGGTCCCAGTTCACCTCTTCTCCTTCAGGAACCAGAGCAATCGCACGAATGGGAGATCCCGTCCCCTTTCGAATCTTTAGTGGAAGCATGATAAAGGTAAACCTCTTTCCTAATACTTTATCAAGCTTACATAGATTCTCAATATGAGTAACTTTCCTTTCTGCACAGACACTGTGGCAAGGGTATGTCTTATCATACCACATGTCCGGGCTTGCTGCATCGACCCCAAAACAGATACAACCTTGATCGATGATAAATTCTGTGGCTTCACGGTCAAGCCCTGGATAATCGGTCATATATTCAGGTTTCCCATAATATCGGTCATACTGGGCAGTATAAAAGAGGACGGTATCTCCTTTTCGAATATCTAATTTCCACCTTTTCAATTCATCCTCAATCTTCTTACGGCCAAATTGAGTCTTTTGTGGGATGTCGCTTACATCCAGGCAGATGGCTGAGGTGATAAAGTGTTCTAAAGGAATCTGATCAACCGAGGGAGCCTCAGGGTCCCTTGAAAGATGGCTCACGGAATCGATATGGGTTGGACCATGGTCACAAATTAAAATGCCTCTCGTTTCATAAGAAAATCCTGTCCCTAACTGCCTCTTGCATTCCTCATGGGAGAGATGGGTCCAGATTATGGTCTTCAGATGTCCTGGATAAACCGGCATCCCCTGATAAATCTCCTGTGTTAAATCGATCAATTTTCCCTTGATCTTCATCCTTCCTTCCTCCTTTCGCCCACGATTAATGGAATGGCCATGATCAAAGATGGGATTTTCCCAGAAAAATCTTACCATTAAAATTTACCTTAACCGAAATATCTTTTCAACAACCCTTCCAGGGCTCCAGCATGTCGGGCTTCATCTCTTGAAGTTTCCTCAAATACCTCATAGGCCTCTTCTATCCCTAACTCTTTGGCCTTCAGTGCTGATTCATGTTTGCTTCTATTTGAACCCTTCTCTCCCCTCATCCTCCCCTCCAAATTATCTTTTGTATAAAGGCTGACCTTTCCGTTCAACTCCGCATACCGAGCAGCATGCCACGCCTCTTCAAAGGCAATCGATTTTAATACCTCGGCAATTTCAGGGTATCCTTCCCTTTCTGCCTGCCGAGCCATGGCCAAATATATACCTACAACCGTTCCCTCACCAGAAAAGTTAGCCTCCACAGCCTCTTCAATGGATGTCCCTTTGGCCACCCCAAGTTTATTCTCATATTTTTCCTCAACCATTGTTCTACCTCCTTTTTATATTTCCACTGGCGATCCCCCCTTTTTCCATCAAAGGTTTTTCTGCCCCGACTCCTTATCTGAAGGATTCAGGGCAGATCTTTTTATTAATGGTAATACATGTTGCTACTTCTTCCTTTCCCAAGGATATCCTTTGGTCTTAACTTCCTCTTTAATAGTTTCTTACATTATAAGGCATATCTAACACCATATTCCACCTATTTCTGGAGACCACCCATAAAAGACTTCTCAGGGACAGTGGTTGCAAATTTGAAGGCAAATGTTTTCCCCTGAGCAACCCTCTGAAGAGCAGAAGGAATAAGTTTCTAATGGGCGGTCCAGCCTCCGTCTACTAACAAGACATGCCCAGTGACAAGATCGGAGGCCTCGGAGGCGAGATAGATTACGGCCCCAACCACATCCTGAGGTTGCCCAACTCTTCCCAAGACAATATTTCTCATGACGTACTCACGAAACCCTTCTTTTTCAAACATCGGTTTTGTGAATGGGGTCTCAATAAAGGTAGGAGCGATGGCATTGACATGAATGTTGTATTGCGCCCACTCAATGGCCAATACCTTTGTCAGTTGATTGACACCTCCTTTACTTGCGCAATAGGCAGCGCGCTGAGGAATGGCAACGGTCCCTGTTTGTGAAGAAATATTGATAATCTTCCCCTTGCGTTGCTGGATCATTACCTTCCCCACTGCCTGAGCACAGAAAAAGAGGGCCTTTAGATTGGTATCGATAACCTTATCCCATGCTTCCTCCGTCACATCGACAGCCCATTGGGGGATATTGATCCCAGCATTATTTACCAGAATATCAATATGGCCAAATGTCTTTTTAGCCTCCTCAACCATTGAATTGATCTCGTGTATCTTCAAGACATCTACCTTTTGGATGAGAACCTGCCGTCCAAACTTTTCTGCCTCTGATTTTGTCTTTTCTAACTCTGAAATTGTTCTGCTACAGATCACGAGATCGGCCCCATATTTTGCCAGAGCCAGAGCGATATGGTATCCCATCCCCCTCCCTGCACCTGTGACAATCGCCACTTTTCCTGAAAGGTCAAATTCTGAAAAAGGAACCTTCTCCATCGCCCTTCCCCTAAATTTCATCGAGTCCCAACTCTCTAAGTTTTTGAGTAGTTGGAACCCCTTCCTCACTCCATCCTCGATAGGCATAGTAATCACTCAATAGCCTCCCAAGGGGTGGAAGTTGATTGTTCAAATCCTCTCCCTTCCGATCCAAGGTTAAGAACCGATAAGGAAGAAAATCATCCTTTCTGCTTACCCCAAGCCTGCAATTAAACATTCTCTTTAAATTAAAAATCCTTTCTCCCACCTTCATATATTCAGTCACATCTATCCCCCAATCCGTGATCAAATTAAGCCAATGGAGATGGTTGGTCACATTTACCGCTTTCCCAACCTGTGAAAATCGACAAAGGATCAGGGCATCCATCACACACATCAGATCTTGCATCTTTGCGGTAAACTCTGCCTTTCCTTCAACTTGATAAGGATCCTGAGGCTCGGGAATTCCAATCTCAGGCATGGATAGGGCTAACTCATAAGGATGGCTCCAGCTGGTATTGTGGCATGCCCCACGTGCCGCTGTGGCATAAGAGAGGGCCTGGCTGAAGAACCGCCTTGGATCATGAGCAGAGGGCTCAAGACCTTTGACATGAATTGCAAATTCAATCGCATTCCTTCCCAAAGTCTCTGCCATCTTCTTTGATCCTTCAGTCATCAGTTGACCAATCCCCTCACCCTTGCCCATCTTATGGACCATCTCCACCAAAGCCTTCCCATTGCCCCAGGTCAATTCAATTCCGTCTGTATCTTTTGCTGTTAAAATCCCCTTCTCATAGGCCTCCATGGCAAAGGCAATGATTCCTCCTGTCGAGATGGTGTCCAATCCATATTGATTGCAGAGTTGATTGGCCTTGGAAATGGCGACCAGATCATCTACCAGGCAGAGTCCGCCTAAGGTCCCAATGCTCTCATATTCCGGACCTTCGCAATCCATAGGGGCATATGGACCTTCTGTCACCTTAATATGCCTTCCACAGGCAATAGGACAATGAAGGCACGCCTTCCTTCCAGATAGAATGGTATCATGCATGGCAACACCCGATATCTTTTTAGCCCCAGCCCATCTCCCCTCTCTCCAATTTTTAAGAGGGAAGTTTCCAATCTTCTCATAATTATCAATACCACCAGAGGTTCCAAATTTTCCAAAGGCCTCTGTGGCCTTCTGGATGTGTGGGGTGAGTTCCTTAATGTGAGCCTTCAACTGCTCTGGTTCCGCAACAGGGATTTCCCCATCTCCAAATACCACCATCGCTTTAAGATTTTTAGAGCCCATCACTGCGCCCAAACCAGTCCTGGCTGCTTGCCTGACGATGTGGCCAATATGTGGAATGCTCGCAATCTTTGCCATCCTCTCACCTGCAGGCCCGATCACTGCTGCGGTTGCCTCCTTGGCAGTCTCTTTCTTCAACCACTGGGCTGACTCATAGGAGTCTTTCCCCCAGATAGGGGTAGCATCCCTGAATTCTACCTTTCCATTATGAATCCAAAGGTAGACGGGCTTTTCCGATCTTCCCCTTATCGCAATTCCATCAAACCCAGCCCTCTTGAAGTGGACCCCCCAGGAACCACCAACATTCGATTCTCCAAAGAGGCCGGTCAGTGGAGAACGGGCCACTAAATGGTGTCTTCCAGAGGTGGGAACACCGGTTCCAGTAAATGGGCCGGTTACAGCCATGAGAATGTTTTCAGGTGAGAGAGGGGATACCTCTGGTCCTACCTCCTCATAAAGAATCTTTGCTTCAATCCCAACCCCGCCAATATATTTTCGTAGTAAATCTTCGTCCAAATCTTCTACATCGACCCTTAGGTTCGTTAGGTCCACCCTTAAGAATCTCTTATGATATCCAAACATTTTTAGTCACTCCCTCCCTTTCTATCCTCCATTCAAAAAGCCTTCTCATAGATCTTCTCGACATCTTCAACTGTCATCTTCCTCGGGTTATTCCCCATCAACCTGGTTACATTGATGGCGGAGCGGGCCATCTCTGAAATGGCCTCCTTTGGAACATTTAACTCCCCAAGGGATTGTGGAATCTTTAAATCTTTATAGATTGCTTTTACAGCCCTTGCAGAATGATAAGCCTGATCTAAAAGGGATAGATGTTCCACCCTTTCTCCAAGTAATTTTGAAACCTGGGCAAACTTCGGTATATTTCCAAGGACATTAAACTCCATCACATAGGGAAGTAGGAGGCCATTGGCAATCCCGTGGGGTATGTTAAAACGTCCTCCTAAGGGATAAGCCAATGCATGAACTGCAGTAACACCTGCATTGGCCAGTGAAATTCCTGCATAAAGGCTTCCAATGGACATATCATAACGAGCCTCTAAGTTGTTGCCATTGGCTACCGCAGTCCTTAAACTTCGACCGATCATAACTATTGCCTCTTTAGCAAATAGGTCCGTCAGAATGGTTGCATTATTAGAGGTATAAGACTCAATGGCATGGGTGAGTGCATCGATCCCACTCGATGAGGTAACCGAGGGAGGCATGGAGATGGTAAGCAGAGGATCGACAATCGAGATTCGAGGTAGGATATGAGGACTTACAATCGCTTTTTTTAACTTTTCTTTCTTATCGGTGAGAATGGCATTTGGGGTCACCTCAGCACCCGTACCTGCTGTAGTAGGAATAAGAATGGTTGGAACTCCAGGGTTCTTCACCAGATTGATCCCGAAATAGTCATATATGGTTCCAGGGTTTTTGAGCATCACAGATGTAATCGAGGCGATGTCCATCGGACTTCCTCCTCCCAAGCCAATTATGAGTTCAAATCTCCCTTTCTTAGCCACCTCAATACAGGCCTCCGCATTCTCTATATCTGGATCGGGAAGGACTTCCTTAAAAATCTCAACCTCCATCCCCTCCCTTTTCAACTGGCCATGGATCTTTTCAGCCACTCCTGATTCAACCACCCCTTGATCAGTAACCAGCAAAACCCTTTTTGCTCCTATCCCACTTGCCTCTTGCCCTAACCTCTCTGAGGCCCCAAGGCCTGCCAATATAAGACGAGGAGACCGAAGGCTAATGATTTTTGTATCCATGGAATACCCCTAATATAATAAGAATTAAAAGGGGGAGAACCAGAATGGATCTCCCTCCCTTTCATATCTTTGATAAATTAAAAATCAACAACTGTGATCTCATCGATTGGCCACTGGGTCAAGATTTCTACGCCATAATCCGTCACATGGATCATCTCCTCAATCCTTACACCCCCAATGCCTGGAACCCCGTGTTGTGTCTCAATGGCAAAGGTCATTCCTTTTTCAATCGGGATTGGATAATCCAGTGAACACCCTCGCCATATCAATGGTAGTTCATAAAGTGTCATCCCAATGCCGTGGGCCCAATTACTTCCTGCTGTTTGATCCTCATGGGCCACAAGGATATCGCTCCAATCCTCTTCGCAGGGGGGCCATTTCTCTGCAACCTCTTTAGTTGTGATGCCAGGTTTAATAACTTGAATCGCCCTGTAAAGCCAATCCAAGGCTTTTTTGTAAGCATCCACTAACTGCTGTGGAGGCTTTCCAACGCTGAAGGTCCTATAGTAACAGATGTGGTATCCATTATAGGTAGTATTGTAGACATCTGCGAAAACGATGTCATAAGGACGAATGATCCTATCGGTCATATAACGGGAGTTTGGCCAGCTGAAGGGTCCAGAAGTAACCAGCATCCCGGAGTAAACCTCCGCACCCAATGTATAAGCAGTCTTATGCATTGCGCCCATGATTTCAGATTCTCGAACTCCGGGTTTGAGCATATCCTTGAGGGTTTGAAACATTGCCTCTCCTATTGCAGAGGCGATTCTGAGGCATTCCACTTCGTCCTCATTCTTTATCTTACGTGCCTCAAACATCAACTCCGCAGCGGGGATTACTTTTATTCCCTTATTTTGAAACCCTTCTATAAGGCCTGGGTCCCAGACATCAAGAGCCAGGGTCTCTTTTGCCACCCCATAGGCCTTCAGATCATCGATGATCTGCGTGACCAATTTATCCCTCTGAGCAGCATGGGCTGCCTTACCCATAATGACACTGCTCCAGCCCGCACCCGTGATGGCCACTTTGACTTTCTCAATCCATGGAGCCATCTGTCGAGTATGATAGCCTATCTCACCCTGCTCATATAGAATAGGGCCATTGGCAGTCACTGGGAAGAGGCAGTATCGCAATCCTGAGGCTGGGGTCGTCCAACCCGGTGTCCATGTGCCGGTAATATATCTCGTATTCCATTCCTGAATGGATAAAATAGCGCCCACATTGAATGCCTTTAATTGTTCCCTGGTTCTTTCAAGGCGATACTTCCTCATTCTTGCAAAGTCAATTCGGTTATCAAAGTCAACGCCCTGTGTTCCAGCACCCCGATAACCATAATAGCCAGGGATGACAGGATACTCAAAAGCCATTGGAGTTTTTGCGGGCTTAAACTTCTTCGCAAATTCCTTCATTGCGACTGCGCCATCCCATGTAGAATATTTTGTATGAACTGCATTAATTCCCATAAGTATCTCCTTTCTTTAATCGAAGTTTAATCATCTCAAAAAATTGAAACTCTAAGGCCTAAAAACACCACCCATATCTCACCTCTATATAAATAATCTTGAAATCACCCCCTTTCTTCATGGATGTTGATGTGGAAAAAATTAACTTGAAACTACAATTTCCTTTTTTATCGATTTAGAGAGAAAGAGAAGGGAAATCCTGGACCACTTCAGGATTAGATCGCGAGGTATCTTCTCTGAACCTCTTCGTTCCTTCTAACCTCATCAGCATTCCCTTTATATTTGATCACCCCTTCATCCATCACATAGGCCTTCTGTGAAATATCCAAGGCCATCTCCATGTTCTGTTCCACCAGAAGAATGGTGACCCCATCGTTTTGAATCTCCTTTAAAACCTCCTCAATCCTTTGGACGAGAAGCGGCATCAGTCCCTCTGTCGGTTCATCCACCAGCATCAAAATAGGTTCTGAAACCAGTCCCCTTGCTATGGCAAGCATCTGCTGCTCCCCACCGCTAAGGCTTGTTCCTTCCTGTTGCCAACGTTCCCTTAGCCTCGGGAATATCTCCCATACCCGATCAAGTATCTCTTTCTCCTTTGTCCTGTTCTTCCTTTTATTTTTCAGCATGGCCAATTTCAAATTTTCATAGACCGTCAACCCTGGAACAATTCTTCTCTCCTCAGGGACAAAACTTATTCCCATCTGGGAAATCAGATGGGGAGGCAAGCCACTGATCTTCTCTCCTAAGAAAGTGATCTCACCAGTTTTTGGGGGAACTATGCCAAGAATACTCTTAAGGGTTGTGGTCTTTCCTGCTCCATTTCTTCCCAAAAGGGTAACCATCTCTCCTTTTTCCACCTCAAGTGAGACTCCCTGCAGGATATGACTCTGTCCGTAATAGGTATGAATCTCCTTAACTTCCAAGATCATTCCTTCTTCCCTCCTAAATAGACCTTTCTGACGGTCTCATTCTCCTGAATCTCTTCTGGACTCCCAACCGCAATCACCTGTCCATCGTGAAGAACTGTAATAGTCTCTGAAATATTCATTATCACCTTCATTTTATGCTCCACCAGTATGACTGACAATCCTTTTGAAATCTTTTTAATGAGTTCCATCGTCTCAACCGTTTCAGCAGGATTTAAACCTGCGGTGGGCTCATCGAGTAGAAGAAGAACAGGATCCGTGGCTAAGGCGATTGCAATCTCAAGGTGCCTTTGATCTCCATGGGAAAGGTTACATGCAAGAATATCCTTCTTCTCCAGTAGTCCAACCGTTTCAAGGATTCTTATGGCTTTCCCATTGAGATCATCATGCTGATCCGCTCTTGTCCAAAAATTGAATGTGGTCTTACGGGACTGGACGGCAATCCTCACATTCTCAAAGGTGGTCAGTTTTGGAAAGATATTGGTAATTTGATATGAAGTCGCAATTCCCCTATGGGAAATCTCATGCTGAGGGAGGCCTGTGATGTCCTCTCCCCTAAACCAGATCTTCCCTGAGGAAGGAACATGCTCCCCAGATATCATCTTAAAGAAGGTGCTCTTTCCTGCACCATTGGGGCCAATAATCGATTGGAGCCTTCCTTCCTCCAAGACAAAATTGACCCTATTGACAGCGGTCAACCCACCAAAGTTTTTTGTCAAATTTTCAGTCCTCAAAATTTCCATCTCTCACCTTCCCTCACTTAGGATGTTTTTAAGCGATCGATTCTGCTTTTAACCCTTCCCCAGATACCTTCAGGAAACATCAGGACGCAAAGGAAGAAGATTGAACCAACAAAGATCATCCAGTGTTTAGTATAGATGCTAATAATATCTTCAAGGTAAAGATAGACACCTGCTCCAATGAATGGACCAAAAAAAGTTCCTGCTCCTCCCAGCAGTGTCATCATAACAACCATTCCTGAGGTGGTCCAATATAAATACTCAATACCCACAAAATGCATATAGAGGGTGTAAAGCCCTCCTGCTAACCCTGAAAAGACCCCTGACATAATATAGGAAAGCCACTTGACATGATTCGTATGATATCCAATGGCCCGTGCCCTACTCTCATTTTCTCGGATCGCCTCCAATACCCTTCCAAAAGGAGAATCCAGAATTCTTTTGAGCACTATGAGAGCGATAGTCACAAATATAAATGTGAAGTAATAAAATCTCAAAGGTGTATAGATATCGATGGAAAAACCCGGGAGCTGTAGAGGGGGGGTTGGAATGTTTCGTAATCCAACTTCTCCTCCTGTCAATGAGACCCACTGGAATCCTATAAAATATAGCATCTGAGCAAAGGCAAGGTTTAGAAGTGCAAAATAGATTCCACGGCGCCTCAAACAGAAAAAACCAATGACCAGGGCCCCCAGACCCGAAATAATGATGCTGGAAAGCAACGCTGTCCAGACAGAAACCTGATAGCGGACGAGAAGGATCCCAACGCCATAAGCCCCCAAACCAAAATAAGCAGCATGGCCAAAACTGAGAAGACCAGTATAACCATAGAGGATATTAAACCCTAATGAAAATAATCCATTAATCAAGATGAGGGTAGCCAATGCCTTATAGGGCATGATAAATGGAAAGATGAGAAAAAAGAGGATTATCATCCAGAGAGGGTGATTCGATGCCCAGATTAAACCCTTTTTTATGATAGACCTTTTTTCCATTTCTCCTATTACCTTTCTTCTACTCTAAGAGTCCCTTTTCACCAAAAAGCCCACTTGGTCTGATCAGCAAAATCACTGCCATGACAAGAAAGATTACAATGTTGGCCATGGGAGGGTAGATCAATGTGGTGAAACTCACCACAATTCCTAAAATGATTCCGCTATAAATGGCGCCAACCAGGCTTCCCATTCCACCAACCACCACTACCACAAAGCATTCGACAATCATGGTGATCCCCATTTCAGGATAGACACCTCTCATGGGAGCAGCCAGAATTCCAGCCAACCCTGCTATTCCTGTGCCCATACCGAAGACAAGAAGCCAAATCTTAGAAATGTCAATCCCACATACCTTGACCATTAAACTGTCCCTCGTCCCTGCCCGAATGATTAAGCCAATATCGGTCTTTTTCAATAGAATCCAAAGCAATACCAATACCACCATTGTCACCACAATGACAAAGAGCCAATAAGACGGAAAGAAAAAGAGCCCTAAGTTGACTGGCTGCTGGAGAGCAGGTGGACTGCTGAAGGGATGATCTGCGGTTCCCCAGATGATCCTCACAATCTCAATCATCACCAGTGAGAAGCCAAATGTGAGGAGTAATGGATAATCTGGATTAAGGCCATATAGCCTTCTAACTGCGAACCTTTCCAGAAGCATCCCCACTCCACCAACCACAATGGGAACGATTACCAGGGCCACCCAAAAATTCCCGATATATTCCATAGCCAATAGCCCTGCATAGGCCCCCCACATATAGAATGCACCATGGGCAAAGTTGACCACAGTGAGCATACCAAAGATAAGGG
>JBBIRM010000044.1:0-2780 GCA_037441765.1 Deltaproteobacteria bacterium | reverse complement strand
CCTACCGCAAGAAGAACAAAGATCATCCCCAATGTAAAACCCATAAAGATTTGAAGCCCTAAAGCAGAAAGAGGTATGTCAAACATTTCTTTCTCCAAAAGGGGTTCATCCCTAAACGGAATGAACCCCTTTATAAATTTATAGTAATTTGCTTAACGGCTCGTTAGGCTTGAGGCCGGATGCTTTAAGGCCTAATGCCTCCCAGGTTCGGTCCATCTTATCATGAGCCTTCTCTGTAGCAACGACCTCAAACAGATCCCATTCTCCTTTCTTCTCCGATGCCTTCTTAGAGCGAAGAATAAAGAAATCCTGAATGGACTGATGGCTCCAGGGAACCCACCACTGCTTCCCTTTGTAATGGTTATATTCATGGCCTTCAAGTTTGAGGATCATCTTCTTCATGTCTAAGGATCCTGCCGCCTCGATTGCACCGATCAACTCCATCATTCCACCATAGGAGTAACCAGCGTAGTCCGTGGGGGGTTTCCCCCAGCGTTTCTGGTAGGCGGATACAAATTTCTTTGCTGCAGGTAACTGCTTCTCCAACTCCCACCAGAAGGTCGAGCCACCATAAACCCCTTCATAGGCTTCATCCCCCGCTCCAACACGTGCAGATAGCAAGACGATCGCACTGACAAGTTTCATCTTCTTCTTCAGTCCGAAGGCATGGGCCTGCTTGATGGAATTGAGTTGATCTTTTCCAAAATTGTCTAAAATGAGAACTTCTGGTTCTGCGGCAAGAATTTTTGGAAAGTATGGGAAGTAGTCAGTGGATCCCAAGGGATGTTTAATCTCTCCTGCATCGATAATTCCTAACTCTTTACCGATCTTTCTGAACCCTTCTGTTAATTGCCAGCCAAAAGAGTAGTCTGCAGTCAGGAAGAACCATTTCTTTCCTAAATTCTTAAAAATCCATGGACCAAAGGAATGGGTAGTCATATAGGGATTGATCGCCTCATGGAAGGTATAGGGGCTAACGTCTGGCCACTGCGTAATCTCATTTGACTGGCTGATCGACATAAATATCTTCTTTGCAAGTTTTGCCTGCTCATTGATTGCCAATTGAGTATGCGCCCCAAGGCCTCCAAAGATGAGGTCAACATTGTCCTTCTCAATCAACTCCTTCGTTCTTCTGGCTGCCTCATCGGGTTTGAGTTTATCATCCCTGATGACCAGTTCTATCTTTCGGCCTAAGACCCCTCCCCTGGCATTGTATTCCTCAACTGCCAAGATCGCTGCCTCCTGCTGATAATGGGCCTCAGTTGAAAAAGGACCGGTCAATGGGAAGATACAGCCAATCTTGATGGGGGCTTTCTGTGCAATTGAGATGTTTGGAAACCCAATTCCTCCCAATACCGCTGCCCCACCAATGACTCCTGCCTTTTTCAAAAATGACCTTCTCGTAATCTTCTTCTTTGTCTTCATGAATGCCACCTCCTTTTTTAAACCTTATTGAATTTTTAACCCTTAAAAGCCAAAACCCAACAAAAACCCTTCTCCCACCTCCTTTCTTCTAAAAAATTTACTTTTCTCCCCCCTTCAACTCGACCATTCTTTTTACTGAATACCAGGAAAAGAGTTCTTCTCTTCCTCTCCTCATCGCCTCCTGATGTTTTGGGTGGCGAACCCATTTCTCGATCGCCTCCACACTCTCCCACTCACTGATTGAGACATAGGTCCTCTCCTTTAAGATAGACTTTGCCCTCTCCATTGAAATCAGTTCTTCCTGTTCTTTTGCAGCCGCTAAGACCTCAGTGGAGATCTTCCTGTACTCCTTCTCTTTCCCCTCCTTAATCTCAACTCTAAAGAGGACAAAAATAGACATTCTTCATCTCCTTCTATCCTTAATAGCCCAAAAAACCTTTTCTGAATGAGCAGGAAGGTCTCTAACCCTTGCCCCAACTGCATTGGCAATGGCATTGGTAATCGCAGGTGGTGCAGGGATATTGGGCATCTCCCCGATCCCTTTTGCACCGAATGGCCCATGGATATTAGGATGATATTCAATATAAAGGGGAACAATTTCCGGGGCATCCAAAGCGGTGGGGATGAGATAATCCTGAAGCCCAAGGTTCTGGATGAACCCCTCTTTCATAACGACCTCTTCCATAAGTGCATACCCGAGGCCCATCATGATCCCACCCTCAATCTGGCCTTCCAACATAATTGGGTTGATTGCTTTCCCAATATCAAATGTCGCTACAATCTTAATCACATCTACTTCCCCGGTTTTCACGTCCACTTCTACTTCAGCCATCTGGGTACAATAGGTATAGACAAAATAGGGAGAGCCCTGGCCTGTCTCCAGATCAAGGGATGACCTGGGAGGGGTATACCACCCTTGTCCCATCATCCTTCTTCCCATGGCCATTGATCTCCGGGCAGCCTCTTTTAGTTCGATGGAGTGACCTGGATTTTCTCGATCATAGATCCGTCGGTTTTTAGCCACAAGCCTTTCAGGAGGGACTCCTAAGAGTTCAGAGGCGGATTCAAAAAGTGGCTTTTTAATCATCTCGGCAGCCTGCAGGATTGCATTTCCCATAAGGGTTGTTGATCTCGATCCTACCGTTGGACCAGATTCAGGTGCAATATCCGTATCTGGTGTAACCACCCTTACATCTTCTAAACCCACACCGAGGGCTTCTGCAGTAATTTGGGAAAGAGAGGTAAATTGTCCCTGCCCCATCTCTACCAAACCCTGAAAAAGCAGAACAGAACCATCCTCCTGAAGATGGAGATTGACCCCACAACCATCAGAGGAGGTGCCAATGCTTGTCCGG
>JBBIRM010000043.1:0-18457 GCA_037441765.1 Deltaproteobacteria bacterium | reverse complement strand
GCTCGGTCCAGTCACACCATAACTTTCCCTATACCAGTCAAGACTTGTCCAAGCATCAATCCCAAAGGCTCTTCCAATGCTTACTTTTTCATCATCAATCTTCTCCATGACCATTTCCACAATTGGCCTCGTGATCAGGTCTCGATAAAATCGGAGATCTTCTCCTTTCGCTGCCCGTTCAATTATAGATGTATTGAGGAGCATCGGGGCAGGGTGATTCACCGCCCCAACATTGTTGATGCTCGTTTCGATTACATTCCGGGCGGCTTCGATCTGAGGATAGACTTGAACGAGAGTGTCCATGACAATCCTGTTATCTCTAGCTGGTAATGCCGCGACTCGCAGCTTGTTCTTCTCTTTTAGAATTTCAACCGCTCCAGGACCCCTTAACTCAGCGGCGTAGATGAAGGTTTGAGCCTCTGCCAAGTATATTTTAGCCCTAAGGGCATAGCGTTTTAAGGTTCGAGCAAACTCAAGTGCGCCTCCTGTCCTTCCCGGGTTTAGAACAATTATCTGACCATCGGTTAAAAGCCCACAAATGATCGAAGCGAGTGTACGGTGAACTGTGGCCGGAGTGTTAATCATGATAAGATCAACACCCTTTATGGCCTTATCTATGCAACTAGTCACCATATCGGGTTTAGCCAGTCCGCTCACCACCTGTCCCTCCATTCGAATCCCTCCGTTCTGCATCACCGGGGCAAGTTCGAAATCAAAAAAACTCCATAAATTCACCGAAAATCCCTTAAGGGCCAGATGGCCGGCCATGGCATTTCCACTATTACCAGCACCGAGGACAGCAATTTTCAATTTATTCTTCTTAATCGGAGGGGGAGGTGATGACCCAGAACCGGTTCCTATCTTTCCCTGTCTACTTAGTTCCTCAACCACTGCTTTGACAATTGAATCAATTTTCTCTTTTTCCATCCCTTTCACCTCTCTTTCTCTATTTCTTAATTAAATATAAGTCTCTAAATTTTTTTTCAATGGATTAAAATGTCCCAACCTAAATCGCACCCCTTCTGGTATAGGAATTTTTATTTTCTTAACATCAAAATAAATGATGAAAATTTTTCTCCATTTTTAAAAATTTATGGATTTTTTTCGTCATATTATATTATAATCCAATATACTTGTCAAGTTTTTTTTTCTCGGCTGTTAGGAATTGAAAATGCTCCGTCCCGATCTATTGCAATATGGGGGTCAAGGGAAAAAAACAAAATTTCATTGCTTGGAAACATCGGTCTGCGCCCTGGAGCTTCACATTGACGCCCTAAACTTCACCACCCACAAATAAGATCCAGAGGGGGGCAACTCCAGAAGTTGTCATATCGAAGCAAAAAAATCTCTTCTATTGCAGGGTTTTTTAATAATAGATTTTCTTTTCTTCAGCTATCCTTTCCAGCCTATTGAGCATTCTCAAGGAATTTTTCTTATTTTTCATCGCCGATTCTGCAATCAGGCCATTAATAAGACAGATGGGGGCAGCGAAGGTATCCACAAAAGATTCCCCCTCGTATTCCACCACTTGAATTAGATCTGCCAATGCCGCCACTGGAGAAACCATGCTGTCCGTTATGGCAAATATTTTCAAGTTGCGGCTTTTGCAATATTTCAGTACATCGATCAGCTCATTGGGATATCTTCGGAAACCAACTGCAATGATCAAGCAGTCTTTCTCGACAGATCCCAGTTGATCGTAAACCGTCGATCCACTATGGCTTATGATAATCACCATCTCCTTAACTTTTTTTAGAAGATATCCAAAATAAATCGCCAAAGAGGCAGATACTCGAAAACCGATAATCACGATTTGCCTTGCCTTTACAATTTCCTCAATTGCTCGATCAAAATCCTCCTCCGAGAAATTATCATATAGTCTTCTGAGGTTTTTTATCTCCGTCAGTATGGTCTTTTTTACAAGACGTTCTCCCCCAATTTTCTTCGGCCTTCTACTTTTTTCTTCAGGGGTAATTTCAAGTCTTTCGACAGCAGTCAGCTCGTAGTTGACAATTCCCTGAAGGGTCCTAAGGAAATCTGGATATCCGGTGTAGCCAAGGGAGGTTACAAAACGGATCACGGTTGATTCGCTTACCTCACATCTCTGAGCCAGCTTTCGTGCTGTCATAAACGCCACTCTTTGATAGTTATTAACAACATAGTTTGCAAGAGCCTTATTCTTTGGAGAAAAATTCAAGGTCCCCTCCCGGATTTTTGAAAAAAATTCAGCTTTTGTCATAATAGTACCCATTTATTGAGCCTCCTAATGTTGGAAAAATTCCTTCAAAAATTAAAAAAAATGAAATTTTATCTTAAAAATTAATTTTCTTTCTAAAAAATGTAACACATTAATTATATTAAAAAATTTTGAAATTCTGTCAGTTGTGAAAGAATGTGAAAATTTTCTCCTTGACTTTTCTTCTTAATTATTTATATAAAAATCAAAAATGGCTATTCCAAAAAACATATAAAATAATCACAATCAATGAATTCTCGAATCTTAAAGAGACTATTTTTATTATAACTTTAATTACCTTCCAAACTCATAATTCTATATTTCAGCATAATTGAAAGGAGAATTCAAGTGGAAAAAAAGGAAGTGGAAGAAATCATAAAGGCACAAGGCATCAAAACCATTCGTGTTGACTTTTGTGATCATTATGGCATTAATCGGGGAAAGGGCGTTCCAGCTGAACGTTTTTCACATGTAATTGATGAGGGTATACATTGTGCTCTTCCTACTTTCGCTCTCGATTTAGCAGGTAACGTTGCACAAGGGACTGGTATTGCTGAGGAGGTTGGTTATTCAGATATGACTGCTATCCCCGATTTAACTACATTTCGTGTAATTCCTTGGGAAGAAAATACAGCAAGAGTTATTGCAGACCTCTACTTTGAAGGAGAACCCCTGGCTATTTCACCTCGGAATATTCTGAAAAAAATAGTCAAAGAATATAAAAATAAAGGGATGAGACCCATTGTTGGAAGTGAATTAGAATTTTATATCTTCGAAAAAAAGAATGGCCAATGGGAATACTATGCAGATAAACCGAGCATGGTTTATACCATGAATCCGTTGGTGGATAAGCTCAACATCATCGGAAAGGTCAAAACAGCTATGGCCCAAATGGGATATTCTGTTCTTTATTTCAACCATGAGTTTTTTCCGAGTCAATATGAAATCAATATCATACATGGAGATGTCTTAGAGGTGGCAGATATTACTTTCACATTCAAACAAGTAGTTAAAGAGATTGCTTTTCAACATGGTCTTCTGGCGACTTTTATGGGTAAACCCAGAAATGATGGTGGTGGAAGTGGTTATCATCTGCATATCAGCTTATACGATGAATCTGGAAAGAGAAATCTATTCGAGGATAAGAAGGGGAAATATGGACTTACTCAAATTGCGCTTCAATCAATAGCAGGGCAATTGAAACATGCAAGAGGAATGAGTGCCATTCTTGCTTCAAACATCAATTCATATAAACGGTATGTTCCAGGGGCCTTTGCTGCTTATTATATATTATGGGGACTGGATAATAGGACTACATACATTCGAATTCCTCCTGAAAGGGGAGATGGAACTCGAATAGAGAATCGTGCCCCGGATGGGTCAGCCAATCCCTACCTGGCATTTGCTACAGTCCTTGCTGCGGGTTTGGATGGAATCAACCATAAACTTGATCCTGGCGATCCATTTATAGGGGATGCGTACCGTCTCCTCGAAGGAACAAATAAATATCCATTAGTTCCCCTCTCTCTTGGAGAGGCCCTTGAAGAATTAAAGAAGGGCGACTTTATCCAAAAAACTCTTGGAGAACAATTTATAAAGATGTTTTTGGCCGTCAAAGAAATGGAATGGAAAAGGTTCAGTAATTATGTAACAGACTGGGAATTTAAAGAGTATGCTTTCTATCTATGATAATCCTTATTTACTATTGGTATATCTGAGGTTCTTTTTTCTATAAATAAATGGAAAGAATTCTAATTCCAACAAACTTTTTTTGGCGAACGATTTGCACGGCTTTTTTGATAATCTTTCTCATCAAAGGAATACCTTCCTTTGTGGAAGCACAAAAAATCTATGACGACCTCTTCTCTACTGTCTTCCCAACCGAAAAGGAGGGATGGGCAAGCGGTCGTTGGGGTTGTATTCTTCATACTGAAGACGGGGGAAAGACTTGGATTCGCCAGAATTCAGGAACCAATCTGACACTCAGTTCAGTTTTTTTCATAGACTCCAAAAAGGGTTGGGCGGTTGGAGAGGAAGGAATTATTATACACACAAAAGATGGAGGAAAGATTTGGGAAAAACAGAAAAGCCCTCATAAGTCTTTCTACATGAAAGTTTTTTTTGTGAGCCCCTTAAAAGGCTGGATCGTAGGTGAGCAAGGTCATATTATTTATACTGAAAATGGCGGAATGACCTGGACCACTCAATTCAAAGGAGAAGATATTATCTTTAAATCTGTATCTTTTTGCAATCCACTTCAAGGGTGGGTAGTAGGTGAATTTGGTTTTATTTACTTTACTCAAAATGGGGGGAAAACGTGGCATAAACAAGCAGGTGAATATGGGCTTTCTACAAAAACTGGGGAAATAGAAGGAGGTATTTTTTTATATGACGTTGTAGCAATTGATCCTCAAACAGCATGGGCTGTTGGGATTGATGGCTATGTAACGAAGACCGAGAATGGTGGAAAGAGTTGGAAAGAGGTCAAAACAGGCGCACCTAAAACCCAGCTTTTTTGCGTTAATTCCGATAGAAAAAACATAATATTAATTGGAGGGTTTGGGACGTTTTTATACTCAGTAGATAAAGGGCATACATGGAAAACCCCTCAATTCAAACCTCCTGCCACTTATGACTGGTTTTATGGAATTGGGAAACGAGCTAATTCTGGTTTCATAGCAGTTGGGGGAGGAGGACTTATTTATATTACTGAAGGAAAGAATCCCTCAATTTGGAATAAGGTATTTTATTAAAAAATGGTTGGCCCAGAAAATAAAGAAAAAAATAGTAGAATAGATCATTTTTGTAGATTCTTATCTAATAATAGGATAAAAATATTTATTGGAATCCTAACGATCACTGGAGTATTCCTATACGGTGCATTTAATATTCGAGGAGAAGTGATCCTACAGGATATGCTACCTTATGATCACCAATACCTTAAACTTCATAATCGTTTTTCCGAAGTATTTGGAAGTGGGGGATCAACCGTTGCCATTGCTCTTAAGGCAAAGAAAGGGGATATATTTAATTACGGGTATTTAAAGAAGCTCCAAAATATGACAAATGAAGTTCAGATGTGGGAAGAAGTATACAGGGCATTGACCGTCTCTATTGCTTCCCGCTCAGTAAAAGTGGTTAGGGCTTTAAAGAAGGGGGAAATTAATATTGAACCAATTATGTGGCCCGATATTCCACTAACCACCGAGCAATTGAATTTATTGAAGACCAATATCTTTTCCTCGCCAGCCTACAATGGTACATTGGTCTCAAGGGATGGTACGGCAGCTCTTCTTCTGACCGAATTTAAAGAGAATGTCTCTTATGAAAGAGTTTTTAAATTACTCAGAAAATTATCAAGAGATTATTCTGATACCGAAACTTCAGTTCATATTATTGGATTTCCTATGCTTATGGGTTGGATCTATAGTTTAAAGACTCAGATGTATACTATTTTTGGACTTACCGTCTTTATCATGTTTTTACTTCTTTTTGTTATTTTTCGAAATTTATTGGGCATGATCTCACCCATGGTCAATGCCTCTATTCTTACTATCTGGGGATTGGGATTCATTGGGTTTACTAGGATTAATTTTAGTCCTCTTCTTTACCTTCTCGCTTTTCTTATCGGCGCTCGAATAATTAGTAATTCTGTTCAGATTACTTACAGATATTTTGAAGAACTTTATGCTAGCAATAATGATCGGGCTCAAGCAAGTTACGAAACTATGCGAGCTATGTTCAAACCTAATATTGCAGCGGTAACTACAGACGCAGCTGGTTTCTTAGTTTTACTCTTCGCAAAGATAGTTTTGATGCAACATCTTGCTATCATAATGAGTTTTTGGATGTTAAGTATTATATTGACGAGTTTTTTGGTACCTTGCATCTGCAATCTAATTCCCCTCAAAGTGGCCAGTGAGAAATGGGCAAAGGAACGGTGCCAAATGGACTGGCAGGCCAAAACTATTATTAAGGTAACCCATTTTGCTTTAGGGAAAGGTAATAGATATGTAATAGGCAGTATCATTCTAGTTCTGGTTCTTAGCATCTGGGGTTTAACAAAGCTGAAGATTGGAGACCCCACACCAGGCTCTCCTCTCCTTTGGCCATATCATCCTTATAATAAAGATCAAGCACTGATCAATACACTTTTTGACGCCTCTTCCGAAAATTTTTTGCTATTTTATGAAGGAGAATTTGAATCAGTCTATGATCCAAATGTGCTATTAACCTTTGAGGCTTTTGATAGGCATATGCGTGGGAGGTTGTCTGATATTTATAAATCATCTGATTCAATCATTAATACTGTTAAAATGGTCAATGTAACCCTTCATGATGGAGACCAAATTTGGTTCCAATTGGTGCATAAATTGGATCTTCTAACCGGGCTGATGGGATATGTAAAGTCATCAACGGATCCAGCCACTATGATGCGTTACATTGATCGAACTTTGGATAAAGCTCAGATTACTATTTATTTTGCAGACCACACTTCTGACAATCTTCTTCGTATTCGTGATGCAGCATATGATTTTTTCAAGAATCATTCTTTTAAAATCCAAAAAGGAGAATTTAAACTGGCAGGGGGGAGGATTGGGATGGAAATCGCCCTCAACGAGGAAATGAAAAAAGCCCATGTGATTATCGATTTTACTATTCTATTGGCAATTTTCATTCTATGCTCTTTATCATTTAATTCGATTAGTGCTGGCCTCATGTTGACCATCCCTCTGATGCTGGCAAATAGCCTTGCATTTGCATATATGGCATTTACGAATATCGGGCTTTCAATCAATACTCTTCCTATCGCATCCATTGGAGTTGGGGTCGGGGTTGACTTTGCAATATTTCTTTATAGTCGGTGTATTGAAAATTTCCCGACCCAAGAAGGAAATTGGAAAAATACAATTATTCAATCTATTTGCACCACTGGAAAGGCAGTAGTATATACTGGACTGACAATTATACTCCCCCTTATTTCTTGGTATTTCTTATCTGATATTAAATTTCAGGCTGAAATGGGATTCTTCTTGGCAATAATTATGGGGATTAATGTAATCCTAACCATAACCCTCCATCCTCTATTGATCTACATAATTAAGCCAAAGTTTATCACCAGAAAGAAAATTTTAATTATTAGTGCAATCAATCAGTAGAGACCAAAGCTGTTTTTAGAAATCTCACCTCACAAATTGGGTGAGGGTAAAAAAGGAGGTAAAGGAAGGATATTGATATATTATAAAAAAATAGAAATCTTAGAATACCTCCAATAAAATTGGAGTGGGAGAGGAGGATGAGACTATGAAGAAGAAAAAATTATTAATCTATTTGTTGGCGATTGGAATTTTAGGGAACATTGGAATTTCTTCCACTATTATGGCCAAAGAACTACTGGTTTTTGATCGACCTCTCAACATATTAGGATATATGAGCCAGGAAATTGGATTTAGTCTGAGCGACAAGGATCGCTTCGATACTGAAAAAGGGCTTCAGACAACCCTCACAAATCTTTTTGTAGAAATAGATTATAAAATTAGTGATACATTTAAATTTTATGGATCAACCAGGATTACCGGGGATTGGATTTATCAAATAAAACATAATGATTCATCTTGGCATGAAAAGGAATTTGATAAATCAATGGGAAATTTGAATATTGATGAAAAATATTGGCAAATCCTTCGTGAATTTAATTTTACTTGGACTCCTGGAAAATTCTTCTTTAGAGTGGGCAAACAAATCGTTACATGGGGAGAATTGCTTGGCCTTAGAGTGATGGATCAAATCAATCCTTTAGATAGCCGCAGGGCACTGGGACTTAACGACATTGAATTTGATTATACACCTATTCCAATCTGGCTTATTCGATCCGAATTCCATCCTGGGATAAATACAAAATGGTTACAAGACCTTGCCTTCGAATTTGTCTTCAATCCTAACGCAGATGATATAAACGATTTAGGAGTGCCCCTTGGTAACAATGAAGCTGGAATATGGGCTCCAAATATCCGAATCCCTGATCCCACTGCGCCTTTGGAAGAAGTTCGTGTGGGTTCTGCAATTACTAAAGTCAAATCTCCAGGTCATTTCAATCATAAGGGATACGAATATGCTTTTAGAATAAAAGGGGTGGTTTATGATACAATGATTACATTAAATGCTTTTTATGGTTTGGAAAACTCTCCTATTCTAAGGTTTGCAGACCCCACAAATCCTTTTCCGGTCGTTAGGTTACTCCCCAATGGGCAAGTAATACTCCATCCTTGGTTTGAAGGTAAATTCCCGCGTTTCCGATTCTTTGGTGCTACAATGAGTCGTGATATTCCATTCTTAAAAGTCCCATTTCTTGGTAATGTTGCACCAATCTTAAGAATAGAAGGTTTTTATGCTTACCAAAATACATTTACCGACTCCTTAAGTGCACCAGTTTCTCTTAATGAATTTAAGAAATTTAACGAATTTCGGATAGCCCTTAATGTTGATTGGAAAATAAAGATACCTTTCCTAAACCCAAAAGCTTATTTCTTTATAAACCCTCAAATTTATTACAGAGGAGTAAGGCATACGGGAGGACCTCAGGACTGGTTTGATACAGCCCTCACGCGGGTGGGAAGACATAACCTGATGACCACTTTATATATTGATACAGTATACCTTAATGCAAAATTAAGACCTTCGTTCTTTTGGATACATGACTTTGAGTTTGGTGGAGATTATTATCTCCCACAGTTAATGTATGATTGGAGTGATAATTGGCGAATTACATTGGGGGCATTGATATTCCATGGTAAAAAATTACCTGGCTGGGAAAATGGAAGTTTTAAGTCGAATAATGGTTTTGAATTGTTTAAACATAAGGACCAAATATTTCTAAGAATTACATATAGATGGAGTTAAAGACATATAATTTTAACCTTAGAAAGGTATTCAAAGAATGCAATTTCAATCAAAACAAGGAAGACCTTAAATGGGGAAAGGAGGAGAAATAAATGTACCGATTTATTACAATATTAATGATACTTTCTTTTCTATTTTTGGAACTTTTTATAGTGACAGATGGATGGGCCCAGAGATACGAATTAAGCATGAAAGAACTTGAAAAGTATAAAGGACCAATTGATGATCCTGCGCCTTTCTATACTAATATTGAAGGATATAAAAGGATCATGCCAATTGATGCATATAAAAAAGTTACTTACGATGTAGATTCTATGAAGAAACTCTGGGCTGATGTTGTCGGATTTAGGGCCCCTGATGTAGTGGGCAAAGTGGCTCCAGAAATAAAACCTGGCAAATATACTTATGAAGATAAAAAGAAATATCCTTTCGAAAAATTGATGTTGAAACATCTTTATGATCGTTTTAACCCCCCTCCTAAGTCTGGACCTAGGCATGTTGGTTATTTTACCGAGATAGAAATTGTCCCTACAAGGCAATATTACCATTCTCTCCCAGTAGCGGAAGCAACAAAAAAGTATATGGGTGTTACAAAACAAGACAGCCAAGGGTATATCATCCAAGATAGCTATATAGCCGGATTTCCTTTCCCAAAACCTTCAGGGCCCTTTAAGGCTCAACAAATCATATATAACTGGGATAAGAGTTATAATCTTGACACTGAATTTTATTGGGAACATGTCTATGGATTTACTAAGGATTTAAGGAATGACTATGAAGGAATGGCCACAGCTTATACAGCGAGGCTTCAGGGTCGGGTGAAATGGGAACCATTGGGCTGGTTTGATAAAAGGGCAGAAAATCAAAAAGAACTAAAGGTATTTCAATATATGAGTACCGCCCCAAGAGACCTTTTCGGTAACATTATTCAAGTCACCTCATATATCGATCCAGATCGCTTTGATCTTTTTTTAATGTATATCAATAGCCTTCGTAGAATTCGAAGGATGACAGCTTCTGATACTCAGGACCCTGCTGTGGGACAAGATATGATCTACGAAGATTGGCAGGGATTTAACCAGAAGCTTACTCCAAAACGTTTCCCATATAAGTTTGAGGTGATTGGGGAGGGGGAATTCTTAGTACCAATAAATTGGGATGGGGCAACTTATATGAGTACAAAAGAGGGATATATTTTGAAAAATATTCAAATGGAAAGAAGGCCCCTGTGGATCGTTCAATTGACCCAATTGGATAAAAATTATGTTTATAGTAAACGAGTATTCTATATTGATAAAGAATTTCTTTACCATGTCCACATTGAGAATTATGATCAAAAAGGACGCCTCTATCGAACCTACGATACAATTTGGGGGTTTATACCCGAGATGGGGACATTTAACCAATTCCACGTCTTAGCATTAGATCATGTGGATACTCATAGTACTGCATATCATTCTTATTCTTATCCTGCAGTTTGGCTAACTCGAGGAGATTTAAGCATGAAAGGTATGATTAAAATGAAGTAAAACACATATATCCCTGCCCTAAAGGGCAGGGCTTTTTATATTCTTTAAAGGCTTGAATCCCATTCATTCCCAGTCTAAAGACTAGGGCTTTCTAAATTACGGGGTAGAATGAAAAGGAATTCGCTTTCCTCTAAATTCTATCACTTTAAATACCATGGAAAAGGAGACGGGAAATGGTTGAAGAACTAAGAAAAGGGGTACTTGGGTTTCCTTCTTTATTGTCTGCATCAGTTGGACTTGTTGTGGCCTCTACTACACTGGTTTCTCTTTGTCAGGGGGTGGGTCTTGGGGGATATTGGTTCATCCTATCTATGCTTATTGCATGGGTTCTTATGACCTTTCAAGCATTTACATTCAGTGAGGTTGCTATTACAATGCCTCGGGCAGGTAGTATTAGTTCCTATACAGAAATAGCCCTTGGACATTTCCTTGCTATTATTGCGACGATTGCAGGTTATATCATTGTACAACTCCTAGCAGCACCTGCTGAAATTGCTGTTGCAAGCATCGTCATCAATAAACTATTTTTGCCCTCCATATCACCTACAACGATTGGAATAATTATGTTAATTATCTTTACGGTCTTAAATTTATTAGGGGTTGACGTTTTCGCAAATGCACAAATTTTTTTCACCATTGTTAAAATTCTAACTATTGCAGGAATAGGTTTTATCGGAATTGTATTGCTTGGGAACCCACAAGTTCAGAATATCACCCCGCAACTGGAAATCACTGCTATATTTGCATCGGTAGCCTTAGCCGTTTGGTTGCTGATAGGTGTGGAGTTTACCTGTCCATTAGTTGAAGAAGCAAAAAATCCAAAGAGAGATATGCCGATAGCAATGATAGGGGGACTTATTATTATCCTGATTGTTAATCTCATGTTTGGCATTGCCTCTCTTAAATATGTACCTATGGATAAACTGGCGAGTTCCTCAATTCCCCACGTAGATGTTGGGGCTGCAATTCTGGGGAAAGTGGGATTATATTGGATTGGAATTGCAACCTTTTTCATAACCGGAGGTACCATCAATACGCTATTAGCTTCTGTCCCAAGAATGCTTTATGGAATGGCACATGCAGGGCAAGTTCCCTCAATATTTAAATGGCTCCATCCTCGGTTCCGCACACCTTGGATTGGCATTATACTGCTAGCCATTGGAATGGCCATTCAAATTTTAACTGGAATTTCTACGATTGAAACGATTGTTATATTTATCGTCGCTTCTGCTTTTTCTTGGCTTCTTGCCTATATCATTGCCCATATCGATGTAATTATCATACGAATAAAATATCCAAATCTTGAAAGACCTTTTAAAACTCCTCTTTTCCCAATACCTCAAATATTGGGCATCGCAGGGACAATCTTTGTCCTTTTAAATATCTTTCCAGATCCAAAATTGAAGGTTCAGATTCATAAATATGCATTTTACTTCCTTGGTGGTGGAGCAATTTATTCCTTTTTATGGTGTACTCTCAAAATGAAGAAGGGCCTCTTCAAACCTGTAAAATATGAAGAGGCCCTAAAAGAATAAAAAGACTCTTTGCGTTCCATGCCTAAAAGAGTAGTGAATCAGTTCTTAGATAAAGAGGTGAGAAATGCTTTATGGAAAAATTCAAAATATTTTATAGAAGTATTAGGAGAGCCTAATGAAGAAGGAAATGAACTTATTTTTCCCATAAATAGTCTTCCTTTTATAAGCTTTAAAATTAGGTACCATATTGAGGAAAAGTTTTTGGGAAAAATCTATGGAATGGTTTTAGAGGCAAAATCTTTTCAACGAGAAATCCTTTGTCCTTCTGGAATAGTCGAACTTCGCTTTTCAGGATTTATCAAAAAAGGGAATGCTTTCTTTATTCTAATTCCCTTAAAAAAGAAAAGTAATACTAATAATGCAAATAGAGTACTTCAAATCCTCAATGGAGAACAATACCTTATTGAACAATGCTCTAAATTGGATTGCGAGTTTTTGAGGCTTTTTTTCAATTCCCAAGAGAAAGTATTAAAAACCGAATTAAGGCCTTATGGTGGATCATTAATACACCTTCAATTCCCCCCTATGAGATATAACGTAGACCTTGTAAATGAACAGGCCGTCTTAATCCTTTCAATCATGAAAAAGATCGCAGAATTAATAAATTAATCTCTGGAGCATATTAGAAATGAATCTATCTCTCATTTGACGACTAATTCCCATCAAATGTATGATGTTCCTTTCTTCGATACCAGGACGCCGGATCTACAAGATACTCTTCTGTATCTTTAAGAGAAAGGTAATGTTCATTCTCTATCTTGACTAATAGGTCAAAAAACTCTCTCTCTTTTGGATCCGAAACACTGTCCCTCAGTTCCGCATAGAACTTTGCCCCTTTGGCTTCAAAATCGATAGCGGTCCTCACAGCCTCAAGATCATCTGAGTCTCCCTTAGAATCCTCCTCCACCTTCTTGACAAGATCAAGGAGGATATCTTTGACAACTGTACCCTTTACTTTGAGAGGAATGGTCTCAGGCCATCTCTCCTGTTTTTTCCACTTCTCGTAAAGTTGTTTCAGACGTTCATAATGCTCCAGTTCATCGTCTGCAATTTGTTGAAACATCTTTTTGCCAAGGGCATTTTTAGTCCTTCTGGCGTGTTTTAAATAAAATTCTCGCTCCCTGAGTTCATTGTTCAGGGCCACCTCCAGGGCATTTATACGGTCTGCTACAACCATCATCCTTTCTCCTTTCTTATGACGTAACTAAATTTTTATCTATTCCCATATTATCTTAATTCTTAATAACCATCAAGCATAATCCACCCCTCCAGTATTGCCCCGTTCATCACTCTTTGACCCTCTGGAGCTCCATGACGACAGGATTAAAGGGATCGGGACAGGCTATGGTAGTCTTATCCTTGTCCTCTTCCCACGGGTATTCACCCCCATGACGAAGAACCCGCCAGGAAGGAAAGATAGCATAAAATGCGGATGGGCAGATGGCCCTGGGATCCCCCGAAAGTCCTAAGATGAAGTCTTTGCTTAAATCGAACTGCTGACCTACAAAATGTCCTGCCGCACAGGTCCCCTTTACCGATACAATTTTTAATATCACTTTCTCTGGATTTGCCATAAGTAATCCTCCTCGCTATAGATTTTTTCCTCAATGAATTATCAATATAAATCGCTTCCCTGTCAATCCGAATTTAAGAGATCTCGTAATCCCTCAGTTAAGGGGGGATTATATGAATCGGGCAGGGATATCTCCAAAAATCTTATATAGCGGGTCGGTTAATAGAATGTCTTATGAAAGAGATTTCATCTAAGGAGATGGTAGCCTTTTCAATACTCAAGGGATTCTGTAGTCAGGGAGCAATATAAGGTTTCCGCTATAAGATTTTCTCCGACATTCCTACCCGATTCCCCGGATGAGTGAGGTGTTACGAGATCTCTGAAAAAGTATTTAAAAAAGGATTTTTAGACTGGGGAGGTGGGGTGGAGAGGTATTCGTAGGGTTTGAAACCCTACCTTCCCAGTCTTTCAAGGAATTTACAGAACTCTCTCTAAGGGGGGGTTGATAGTAAAAGGTAGAATTGGGAAAAACCTTTACAAGAGGGACTTGTGAAATTTAAAATAACCTCAAGAGGGTTAGCATTGGAAAGGGAATTTAAAAAAAAGATGACACCCAAAAGGATATTGACTCGGGATTTTATTCTAAGTTTCTTTGCGCAGTTTACTTTCTCATCAGTATTTTCAATGATGATACCCACCATCCCAATCTATCTTTCAAGAATGGAAGCAAGTGAATCAGAGATCGGTGCTCTCGTAGGATCCCTTAGCATCTCCTCCTTGATTTTCAGGCCTCTGGTTGGAAGGGCCCTTCTAAAAATTCCTGAGAAAAACTTCATGATCGTAGGAGCCCTCATCTTTACCCTCTCTTCCCTGGCCTATCTCTTCGCTCTTCCCTTCTGGCCCCTTTTTGCATTAAGGGTCTTCCAGGGAATTGGACTGGCCTTTTTTTCAACTGCCTCCTTTACATTAATCGCTAATATTATCCCTGAAACCCATCGGGGTCAAACCATCAGTTACTTCTATTTATCCATCAACTTCGCCTTTGCCCTTGCTCCCTACTTTGGGATGATTCTCATCAACCATTTTAGCTTTCCATCAAATTTTAAAATTCTTTTTCTTGTTTACACTGCCCTGTCTTTATCTTGTTTCTTTATTACCCTGAAATTGAAAAGAACTACAATAAAGTCGTTGGCAAATCCATCCTCAAGGAAACAATCCCTTTTAAGTCGAGAGGCACTTCGCCCATCCATCGTTGCCTTTCTTGTCACCATTAACTGGGGGGCCCTGACTGCATTTTTTCCTTTGTATGCTTTGAGCCAGGGAGTGAATAACCCGGGTATTTTTTTCGGTGTTTTTGCCTTGACGCTCATTTTAGTTCGTGGTTTGGGTGGAAAGATATTGGATCTCTACGAAAGAGAAAAAGTGATTTTGCCCTGCCTTTTTGGTATGATTGTATCAACCCTACTTCTGGTCTTTTCCACCAATCTCGCTATGTTTATTCTCGTTGCGGTAATATGGGGAACCTCAACTGCTTTTCTCTATCCGACTTTAGTAGCCTTTACCATTGAGCGCGCAGGCACTTGCCGAGGACCTGCCATGGGTACATTTACCACATTTACTGACTCAGGGGCTGGAGCAGGCTCTATGATCATGGGTATCATCCTTGAATTGACCAACTATCCGTTCATGTTTTTTTGTCTTACCCTTACGAGTATCCTTAACCTTCTCTATTTTTTTCTCACTGTTAGGAAAAAAAGGAGGTAGATAGATATGCCCATCTATGAGTATCTTTGTGAGGATTGTGGGAAGGTCTCTGAATTCCTTTTAATCAGAACGGATGAGAAGTTCTCTCCCCAATGTAGGCGTTGTAAAAGTAAAAAGATGTCTCGAATCCTCTCAAAAGTGAGGGTCATTCGTTCAGAGGAAAGCAGACTGGAAAGCCTGGCTGAACCATCAAGATGGGGAGGATTTGACGAGAGGGATCCAAAGAGCATGGCCAGATTGATGAAGAATATTGGAAAAGAGTTAGGTGAGGAAATGGGTGAAGACGTTGACCAGATGGTGGATGAGGCCATGGAAGAAGAAATGAACTCGAACCCAGAAGATGGTATTGAAGATGTTTAAATATTAAAAAATGCCTATATAGATGAAGTTAAAAGAATGCTTAAGGCATTAATTAAATTATTACGTGGTTAAATCTTGGGAACTTCATTTTAACAATTTTCTAACAATTTTTATGTAGGGAAAGCATTTAGGCTTGCATCATTCATTTTAATGCAAGGCTGAAGCCCTGCCCTACAAAATTCGTTAATGTAATGAGATTACGATTTTAAAAAATAACTTTATTTTTATTTATGTCTATAATAGAATCAAAAAGGTCATCTCCCTAAAGAGAAGAGATTTTATACCTTTATAGGCTAAATCCCATTCATTCCCACTCTGAAGACTTAGGTTTTCTGAATAATAGGTAGGAGTGAAGATTTGAATTTCTCTGTTTTTTTCTATATCCGATAATACCTTAATTAGAATTAACGGTTTAACTGGTAGAACAATAACAACAAAAAACCTATAAGGAGGAGAAAAATGGTAAAGAAAATAGGTTTCCTGTTGGTAATGGTCTTTGGGCTTCTTTTTTTAAGAGATATCTCCATCGCCCAAAACATGAAGGAAGGTCTCTGGGAGATCACGATGACCATGGAGATACCTGGGATGCCCATGAAGATGCCACCTCGGACCTGGACTCAGTGCATGACCAAGAAGAACTGTGTTCCTCAGGAAGATGACAAGGGCTGCAAGGTCATAAAAAGTGAGGTGAAAGGAGACGTTTTCACATGGGTGATAGAGTGTAAAAACCGAGAGGGTACCACAACGGGTAGCGGGAGGACGGTCTACAAAGGAGATACCTTTGATGGGGTCATAAAGGTGAAGCAAGCGGACATGGAGATAACCCAGAAACTCAAAGGCAGGTGGATCGGCAAGTGCAAGGAGTGAGACAGGTTTTTTATTACCCTACTTGTAAGAAAGTTTAATGAAAAAAAGGGGTGGTCAAATCCAAATCGGGGAATTTTGAAAAGGTGTTTTTTCTGGTATATGGCCTGGTGCAAAAAGATTGATCACTGAAACTCCTGAAAAATTTGAAATGCCAAAAATTCCAAAAATACCAGGGATATTGAGAAAGAAAATGAAAACATTGGTAAAGAAGGGCTTTTATTTGTTCCTGTTTTCCCTACTCTGCCTTATCACCCGTGCAGAATCTATAAATCCAGGGCAGGGGCTTGGAAAGGAACATATTAAGGTTAGTATAATCGAGGTGGTGAGGGTACGAGCTGGTTCGGGAGCGGATAAAATTGGGATATCCACTCCGAAAGAGGGAAATCCTGAAGGCCCTATGAGTTTTGCCATTGGCGAAAAGGGAGAGATATATATTCTTGATCAGATAAACTCCCGTATCCAATGTTTCAAAGGAGGAAAGAGGATTAAGACAACCCCTATACCTTCAGATACTTTTATGGATATCGCCCTTACTCAGGACGGTAAGATCATCCTTCTCGATAACGCAATAAAGAAGTCAGTATATATACTTGATTCAGAAGGTAAAACTTTGAACATCATTCCTCTTGAAGATGGAAGACTAATTCCTTATGCACCTGCAGTTACTGGTATAATGTGTGTAAAGAAAGGGGAATTTTCAGGAATATGGGCGATTGTTGAAGGCAGATCAGTAAGGATTGCAATGCCTGATAGAAGCACGGATACTAACAGAATCTCTGTTCCTGGATTGTTTTCATCAGATGGAAAAAGGTTGATTAGAACTGAGAAAATCGGAGATGCAACTGCTGTTATCTATCGCTCAGAGCAATATAAATTCTCTCAATGGGAGCCGGAGATTACTGTATTTTTTAATATGTACATAGAATATCTTCTGGGAATCTGGGATGATAAATCTGGAAGAATCTATCTTGGAGCAGCTCTTGCGGATGATAATAAGTGGTTTAATACTATTGTAATTTTAACACCTGAAGGCAAAGAATTAAAAAGAATAAATCTCTTTTTCCAGGAGATGCCTCACGAAATCCATCATTCTGTTCGGGTTTCTCCAGATGGTCATATCTTCCAGATGGCATTAGATAAGGGTGGTGTCTTCATTAGAAGGTACGAAATCTTAGAATAAAAGAAAGGAGACCTAAAATGGATCTGGTAGGAAGAGCAAAAAGTATAATCTTAAAACCATCTAAAACATGGAGCGAAATTAAAGACGAACAAGCCACAATCTCTGAACTTTATACCTCCTATGCAATGGTTCTCGCTGCAATTCCTGCTATTGCCCAGTTAATTGGTTACGGTCTGATCGGACATTCTGTGCTCGGAACCTATTTTCGATGGGGAATTGGTAGGGCCTTTGGACATGCCATCATATATTATATTTTAACCCTTATAGGTATTTATATTGTGGCATTGATTGCCGATGCTTTAGCCCCCAGTTTTGGCTCAAAGAAAAACATCCTCAATGCTTTCAAAACGGTCGTCTATTCTATGACCCCGGGGTGGGTAGGTGGAATTTTTTACATCATCCCTCTACTATCCGTTCTCGCATTCCTGTCAGCGCTATACGGAATCTACCTCTTCTATCTCGGACTTCCCACTCTAATGGAAACACCGAAGGAAAAGTCCATCGGTTACGTTGTAATTGTGATTGTCTTGACCTTTGTAGTTAATATAGTGATTGGAGCCATCGCTGGGGCGA